>CAYLSM010000145.1:0-11267 GCA_964386505.1 uncultured Gemmatimonadales bacterium
TGAGGGGTGGTGGGGTACAGCCGGGCCGGCGCGGGGGAGCGCCGGCCCGGCTGTTTTTTTCACCTGGTATGATGGTCAGTCCGCGGGGCGGCTCAGAACAGTTCCCACTCCGGATGGTGCGCCAGCGGGTGGTCGGCGGTCTCGCGCGTGGCGGTGACACGGGCGTCCGGGTGGCGCTGCAGCAGGGTCATCGGGTACTCGGGGGTCGGCTCCGAGAACAGGGCCACCCGGAAAGCGGTCTGTTTCCAGGCCCCGGTGTCGCTGTAAACGCGCACCTTGCGCGCCGAGAAGCACTCCTTGACCCCCAGAGTGACCGACATCGGCGGCACGAACTGGTACGCCGAACCGAACGAGCGCTGGGCCAGGGCGATTATCGTGTCCCAGTTGTTGTACTGGATACGGGCCGTGCTCTCGGCCATCTCCTCCAGGCTCACCGGGCTGTAAGGGTCGCGGCGGGCCTGGTTATAGGCCACGTGCCCGTCCTGCCCCCAGCCGCCCAAGGTGATGTCGACAGGGGCCTCGGCTATCCCGGCCCGCACCGCGGCCAGAGTCTGAGGGGTGAGCCAGTGGCGGTTCTCCTCGGGCACGGCCAGGGATTTGTCCACCGGGCCGTAGAACACCTGCTCCATGGTGCTGCGGAAATTGTAGGGGTGGCCCTTGGGCAGAAGATCGCCCTGCCAGGTGAGGCACTCATCCATGTGGAACACCACCAGGCGTTTAAGGCTCAATCTGCGCTCGTTGACCAGACGGCAGAACGGCTCGTACCAGGCCATCGGCCCGCAGGGTACGATCGCCCGGGTGACCTCGCCCCGCGCGTTGTGAAGTTCCACCTCCTCCACCAGCTCCAGCGCCATGGCCAGGCCCATCTGCTCGCGCGTCTCAACCACCGCGAACGGCACTCGCGGACCGTTCTCCGCCAGCCGGTCCACCGGGATCGAGCACCAGCGCCGCAATTCTTTCCTGTCGATCATCTTCGCCTTCCCAAGGTTATGCGTTCCGGTCTGATTTCTGTCCGTAATAGCTTCCCGGTCCGTGTTTGCGCAGAAAATGCTTGTCCAGCAGCGGGCGCGGGATCGCCTCGGCCGAGGCGTTCAGGGCCAGGGTGAACAGGGCGACTCGGGCGCTTTCCTCCAGCACCGCCATGTTCTCCACCGCTTTTTCGGGATTCTCGCCCCAGGTGAACGGCGCGTGCGAGGCCACCAGCACGGCCGGCATGGAACGCGGGTCGAGACCCTCGAAACACTCCACTATCACCCGTCCGGTGTTGAGCTCGTAGTCCGAGGCGATTTCCTCATGAGTCAGGTAGCGGGTCACCGGGACCGGGCCGTAGAAATAGTCGGCATGCGTGGTGCCGAAGCAGGGCAGGGCCATTCCGGCCTGGCACCAGGCCGTGGCGTGGCTGGAATGGGTGTGCGCCACCCCGCCGAGGCCCTCGAAGCTGCGGTATAGCTCCAGATGGGTGGGGGTGTCGGTGCTGGGGTTGAGGGCGCCCTCCACCTTGCGGCCGTCCAGCTCCAGCACCACCATGTCCGCGGGGGTGAGCCGGTCGTAGCTCACACCGCTGGGTTTGATCACCACCAGACGGCGCTCCGGGTCCAGGCCGCTCACGTTGCCCCAGGTGAACAGCACCAGACCGTGACGCACCAGGTCGCGGTTGGCCTGGCAGACCCGCTCTTTCAGTTCCTCCAGCATCCTGGCTCCGGTTCGGAATAAGTTCGGGTTATGGAATAACAGTGCAAAGATACAGCCGGCAGCCGGTTTTGACAACAGGCAAACTCGGCCATGCTGCCAATTGCGTTGACTGCACGGGCCGAAAACAGTATTTTTCAGCCACACGCCGGGATGGTGGAACTGGCAGACACAAGGGACTTAAAATCCCTTGGAGCTTAGCTCCGTACGGGTTCGAGCCCCGTTCCCGGCACCAGACGCACGAAAGGGCTGCCCTCGACATGATGGCAGCCCTTTGCGTTTAAGGCAAAAGCCGGGAGACCGAACAGCCTCCCCCTTTGACAAAGGGGGATTGAGGGGGATTTAATCCTGAAAATTCGGGCACGGCCTGCCGTGCCCCTACACCTGATCCACTTGATTTATGTGGCCACCGGCGTCAACTGTGGTGGCAGGGTGTCAGAAGAAAAAGAACTGCAAACCCGCCTCAAGCCCGGCTGCGGCCGGCCTCAAGGTCCTCGACCAGGGCGGCAATAAGGCGCTGCTGCTCCGGGCCGAATCCCCATTCCTTTATCTTGGCCTCGCTCAGAAGGTCTTTCAGCTCGGGCAGCACCAGAAGCTCGCGCGCCGTCTCGCCGGTCATGGACATCCCCACGAACGCGGCCTCGTCGTGACGTTCGAAGAAGCTGCGCAGGCCGCGCGTCGGGTCGCCCTCGATCTCGTTGAAATAACTGCCGTAGATGTGCAGCGAGCCGGAGTAGTCGGCATAGCTGCCGGCGCGGCAGGGCGCCCCGGTGCGATGGCCGATCTCGCGGGCGATCCAGTCCTGAAGGAACGTGAGTGCGATCACGTTGTCGGGCCAGGCCTTGTAGAGGTCGCGCGAGCGCCAGAACGTGTTCATGTTGAGCACCAGCCCCCCGGAGCCGTCCTCCAGGGCACGGAGCTGTATCTCCCGCAGGCAGGGGACATCCTCGCGCAGGTAGTTGTCGATGAACGGAATGGCGGTGGTCATCACCGCCCGGCGCGAATGAGGGGTCTCGACAATCCGGCGGATCGCCAGCTCGATCTGGTTCATGGTGTTGCTGTCCAGGGCCGCGAACAGGGCCTCGGCCGGGTTTGCTCCCTTGCAGTCGGCGAGCGAGGCCGCGGCCGCGGTCAGGTCGGGGTAGCGGCGCAGACGGCCGGAGTAGGTGTAGGGCCAGCGCTTCTCATCCGGCACGCCGCCCTGGGTTACGGCTGTGGCCAGCTCGCGCATGGAGAGGACCAGGTGGTCCTTGGCCCCCATTATCTCGGCGATGTAGGCCCCGATCTCGGAGTGAAGGATGGGCGGGTAGCGCGGCTCGCCGAACGGGTCGGCGATCTCGATCAGCACGCGGGCGTCCCGGCTGGGCGGGTCGAGGTATTCCCCGTTCGGACCTTTGCGGTCGTACTCGGTGCGGATACGCGCGCCGTGCTCCCAGACCGCCTGGATGGCGCGGAAATGGGCCTGGGGGATATTGTCCGCGACTATGTGCAGGCTCGGGATGCGGGGGGAGGCAGAGGACATTAAAATTCTCCATGAGAAGATTGAGCTTTCATCCTTCCAATTCTAACGTATAATTTATTAGAAATCCACAACTGTAAATTTAACCAAACCAATCAGTGATTTATTGCCTGGAAATTTTGCATAAAGAGTCACATCACCTGATTTCAATTTTTTCGTGGTCCAGAAAGTATCTCCATCTTGATCTTTTTCTAGTTTGATTTTTTTCTTGCCGCTATATAGTTTGACCTCTATGGCATGTGGGACTTTTATTTTATACAATGTTTCATCTTTGGATTCTATAAAACCAGAAAGAGGACTCAGCAACTCAGCATTGTTTATTTGAAAAGCCGACCAAGCATACGGCAGTCCAATTAACCCGTTTTTGATATTCGTTACATCAATTTTATATCGCATGACTTGTCCATAAGAGCTAGGATCATCTTTCTCTTTTGCGTATATGTTGAGATTATACCTTCCTTTCTTGGGGAATGCCGCCTGTATGTCAAATAACATGTCGCGCTTCTGAATGAAAATAAACTTTTCGTTCAATACTCTATTTTCGATTTGAAGATCTGCAGTGAGTACAATATTTTCAGGTGCTATTAGTTCAATCACAAGAATACTATCAGCCTGGAGGAACGATTTAGAATGGCTCAACAAACTCAGATTATTTTCAAAGAACGAAGGGAATACCTCTATTAAGTTGGTAAACTCATTCCAAGTTACAGGAGTAGGAAGCCTCTGCCAAAGTGCATCGTTTGGAAAGTGAGTGTAAATACTTATTTCCGGAGTCATTAAGAAGTAAAAATCATTGAATCGTTTATGGAAGTTTTCTTTATTATCAAGGGTTCCTGCACCCCATGTGCAATCTATAAAATACCAATCATTTTCGAGTTTTACCGCATTCCAAGCATGTCCTTGACCAGTATCGAGATAGTTTTGTAACTTCCCTGATATATAATAGACCTCTCTACCCAAAGCCTTTGACATCATAGCTTGGGCCAATTTAGCATAGCCTGCACAAACTGTCGAACGAGACCTAAATACTGATTCTGGATCAAGAAGGCTTTGTGGGTACTTCGAATGAAGCATTTGAGAATTATAACTAATATTGTTGGTTATCCATGCATATATTGATCGGAGTTTCTCCCTTTCGTTTCTTGCTGGTGCAATTAAATACTCAACCAATGAGTCGATTGATTTTTCATACTCTTGTGGGGTGTTAATTGCATATTTATCAATCTGCATATATCGCGTTGTTTCCCCAGACTCAGCGTAAAGCAACTCAACAACTACAATAATACTTATAAGAATAAAACTATGGATTTTCCACGTGACCATAGTTCCTCCTCACTCCTCCAAGAAGCCGAAATCCTTGAAGTATAGAGTCCGTCAGTTCTCGTTCACTGTGTGGACCACCTGCTCCGAAGTTCCCTCCGGGTATGGGCCTAAATCTTCAGTGTGATCTCGACATCCATACAGACTAGGGCGGTCAGGTGCTGAACAACTCTTGGGCGATCACCCCTTTGTCTTGGGACATTTAGGCCAGGTCCAGCTCTCCATTGTCCCGTGGAAACGGCGCGGTTTTATATCAGCTTCCGGCTCTGCGACCGTGGTTACGCCGCCACCCCTCTCAAGAGGGGAGAAAGAACCGCTCCCGGTCCACCCACGGGGAACCCGGCCGCAGGTAGGGGCAAGGCATGCCGTGCCCGGATGCCGTTGGGCGGACACATGGGTCCGCCCCTACAGTTAATACCTCCCCCCGCAACCAGCCTCACCGCACCGGCTTTGCCCGTACCAGAAGGTGCTCCGTGAACTGGGTCTCCAGGGATGCGCCGGGGCCGCCGGTCACCTCGCCCAGGGGCGAGTCGTCCTCGGCATAGTTGGTCAGCGCGTATTTCACCCCGTCCTTGAGACCCCGCAGCTCCAGAGCGCCCTTGAATTCCGGCGCGAAAAAGCCGTAAAAAATCTCCCCGTCCTTGCCCACGGCGTAGGCCTCGGGCTTATCCCAGGCCGTGTCGTAGAGGTTCAGGCACTCGCCCTGGTACAGCTTGAGCTTGTTGTACAGGCCGATCCATTTCTCCCAGTGCGCCCGGTTCCCGACATGTTTGTGCCAGTCCAGGCCCGTGGTGTCCTCGGCCAGGGCGGTGAACTTGGTGCCGATCACCCCGCCGGTGGCCAGGCTGCTGGCGAAATCGTTCCCGTCCTCGACCACCTCGGCGCGTTTGACATACCAGCCGCTGGACAGCTCGACATGGTCGCCGTAGGGCGCGCCTTTGTTTCCCAATATCGCCCGGTACATCTTGATCCGCGCGCGCACCTGCTCGCTCGAGACCGGGTCGGCGCTCACCTGCTGGTTGCAGAAGGCCATCTTGAACGGGCTGGGCGGCACGCCGCACTCGCAGACCTCCAGCACGCTGCCGGGCTTGAGCGAGGTGGCCTCGTCGCAGATCGCCTTGAACAGCGCCGCCGTGGCCTCGCACGACTCCTCGGGCCGGGCGTGATGGTGGGCCGGGTTGTAGCAGGGTCCGGCCATGGCCTGGCACGAGCCGTCCATCTTGAACCCGTCATAGCCCCAGTCGGCGATGAAATGGTGCGCCAGGGCGACCTGCTGCTCCACCACCGGGGCGTAGGCCGGGCAGAGCTGGTAGCAGTTCCACCACTTGTTCTCCACCGGCTGGCCGTCCTTGCCCAGCACCACCCAGTCCGGGTGCGCGGCGTAGAGCGGGTCGGTGGCGCTCACATTCATGGGCACCCACCAGAGCTTGGCCTTCAGGCCGGCGGCGTGGATACTGTCCACCAGGGCGCGCATGTCGGAGTCGCCGCGGGGAAATTTCTTCGGGTCCAGGACCCAGGAGCCGAGCCCGGTCTGGTAACCGTCGTCCATAACCACCCAGGGCAGGCCCAGCTTCTTGGCGACCGGGATGTTGCGCAGGATGTCGTCCCGGGTGACCTCGCGCCCGAAACCCCAACTGCACCAGATTCCCTCGTAGGAGCCCTCCGGCGCCTGTGCGAAACGGAACCCCCGGGCCTCCAGCAGCGTGGCCCAGGCCCGCAAGGGGGCGAAATAGTCGCCGTGGAACGCGCCCAGCATCACCGGCAGGCCCTGGGCCGCTCCGGATTCATCCGGGTGCAGGAACTCGACCGGCTGCTCCACGGCCAGTTGCAGCGTGCTGTCGGCTGTAACCCGGACCGGAAGGGCGGCCACCCGGGCGGTCGTGTCGGCCAGAGCGATTGCCAGCCCGGCCTTTCTGGTCCAGGCGTAGTTGAGCAGGATCCCGCCGCCGTCGTGCTGACGGGGCTCGTGGCGCACGGTCCAGTTGGGGGCGTCATAGCCCGGCTGCGGATGGATACGGGTGTACCAGGAACCCTCCCCGTAGGCAGCGCCCTGGAACAGGACAAAGCCGTAGGGGGGGAGTTCCGGGTCGGAGCGCTCGGCGCGGGCGTCGAGGACATAGAACCGTGTGCCGGCCAGGTGTTCGAGCACCTCGGGTGTCAGGCCGCTCAGGGTTGTCTGGGACAGGATCGCGCCGGGATTGGTTTGGTCCAGCGACAGGCTCACCTCTACCTTCACTCCCTTGAACGGGCTGTCCACGGGCGGAACCAGGGTCAGCTTGATCGAGCCGTTCGCGGCGCCGGAGGGTTGCTCCACGCTGATCGAGGCGGTCTGAAGGGCCACTGCGGAGCTGTCCGCGCCCAGAAGGTAGAACGCCGGTTCCTCGCCGGTGGACAAAGGAGCCAGGCCCTGCCCGTCCTTGAGCGAGATCGCCAGCCCGGCTGTGGAGGTCACCTCCAGACGGACCGCCTGGTTCTCGATCCGGGAGGGCTGCCCGCCGCCGGAACAGGCCAGAGCGGCAAGCAGACTTAGGGCAGCAAACAGTGCGATCCGGGTTCGGGCTGACTGCATCGGGGCCTCCAATGGACTGACGGGTGCGGAATAGCGTTGTATGGGGACGGGTATGGCTTTCAATATACAATCCATTTTTAATGAGCGGAATAGCCTGGGAAAGCCCTGAGGGTCCGAAAAAGGTTGACCGGCGAAAACGGAGGGAATATCATACTGTGGTCCGGGGGCCGCCAGGCCCTGGGGCAATGATTTTCAGCCACATACAGAACCTTATCAACAGCGGGCCGAGAGCAAGGAGACAGTATGCGCTGGCACAACGAGGAGCGGGACAGCCGTGGCAATCAGGGCTCACAGGTTTCGCGGCGGGAATTTCTCCGCCGTTCCACCGCGGCGGCGGCCGCAGCCGCCCTGGGTTCGGCGGCTGTATTACCGCTTGCGGCGGCGGAGAGTCCATTGACCGTAAACGGACTGCCGGCCAGCATACTGGGGCGCACCGGGCTCAAGGTGACCAAAATATCGCTGGGCGGCGCCATCGCCACCGACCCGCGCCTTCTGCTGCACCTGATCGACCAGGGTATCAATCTGGTGCACACGGCCCCGAACTACGAAAACGGACGGAGCATCGAGGCGTTCGGCAAGGCGTTCAAAGTAAAGGGCTACCGGAATAAGGTGGTCCTGGCGCTCAAGGAGACCCCGGACAAGATCGACGCATGCCTGAAAGCGCTGAACACTGACCACGTGGATATCGTGGTGCCGCCGCTGACCAGCCTGGAGGAGATTTCGAACCCGAGCATTCCCGAGAGTTTCCGCAAGGCCAAGGAGGCGGGCAAGATACGTTTCCTGGGCTGGGCCGGTCACGCCAACACCACCGAGATGTTCGAGAAAGCCATCGCTCTGGGCTGGTTCGATGTCACCCTGATGTCATACGCCAACATCAAGGACCCCGCTTTCCTGGCCACGGCGCGGAAAGCCAACCAGGCCGGTATCGGCATTTTCACCATGAAAGGCCTGCCCAAGCGCAACGCGGACGGTTCCGACCCCGAGCTGGCCGGGACCGTGGCCACCCTGTGCAAGGCAATGTTAGAGGAACAGTACGCCCACTCGGTCCTGGCCTCGATGAGCACGTTCCAGTCGGTGGATTTTTTCCGCGGCCTGATGGAGAAGAATTTCGGGCTGCGTAACCGGGTTCTGGAGGACCGCTACTGGGCCATGCAGACCGGGCAGTACTGCGCCATGTGCGGCTCCTGCGAGAAAGTCTGCCCCGAGGCGCGCCAGTACGTGCGCGCGATCCGCTACCGCATGTACGAGCAGGACTACGGCCTGAAAGAATACGCCCGCGCGCAGTACGCCGCCCTGGGCGAGGCGGCCCGTAACCCCGACCCGGCCAAGGTGGCACGCTGCGAGAGTGTCTGCAAGCGCAGCCTGCCAATCGGCCGGATGCTGGAGGAGGCCCGGGTAAGGCTCTCCTGAATCTGAGGGTTTTCCATTTATATGAACTGTCAGCCGGGAGGCGGCGCGATGGATTCAAGAATAAGCCGCAGAGGGTTTATCGGTGCATCCGCGGCCGCGGCGGCGGCCCTGGGCTGTGCAGCCAGGCCGGAGAAACAGGCTGAAAAACCGGCGTCGGGACAAGGAGACGCATCTGCCCTTCCGCCTTTCGAGCTTGAGGAAAAGGGACTGGCCGAACTGGCCGCCGGTCTTAAATCCGGCCAGTACACCGCCACCAGCCTGACCCGTCTTTACCTGGAGCGTATCGAGGCGCTGGACCGTTCCGGGCCGCGCCTCAACAGCGTGATCGAGGTCAACCCCGAGGCCGTTGCGATAGCCGATTCCCTGGACCGCGAGCTGAAAGAGAAAGGCCCGCGCGGGCCCCTTCACGGCATTCCGGTCCTGATCAAGGACAATATCGCCAGCGCCGACTGTATGCAGACCACGGCCGGCTCGCTGGCCCTGCTGGGCAGCCGCCCGCCCGCGGACTCTCAGGTGGTGCGCCTGCTCCGTCAGGCCGGCGCCGTGATCCTGGGCAAGACCAACCTGAGCGAGTGGGCCAATTTCCGCTCCTCGGGCTCTACCAGCGGCTGGAGCGGACGGGGTGGGCTGACCCGCAACCCCTACGCCCTGGACCGCAACCCCTCCGGCTCCAGTTCCGGCTCGGCCGTGGCTGTGAGCGCCAACCTCTGCGCCGCGGCAATCGGGACCGAGACGGACGGTTCCATAGTCGGGCCCTCCGCTGTCTGCGGGTGCGTGGGCCTCAAACCCACCGTGGGCCTGGTCGGGCGCAGCGGGATAATCCCTATCTCGGCCAGCCAGGACAACGCCGGACCGATGACCCGCACCGTGGCCGACACCGCGGTCCTGCTGGGTGCACTGGCCGGGGTGGACCCGGATGACCCGCGCACCGCTCAATCCCAAGGCCACATCCAGACAGACTATACAAGCTTCTTGGACCCGGCGGGCCTCAAGGGCGCGCGGATCGGGGTGCTGCGCAACTATTTCGGCTATCACCCGGGAGTGGACCGCGCCCTGGAGGGGTTGCTCCGGTTAATGAAAGAGCAGGGAGCCGAGCTGCTGGACCCGCTCAAAATTCCGACCGAGGGCCAGTTCCACGGAGCGGAATACAAAGTTCTCACCTGGGAGTTCAAAGACGGCCTTAACCGTTATCTGGACTGGGTCCAGGGGGGGCAGGTACACTCCCTCAAGGAACTGATTGCATTCAACGAGGCCAACAGCGCGCGGGAACTGCCGTATTTCGGCCAGGAGACACTGATCGAGTCCGAGTCGCGCGGGCCCCTCACGGACAAGGAATACCTGGAGGCGCGCGAGCGCTGCCGCAACCTGGCCGGGAAACAGGGGATCGACAAGCTGATGGATGAACACAAACTGGACGCCCTGTTCGCGCCCTCGGGCGGGCCGGCGCATGTGAGCGATCTGGTCTGCGGCGATCATGGCCTCGGCGGCAGTTCCGGCATTCCGGCCATGGCCGGCTATCCCAATCTTAACCTTCCCGGCGGCGAGGTGTTCGGCCTGCCGTTCGGGGTCTCGTTTTTCGGCCGGGCCTGGAGCGAGCCGGTGCTGCTCCGGATCGGCTACGCTTTCGAGCAGGCGGCCCGGTTGCGGAAGGTGCCTCGTTTCCTGCCCAGCGCTGATCTGAGAATTTGAGACGGCCCATGCCCGGGCCGCAATGAAAGACAACATTCCCGGGAGAGAGAATATGCAGCGGATACCCAATGAAAATAATTCCTTGTCGACAGGACTGGCCAGCCTGCTCCTGGCTGCGGCCCTGCTCTGTGCGGGTGGTTCTGCCCGGGCGGCCGGAGTCCTGGATTCAGGCCTCGACACGCTGGCGATGAACAGTTTCCTGGTGAGCCAAGCCGCGGCCATCCGGGAGGAGGCCCACACCCGGATTGACACGCGAGCCAAGCTGGATGCCGAGCGTGAGAAGCTGCACCGGGAGTTCATGTTCATGCTCGGGCTCGATCCGCTGCCGGAGCGCACGCCACTGGAAGTGAATGTCGTAAGAACTGTCGATTGCGATAAATACACAATTGAAGTGCTGTACTACCAGAGCCTGCCCGGGTTCTACGTGACCGCCGACCTGTACCGTCCGAAGAAAGGCAAGGCCCCGTTCCCGGCGACGATCTGGGGGCCGGGCCATGGAAGTGGAATATACGGCACCAAGACCGGCCGTCAGCAGCCCGCCTCCGAGTGGGCCGCCAATGGCTATATCTGCCTGGTGATCGACCCGGTCCAGGCGGCCGAGGTCTACGGCCTGCACCACGGCCTGAGCTGCTACGACCTGAAAGACTGGTACTCGCGCGGCTACACGCCCATGGCAATCGAGGTCTGGAACACCATGCGCGCGGTGGACTACCTTCTGAGCCGCAAGGATGTGGACGGGAAGAAAATCACCCTGACCGGAGTGTCGGGCGGCGGACATCTTAGCTGGATGGCCGGAGCGGCCGAGGAGCGTATCGCCGTGGTGCAGCCCGCGGCCGGCACGGCGGATGTCTATACCCATATCACCCACGATCTGCAGAACATGCACTGCGACTGCGCCTATTTTCCCAACACCTACCATTTCGACTGGCCGACCCTGGCCGGGATTATCGCCCCGCGGCCGCTGATGCTGCACACCTCGGTGGATGACGCCTACTATCCGCCGGTGGGCTACAAGGCGGTGCTGGAACGGGCGCAGGAGATTTACGGCTGGTACGGCAAGCCCGGCAGTGT
>CAYLSM010000146.1:0-11200 GCA_964386505.1 uncultured Gemmatimonadales bacterium
CGCTCAGGCCGCCAAGGAGACGGCGCAGATGATCGAGGACTCGGTGCAAAACGCCGAGGGTGGCGTGCAGATCACGGCCGAGGTGGCCGCCGCTCTGGAGGAGATCGCCGAGGGCAACCGCAAGGTGAGTGACCTGGTGAGCGAGATCGCAGTCGCGGCCCGTGAGCAGTCCACCGGGATCGACCAGGTGAACACCGGTGTGTCACAGCTCGATGAGGTGACCCAGCGCAACGCGTCCAGCGCCGAGGAATCGGCCAGCGCCGCCGAGGAGCTGAACGGACAGGCCGAAAGCATGAACTCGCAGTCGGATGAGCTGCGTTCCCTGGCCGAGAGCCTCAACCGGATGGTGGCCGAGTTCAGGCTCACACATAAGACCGGGAGCGTATCTGCAGCCAGGCCGCAGGCGAATGCCATGCCGGTACGCTACTCCGGCGCCGACCTGGGTGTACCGCAGCGCCTGTCCGGAAAAATCCTGTCGAACCGGAACGTGTTCTCGAAAAGCAGCCGGATCAAGGGCGAGGCGGGCAAAGGCAACGGCAAAAGCCCCAAGTCTCTGATCCCGCTGGATGATGACGATTTCAAGGACTTCTGAGTTGCACTGCGGGAGGGGGCCTCACAGGGAGGTGGGGTCCCCTCCGGTTCAGGGCGTGTAAGTGTAGTAAATAAAAAATATCTTGATATAAATCCAGGGAAATGGTATACCAGACGAATTGCAAATTAGCAAAAATAAATCTAACCTAAAACTTCCAGTAGTCTCGTCTGAAACGGTGCAGTGTACGCTTAATCCGGCAATCGGACAGAGAGGGTGTGAAAACAAAAGGGCAATCATTAAATAGATCGATAGCAAAGAGGGGCAGAGGAAGAAATAGCAAGCCGATAATCAGTGAATAACTTGACGTCTGACGGAGGGGAAGGCCTATGAATGGGATGGAAGCGGAGTCGAATCACTGTTCGGCCTTTAAGCACAGGCAAATATCTTAAGCGGTTGTATCTGTTCGATAAAATCGACGAGAGGATGGGAAGACAATGAAAATCCTGAGGAATTTATTCAAGAGCCGGCGCCTTCTTGAGGCAGCCAGCTTCAAGGCGGACCTGATGGATAAGGTCCCGACACCGGTGATGGCGGTGGACAAGGATTTCAACGTGCTCTACATGAACGCGGCCGGCGCCAAGGCCGTGGGAAAGACGCCGGAGCAGTGCCTGGGCAAGAAATGCTTCACCTTGTTCAACACCCTGCAGTGCAACACTGCCGACTGCGCTGTGGGGCGTTGCATACGCGAGAACAAAGTCTGCACCAACAACACGGTGGCCGGTCTTCCCTCTGGCAAGCTGCCGATACGGTACTCGGGCACCCCGCTCAAGGATGGAGCGGGCAACGTCATCGGCGGACTGGAATTCGTCGTGGATATCTCCGAGGAAGACCGCGCCGTGAAAGACGTGGAGAATCTCGTGGAGGGTGCGCTGCAGGGCAAGCTCGATGTCCGCGGCAACCCTGAGAACTACTCGATCATCGGCTTCAGGAAGGTCATCAAGGGCATCAACGATACGCTCGACGCTTTCCTTGCCCCCATCAGAGAGGTTTCCAGTGTCCTCGAAAAGGCGTCCGGCAAAGACCTGCGGGCCAGAGTGCAGGGGGATTTTAAGGGTACTTTCGCCGAGCTTCGCGACAGTATCAATACTACCCTGGGGGCGCTGGAAGATGCACTGATCCAGGTGAACGAAGCGGTGGAACAGGTTTCTGCGGCTGGCAGCCAGATCTCGAGCGGCAGCCAGAACCTGGCCGCGGGAGCCAGCGAGCAGGCCAGTGCGCTGGAGGAGATTTCCGCCAGCCTGGAGGAAATGAACTCGATGACCCGTCAGAACGCCGATCACGCGACGCAGGCCAAAACCTTGGCCGGTTCGGCGCGAGAGTCGGCGCTCAAGGGGACTCAGGCCATGCAGCGTATGACGGAATCGATCAACCGGATCAAGAATTCGAGCGATCAGACCGCCAAGATCGTCAAGACGATTGATGAGATCGCGTTCCAGACCAACCTGCTGGCTTTGAACGCGGCGGTGGAGGCGGCACGGGCCGGCGAGGCGGGCAAGGGCTTTGCGGTTGTGGCCGAGGAAGTCCGCAACCTGGCCCAGCGCAGCGCGGCTGCGGCCAAGAATACGGCTGAGATGATCGAGGAGTCGGTGAAAAATGCCAGCGGCGGAGTGCAGATCACGGACGAAGTGGCGGGCATCCTGGTGGAGATAACCGAGGGAGCCTCGAAAGTGAGCGATCTGGTTAACGAGATCGCGGCCGCGGTGCAGGAGCAGGCACAGGGGATCGATCAGGTGAGCACGGCTGTGGCGCAGATGGACCAGGTCACGCAGCAGAATGCCTCCAACAGCGAGGAATCCGCTGCCGCAGCCGAGGAGCTGAGCAAGCAGGCCGAAGACCTCCAGAACATGGTGTCGGAATTCGACCTGTCGGCTTCCGAACAGAAAGCCCGGCTGGGCGAATATGCGAGGCTGCAACCGCGTAACAATCCGCTTCCCGCCAGGACCCTGTCGACGGGCAAGCCTTTTTCAAGGAAGCCGGACGAGAAAGCAAAGGCCGCCCGGTCGTCATTCTTGATGGCCAAGAGAGTCAACACCCAGAGGGCAGGGAGTGGATTGAACGAAAAGAGCAAGAAAACGCCCCGGGAAATTATCCCCCTGGATGACAAGGATTTCGTCGATTTCTGATCTCTGGGCTTCGAACCGGTCCACACACAAGCAGGGCGGTCCCGCTGCGGGCCGCCCTGCTTGTTTTTCCGGGGAATCGACGCCACCGTTGACAGAAATGGAAAATGGTGCTTAAATATAGAAGTACGTGAGAAATGCTATTCCTGTTCAAGGGAGGATTGATGCGATCGACACTGTTCGGCCAGTTCCTGCTCGAAAGGAACATAATCGATGCCGACCAGTTAAAAGAGGCTCTGGAATACCAGGTCCGCAACAACCGTCTGCTGGGTAACCTGGCCCTGGATAAGGGCTTTCTCTCCGAGGCGGATGTCCGCCGGGTGATAGAGCGTCAGTGGACCGAGGACAAGGAATTCGGCACGCTCTCCGTGGAACTGGGGCTTCTTACTCCAGAGCAGCGCGATGAGCTTTTACACGAGCAGAAGAGCCGGCATATCCCGCTGGGTGAGGCTCTGATCGCCCTGGGAACGATCAGCCGCGAGGTATTGAAGAAGAGCCTGGAGGATTATTCTGTCAGCCGGGACGAGGCGATTGATGTCGGCACTTGCGATTACTGCAACGCCGAGAGCAGCTACGAGCTGTGCTTTTTCAGCCTGCTGGGCAAGCTACTGCCCCGGGTGACCGGCGGTCGGTTTATTCCTGGCGGGTTCTACCCCACCATTTCGGTCAACCGGTTCGATGTGGCGATCAGCCAGCGTCTGCGCGGCCAGGCCGACTTGGAGGCGGTCCTGCTGCTCCCGGAGGCCCTGCTTGAAAAAATGGCCCAGGCCGCGCTCAACGGCGGCGGCGCCGCTCAGATCGACAACCGCAAGCACAACCGCTACGAACGCACGGTCAAGGGTATCCTGACCCTGGTGGTGCGCAATTTCATCCGTCAGCAGGAGATTCTGGGCCACCGTTGCTCTGCCAGCTCCGAGCCGCGGAGGATCAGCGAGAACACGTTCCGCGCTCATCGCAGCCGGGCGCGCCAGGTGCATTGTGTCGAGGTGATCCTTATAAGCCCGCCGGCTCCGGCCGGAGATTTCCTGCAGTTCAACGCCTGTCTGCTCGATTACAGGGATGCGGACTGAGCCGCGACCGCCTGCGGCTCAGAACCCCCGGGGCCGCGGGAAGATAAACAGAAGCGGACGGCGTTCCATGCTCTGCAGCAGCGGTTGGAAATTGCCGTCCAGCGCCACCAGCACAAATCCATCGGTCAACCCCAAACCCTCGCTGTTGCGGTATTCCTCCCGCTGATTCACATAGCGGTACTTGAGGCTGTCGGCGCAGGCCTTGAACGAGGCCACGGCCAGAAGGTTTCCGCTTTCAGGGTCAATCTTGTAAACTTCGCTTTTCATCCGGCCCAGCGCGTACAGCTCGCCCCCATCCACGCACAAGTCGGTCAGGTCCGGGCTGCCCGTGCTTTCGATTCTCCTTTCCAGTTCCATGCCCTTGTCCATCCGGTAAACCAGGATCACGGCCGGCCGCATCTCGTGGGCGATAAAAAGCCGGTTGCCCAGGCACGCAACCCCCTCGAACGCGGTGTTGAGGCCGCCTGCCAGAAGGTCCTCCTGGCCGCGCAGCAGCACCTCCGGCCCGGCCACCAGCCCGATCTGAGCCGAGGCCGGGTCGAACCCCAGCAGCAGCCGGTCTCGCTCATCCACGGCCCAGAGTTTCCCTCCCGGCGCCAGGCAAAGACCCTCCAGGTCGTACTTGTTCACTTTGGCGGCTTTCCGCGCCAGGGCGGCGAAATCGAACACTCCCCCTGATGGTCCCACCGGGGACAGCCGGATCACCCCGCCTCCGGCATGCAGAAGGCTGTCCAGGCGTACGGTCAACAGGACCGGGTTCTCCGGCTGCCAGTCGGGAGGGTTTGGACCGCGGTCATCGGCAAAGAATACCTGCCCGGTGGAATCGATCGCCACCCCGGAGAGATTGAACACTTCCGGATATTCCAGAAAAACGGCGCGCTGCAAGTGCAGCTCCACCGAATCCGGCGCATTCTGGCCGGACAGCGGGACAGCCGCAAGGCAGACAGCCAGGGGCAGGATTCTTGCAAGATTTTTCATTGCGTTGCGCATACGGATCACTTCTCCCGGTGTGGTAGTGTATCTGTCTGCGATACAATGCCGCGGCAGGGGCAACCTGTCAAGAGGCTACGCCCGGGGGAAAAGGACTCCGGCCCGCGGGGCTCGCGAGTTGGTTATCCTTGAAAATAAACGTTGATCTGTTATATTAAACAATTGTTTTATTGGAGTTTAGTCCCGGGATAGAGGCCGTAGCGGATGATAACCGCGACTCCGGCAGCGCTTTAAGTACATCGGAGTCTGAAGCGGACTCGCGGCACCCTGACAACGGGAAGGGATCATGAAAGGTGTAATCCTGGCCGGAGGCCTCGGCACGCGGCTGCACCCGCTGACAAAGGTGACCAACAAGCATCTGCTGCCGGTTTACGACAAGCCGATGATCTACTACCCGATCCAGGCCCTGGTCAACGCCGGGGTGCGGGATATCCTGGTGGTGACCGGCGGAAACAACGCCGGGGATTTCCTCCGTCTGCTGGGCAACGGCAAGGCTTTCGGCCTTGACCGTCTGAACTATGCCTACCAGGAGGGCGAGGGTGGAATAGCCGAGGCTCTGGGCCTGGCCCGTCATTTCTGCGAGGGGCAGCGTCTGGTGGTAGTCCTGGGCGACAACATAATCGAAAAGAACATCTGCGCCGCGGTGGCCGATTTCGAACGCCAGGAGCGCGGCGGCAAGATACTGCTCAAGGAGGTCCACGACCCGGACCGATTCGGCGTGGCCGAGGTGCAGGACGGGCGCGTGGTGCGGATAATTGAGAAACCGAAAGACCCGCCCTCCAACCTGGCTGTGGTGGGTATTTATTTTTACGACAGCCGAGTGTTCGAGATTATCAGCACTCTGAAGCCCTCGTCGCGCGGCGAGCTGGAAATCACGGACGTGAACAATGCCTACCTGGAGCGCGGAGAGCTGACTTTCTCTGTCCTGGAGGGCTGGTGGACCGACGCCGGGACGTTCGAGTCGCTCTACCGCGCCACCAACCTGGTTGTCCAGACCGGAGCGAACAACCCCTGAGAAAGCCGCCCGCGGCCGCCTCAGACTGGAGAGCGAAATGATCGAAGGAGTGGAGACTAAAACCCTGAAGGTGATCCCGGACGAGCGTGGCCGTCTGATGGAGATCCTGCGCGATGACGATGCGCTGTTCGACCGTTTCGGGCAGGTCTACATGACCTCGGTCTTTCCGGGTGTGGTCAAGGCCTGGCATTACCATAGCGATCAGACCGACCATGTGGCCGTGGTGCACGGGATTATCAAGCTGGCCCTCTGCGACTGGCGCCCGGACAGCCCCACCTACCGTCAGGTCCAGGAGTTTTTCATCGGCGAGCACAACCCGCTGCTGGTGCGTATCCCGCCCATGGTGCTGCACGGCTGGAAAGGGATCGGCGAGAAAGAGGCGCTGGTGGTCAACCTGCCCAACCGTCACTACGAATACGGCCACCCGGATGAGCTGCGCCTGGCCTGGGATGACCCGGAAGTGCCCTACGACTGGGCGCTCAAGTTCTATTGAGATAAACGGAAAGCTGTACCATGAAATTACTGGTCACCGGAGGGGCCGGCTTCATCGGCTCCAATTTTGTTCTCTATATGCTGGCGCGCTACCCGCAGCTAAGCCTGATCAACCTGGACTGCCTGACCTACGCCGGCAACCTGGAGAACCTGGCCGCGCTGGAGGGTGACAACCGTCACCGTTTCGTACGCCTGGATATCCGCGAGGCCGCCCCGCTGGAAAGCCTGCTGGCCGAGATACGCCCGGACGCGGTGGTGAATTTCGCCGCAGAGAGCCACGTGGACCGCTCGATCACCGGGCCGCAGGTGTTCGCCCGGACCAATGTGCTCGGCACGCTAAACCTTCTGGAGGCTGCGCGCAAGGCTGGGGTGGGGGTGTTCCTGCAGGTCAGTACGGATGAGGTCTACGGCAGCCTGGGCGAGAGCGGCTTTTTCACCGAGGGCAGCCCGATCCAGCCAAACAGTCCCTACGCGGCGAGCAAGGCCGGCGCGGACCACCTGGTGCGGGCCTGGTGCCACACCTATGGGATGGATACGCGGATCACCCGCTGCTCCAACAACTACGGCCCCTACCAGTTCCCGGAAAAGCTGATCCCGCTGATGATGACCAACGCCCTGGAGGGAAGGAAGCTCCCGGTGTATGGCGACGGCCTCAACGTGCGCGACTGGCTGCACGTTGAAGACCACTGCCGCGCCCTGGACCTGGCCTTGCACAAGGGGAAGGCGGGCGAGGTCTACAATATCGGCGGGGGGACGCAGCTCACCAACCTGGAACTGGTGCGCACCCTGCTGGGTATCCTGGGCCGGGATGAGAGCCTGATCAGTTTCGTTCCCGACCGTCCGGGCCACGACCGCCGCTATGCCATCGATGCCTCCAAGGCCGCCCGCGAGCTGGGGTGGAGTCCGCAGGTGCCGTTCGCCGAGGGTCTGCGCCGGACTGTGGAGTGGTATCGCGCCAACTCCGGCTGGTGGGAGCGGATCAAGTCCGGGGCCTACCGCGAGTCTTACGAGAAGATGTACGGGACGCTCGAATGAAAGTGCTCGTTACCGGTGCGGCCGGGATGCTTGGGCATGACCTTCTCCCGGAACTGGCCGCGCGCGGCTTGACAGCCGTGGGAGTGGACCTCGACCGGGCCGATATCACGGAGCCGGGCCAGGTGTGCGCCCTGCTGGCGGAGGAAAAGCCGCAGCTTGTGATCCACGCCGCAGCCTGGACCGATGTCGAGCGGGCCGAGAGCGAGCCGGAACTCGCCCGGCGAGTGAATGCGGACGGTGCGCGCAATGTGGCCTTCGCCTGCGCCGCAGTTGATGCCGGAATGATCCTGATCGGTACCGATTTCGTGTTCGACGGGAGCAAGACGTCGCCGTACCTGGAATCGGACCAGACCGGGCCGCTGGGGGTCTACGGGCAGACCAAGCTGGAGGGCGAACTCCTGGCCCGCCGCGAATTGCCCGGGTTGACCGTGGTGCGCACGGCTTGGCTCTATGGCGCGGGCGGACAGAATTTCCTCACCCGTATCCTGCGCGCCGCCCGCGGACGCGCCGAGTTGAGCGTGGTGGAGGACGAGTTCGGCAGCCCCACCTGGAGCATGGAACTGAGCCGCATTCTGGCCGACATGGCGCTGCGCGGCAGTCTGGGGCCGCTGTACCATGTGGCGGGCGGAGGTGCTTGCAGCCGTTATGGGCTGACCGCGGCGCTGTTCGGCCGCTTGGGAATCGATACGGTCAAGCTGGGCCGGGTCAAGGCCACGGCGTTTCCCAGCCGGGTGCGCCGCCCGGCCAACAGCGCCCTGGCCTCGGAATGCCTGGAACGGGACGGATTCGCACCGCTGCGGCCCTGGGAACAAGCCCTGGATGATTTCGTGAGACTGGAAAGACAACGGCTGTTGAACGTTTATCGGGGTGTGGATGACAAGTAAAGGGCCTCAAAGCTGCCCGCTGCGGCGGATCGCTCCCTGGCTGCTGCCGGTGCTCTGGCTCCTTTTGATATTCGCTTTGAGCAGCATGCCCATACCGGTGTCGCGTCTGAAGGTGTTCCGGCACCAGGACAAGCTGGTCCATTTCATCGAGTACGGGGTATTGGGTCTACTGCTGGTTCGCGCCGCGTACCAGAGCACGGTGCGCCGTCGCCGCAACTACTGGCTCTGCCTGCTCGTGGCGGTGCTCTACGGAATGAGCGACGAGTTCCACCAGATTTTTGTCCCACACCGCACGGCGGATGTCTGGGACCTGGCGGCCGACACGGCCGGAGCGTTCGTTTTCGCCTGGACCTGGTTGGCGCTCAAGGGCCAGAGCCTGTTCAGCCGGGAGCGCGCGGCTGTCGAGAGCAAACCCGCCGCCGGCCCGGAGTGAGCGCACGGGGTTGTCGTTAAATGGATGTTGGGGCGGACCCATGGGTCCGCCCGGGCGCAAACGCGGGCGCGCCCGGGCAGTGATTCGGCACTTGCGAGGTTGCGCGCCTGGTCTCCCCGGAAAATTTGTTTTTGTGCAGGGGCATGGTATGCCATGCCCAAATCAGAATAGAGAATAAATCCGAGAAAGTACAAAGAGGTTTTGCATGAAATACAGCGCACCCCGGGGCACGCAGGATATTCTCCCGGCCGACAGCGCGGCCTGGCAGGCGCTCGAGGCCGCCTCCCGCGCCGTGTTCGAGCATTACGGCTACCGCGAGATCCGCACCCCGATCTTCGAGCAGAAAGAGCTTTTCCTGCGCAGTGTGGGCGAACAGACCGACATCGTGCAGAAAGAGATGTACACTTTCACCGACCGCAAGGCGCGCGAGTTCGCCCTGCGTCCCGAGGGTACGGCCTCGGTGATCCGCGCCTGGATCGAAAACCGCCTCTGGACCGAGCGGCCGCTGCAGAAACTCTACTATCTGGGCCCGATGTTCCGCTATGACCGTCCGCAGAAAGGCCGCTACCGTCAGTTCCACCAGATCGGGTGTGAGGCGGTGGGCAGCCTGAATCCCCTGGTGGACGCCGAGGTGATCGCCCTGATGGGAGACATACTGCGCGCGGCCGGGGTGAGCCGGTTGAGCCTTCACCTGAACAGCCTGGGCGATGCCGAGACCCGCGCCGCCTACGGCGAGGTGCTGCGAGGCTATTTCGGCGCGCGGCGGGAGGAACTCTGCTCCGACTGCCAGGCCCGTCTGGAGCTGAACCCCCTGCGCGTGCTGGACTGCAAGGTGGAGTCGTGCCAGAAGCTTTCGGCGGGCATCCCGCCCATCGAGGACAGCCTGAGCCCGGAAAGCCGTGCCCACTATGAGGCAGTCCAGCGCTGGCTGGGCGTGCTGAAAGTCGATTTCGTCAAGGACCCGCGCCTGGTGCGCGGCCTGGACTATTACACCCGCACCGCCTTCGAGTATCATCACGGCGAACTGGGCAGCTCGGTGGCCCTGGGCGGGGGCGGACGGTACGACCGTCTGATCGCCGAGTGCGGCGGCCCGGACACACCCTCGATTGGCTTTTCGCTGGGTGAGGAGCGCGTGCTGCTGGCCGCGGCGCAGGACAGTCAACTGGCCGCGCAGCCCGCGGCCGAGGCCCGTACGCCGGGCTTTTACCTGGTCTACCTGGGGGATACGCTGCTCGAGCCCGCCGTCCGGCTGGCCCGGCAGCTTCGCAATTCCGTGCGGGTGGAGCTGGACCCCGAGCCGCGCAGCCTGAAAGCCCAGATGCGCCAGGCGGATAACCTGAAACTTTCTCACGCCCTTATCCTGGGCGAGAACGAGCAGGCTGCCGGGCGGATCATGGTGAAAGACCTGGCCAGCGGCGCCCAGGCTGTACTGGAGCAGACGGTGCTCATTGCCGACCCTTTAGGCGCCATGTCCGGGTCCGGCCAGGACGGTTGAAACAGCGCGGGCAAACTGAAAATATACGATTTCCCTTCAGGATAAATTCGAATCGGGCAGGAGGCTTGAAAGCTCAAATGGAATCCAAATTCTACTCGACACACTATAGAACCGAAACCTGCGGCAACCTGCGTCTCGAGGACAAAGGCCGCGAAGTCACCCTGGTGGGCTGGGTCTTCCGTTGGCGCGACCACGGCGGGATCGTGTTCATCGACATGCGCGACCGCTACGGTGTGACCCAGATCGTGTTCGACCGCAAGAGTAACGAGCAGGACATCGACTCGCTGGCGCACAAGCTGCGCAGCGAGTTCGTGGTGCAGGTGCGGGGCGTGGTCCGTCCGCGGCCCGAGGGCACGGTCAACGAATCCCTGGTCACCGGGGCGATTGAGATAAGCGCCACGCACCTGGAGATACTCTCCGAAAGCGACAGCGTCCCGTTCCGCCTGGATGACAAGGGCTCGGTCTCCGAGGACCTGCGCCTGACCTACCGCTACCTGGACCTTCGCCGCGAGGAGCTTCAGCGCTGCCTGATCGTGCGCTCGCACGCCGTTTCGGCCGCGCGGCGCTATTTCGACAGCCTGGGCTTCCTGGATATCGAGACCCCGGTGCTCTGCAAGCCCACACCCGAGGGCGCCCGCGATTTCATCGTGCCGGCGCGCCTTCACCCGGGCAAGTTCTACGCCCTTCCGCAGAGCCCGCAGTTGTACAAACAGTTGTTGATGGTCAGCGGGTTCGACCGCTACTACCAGATCGCGCGCTGTTTCCGGGATGAGGACCTGCGCGCCGACCGTCAGCCAGAGTTCACCCAGATCGATGTGGAGATGTCGTTCATCGCCGAGGATGACATCATCCGCGTGACCGAGGGGCTGCTGAAGGACATTTTCAAGGCGACGATGGACGTGGAAATCCCCACGCCGTTCCGTCGCATGGACTACACCGAGGCGATGGAAAAGTACGGCTGCGACAAGCCGGACCTGAGGTTCGACCTCGAGATACGCGATTTCAGCCCGGCGTTCAAGGGCTGCGGGTTCAGGGTGTTCGAGTCCATGCTCGAATCGGGCCAGCGTATCCGCG
>CAYLSM010000147.1:0-11155 GCA_964386505.1 uncultured Gemmatimonadales bacterium
AAAGCCTCCGTGGCGCGCCGGGCGGTCGAGGCCGGGGCGAAGATCGTCAACGACGTGGGCGCGGGACGGCTGGACCCACGGATGCTGCCCGTGCTGGCCGATACCGGGGCCGCCTGGGTGGCCATGCACATGCGCGGCACCCCGCGCACCATGCAGACAGATACACATTATGATGACCTGCTGGGCGAGATCGGCGCGTTTTTCGCCGAACGCCTGGCTGCGGCGGAACAGGCTGGTATCCCGCGCGGGCGGATCGTGCTCGACCCGGGGATCGGTTTTGGCAAGTCGGCTGAGGACAACTACCGGCTGATTCTATGTCTGGGGGAATTCCGGACCTTGGGCTGCCAGTTGCTCGTGGGGCCCTCGCGCAAGTCTTTCCTCGGAGGAGAGGACCGCGAAAAAAGGCTGGAGGGCACCCTGGCCGCGGTTACTGTGGCGGTGCTGAACGGGGCCGCTGTGCTTCGGGTGCACGATGTTGCGCCGACAGTGCGCGCGGTGCAGATAGCGGCACGTTTCCGGGACTGCCGCGGATGAATTGTGCGGGGAAGAAGTTTTGATCTGAGATACGCTGGGACTATATTGCGGTCTTCGCCTCAGGTCCGGGACTGATCGGGTCTGGACCGGGGTGGAACGGCTGAGCGCAGACAACGTAAAAGCGCGCGGGGAACAGCGGGGCGCGAGGAGACTGGGACAAAGATGAGCAGAGTCAAATTTTCCTGGCTGGTGTTTATCGGCACTCTGGTACTGTACCTTTTCAGCATGGCCCCCTCGATCGCCTCCGAGGAATCGGCGTCCTGGGTGGTGAACAGCCTGATGTCCGGATTGCCGGATGCCCCGGGAAACCTGCTCTACCTGTTGGTCTGTTCGTTTTTCTACCATGTGAGCATGACGCTCCTGGCCCCGGTTCTCAACCTGCTGGCCCGGCTTGTTTTCCTGATCTCCACCAAACCGTCTTTCATCTTCGAGCCGGCCTCGGCGGTGAACCTGATCTCGGTGTTCAGCGGCGCCGGGGCCGCCGCCCTGACATTCGGCCTGCTCGACCGGGCCTCCGCCGTAAGCGGGGCTGGCTCGCGCCTGGGTGAAAGAGGCAAACGTCTGTTTATCGCCGCCGCCACCCTGTTCCTGTTCAGTCTGCCAGCGCTCTGGGGGGCGTCGCTCCAGGCCGGCCCCGAAATTTTCAACGTTTTGCTGCTCGTGCTCAGCCTGTGGATCCTGGTACGGATACAGGAGGGCTCGCTTTCCGCTGCGACCGGCATCCTCGTCTGGGCCTGTCTTCTGGGCCTTTCGTTCAGCCAGAGCTTCGTGCCGACTTTCTCGATCCTGGCCCTGGTGGCGTTCTGGCGCTGGGACGGCCGGGTGCGCCAGGCGCTGGCGGCGAACTTTGTGCCCGCCCTGATCGTGTTCGTGGTCGGCCTGAGTCTCTATATCTACCTGGCTGTGCGTCCGGTGATCGACCCCGGCCTGGGCCAGCCCATCGACCTTTTCAGCCGCCGTTTCTGGGTCTATTTCTACGGCCTTGACCCCCTGCGTCATTCGCTGCCGCGCGCCGCCGGTTTATTCTCGACGCAGCTTCCTCTGCTTGCCGGCGGCTTTGCCGCCCAGGCCCCGCACTGGAGTGTGGCCCTGTTGCTGCTCGGGCTTTTCCTCTATAGCCTGATACGGATGTTCCTGGCGCGGAAGCGGCTCTTTTTCTGGTCGTTCGCGCTTCTGCTGTCAGTCGTGCTGATCCAGCTCTGGCTGATCAACCCCAAGCCGGGGCCGCATCAGACTATGGGCGAGGCGGGCGGAAGCGTGGCCCGTGACCTGGGAGACCTGAACAGCCGTATTTTGATCAGCTACCTGTTCTATGGTGTCTGGGCTATGCTGGGGCTGGCCTGGCTGAAAGACGACTGCACCCGTCTGCTGAGCTGGCTGGTGCGGCGGTCCGAGTTCACGGAACGGAACCTTGGCTGGCTGCCGGGTGCGGGGCAATTGACCGTGGTTTGCCTTTTATTGGTCTCGCCGCTCTGGTTCAACTGGCACCGGACCTCTCTGGCCAAGGATTTTGTCACCCTCGATTACGCCAGAAACATGTTTGCCGGCACCCAGGACAAGGGTATCCTGATTGTCTCGAGCGATAAAGAGTTCTACCCGGTTATGTATGTCAAGCACGCCCTGTACTCCGACAGCAGCCGCTCGGTGCTCAACTACAACTACCTGGTCGACCCGGCATACATAAAAAGCCTGGGCAAGGTGTCGCCCCCGGTGGCCCGCAATTACACGGACCAGCAGGTTGAGAGCCTGCGCCCGGCGCGTCTGGCCGAACCTTACGATTTCAAGGCCGGAAAGCTGGAGCTGCGTTTCCCCCAGGGCACCCTGCTGCTGATTCGTGACCTGGCTGTGATCGATATCGTGCGGGCCAACGTTACAAACCGTCCGCTCTATTTTTCGGGAAGCCTGGGGATCGAGAACATGGCCGGATTCGACCGCTTTCTGGTCCGGCGCGGCCTGGCGGTCCAGCTACTGGACCAGGACCCGCTCCTGGGGCCGGACAGCAGCTATTTCTGGACCGGCGCGGATAAAATCGTGATCGACATCAACTACAGTTCACACCTTCTGTGGCTGGACTACCGTTATCACACCACGGTCAAGGATATCCCGGCAAGCCGTAAGGAACAGATGAACACGCTGTTCGGTGTCGCACGGGTGTATTCGATGCTGGCGGATGCTTTCCTGATGCGGAACAATAAGGAGCAGGCGGCGCTCAATTTCCGGCAGACCGAGTTCTTCGATCCTGAATACAAGGATCGCCTGTTCATGTTTGCCTCCTGGTTCGCCCGTGAGAGACAGTATGACGTGGCCAAGCAGTTCACCACCGAATATTTCAAGGACCATCCGGCGGATGCGCTGAAATGGACGGGTCTGGCCAAGATGGCCCTCGACCGGGCGGACACCACCGCAGCTGCCGATATGCTGGTCGAGGCAGTGAAAGTGGACCCGGATTTCCAGCTCGGGTTCACCAAGCTGGTGCGCCTGTATGACGCCACGGACCAGAAGCTGATGGCCCAGGCTATCCTGAGCCGCTGGGTCGCCCGTCACGCGGATGACCAGCAGGCGCGCAAACTCTGGGAGCAGTACAGCGCAACCAAGACCCTGCCGCCCGATTTCCCGGATTGATTTGCTGGAAAGGGTCCGCTTCAGGGACAGTTTTCGAGAAAAGACCGCAAGCCGCGCAACAGATTTTCCTCGCGCCAGGCGGTCTTTTCTTTTTTCTCCTCCCGGTAAATCTCCCGTATGTCTCCCAGGCGTTCCAAGGCGATACGGCAGTATACATCCGCACGCAGGACACAGCCCTCGGACAACCCGAACCGTTTGAACAGGCGGCGGTCGATCAGACGGTTGTAGGCGCCCTTGCGCACCACCCGTCCCGGGGTGTCGGTGCTGTCCGTGCAACGCCCGTCCAGAAGTAAGCTGCAGGGAGCGCAGATGAAATCGGCCCCCGAGGTCAGGCGCAGCAGCGTATGCGGGTCGCGGCGAAGGCGTTCGGCGGCCAGGTGTACGGCGTGGCCGTAAGGATGGGGGGTATGTTCGCGCCCGGCTCCGAAATCGCGGATAATGTCCAGGCAGTGGTGCGGCTTGATGACAAGCGGGGTTGTCTCCATCGCGACAGCCTTTTTGTCGGTTGGATGCAGAAACTGGTGGATGTGGCCGGAGCGCCTCAGACGGCCTTTCGCATATGATTGACCGGAACTTACAACTGTGTGTTCCAGGAATAAAGGAATATCTTGCCGGACGGGGAAAAAGTCTTGACCCTCCCAGAGTAACGGCCTACTTTGTGGATTCATAACTCACTTCCAGAACACCTCCAGCGCCAAACGAGAGGAGCTTTCGTGGGAACCGGATTAAGCAGGATCGCACCGATTGATGTGGGCATCATCATCGTCTACATGATCGGCATCACTTTCCTCGGCTCCTGGATCGGCCGCTTCATCAAGAACGACGAGGACTTTTTCCTCGGCGGCCGCAACCTTCCCTGGTGGGCTATCGGGATGTCGATGGTGGTTTCGGACATCGGCGCGCTGGAGCTGGTGGGAGTGGCCGGCCTGGCCTACACCTACGGCATCGCCGTGGCCAATTTCGACTGGATCGGCTGTATCCCGGCCATGATTGTGGCGGCGTTCATTTTCATCCCCTACTACTGGCGCTCCAAGGTCTACACGGTGCCGGAATTCCTGGGGCGGCGCTACAACCAGTTCGTGCGCTCGCTGGTGGCGTTCCTCTGGGGCGTGTTTTTCCTGTTCATGCTGGGCATCTTTTTCTGGACCGCGGGCCAGACAATCAACATCCTGTTCGGTTGGCCGGTGATGTTCTCGGTGGTGGTGATCGCCGTGGTGGTGGGCATCTACACCTTCTTCGGCGGCCTGAGCGCGGTGGTGTTTCTGGATTCGATCCAGTGCGTGGTGCTCTTTTTCGGCAGCAGCATCATACTGGGCATCGCCATGTTCAAGACCGGCGGGTGGAGCGGCCTGACCCAGACCGTGCACGCCATGGGGCCGCAGTTTGAGCACCATTTCAAACTGATCGCTCCGGCGGACAGCCCCTCGCCGTTCGGCTGGGCCGGAGTGATTTTCGGCCTGACCCTGGTGCTCTCGCCGGCCTACTGGCTGGGCAACCAGGCCATCGTGCAACGAAACCTGGCCGCCCGTAGCGAGTACGAGGCCAAGAAAAGCGTGCTCTGGGGGGCGTTCCTCAAGCTGTTCATCCCGGTGATCCTGGCCGCGCCGGGCCTGGCCGGGGTGGCGCTTCATCCGGGCCTGGCCAAGGGTGATGACATCTACCCGACCCTTATCCGAGACCTGTTGCCCCCGGGTCTGACCGGCCTGGTGTTCGCCGCGTTCCTGGCGGCGCTCCTTTCCAGCGTGGACAGCTACCTCAACAGCGCGGCCACGCTCTGGACCAAGGACATCTACCAGAAATTCATCAAGCCGGACGCCTCCAACCGGCACTACATGCTTGTGGGCAAGACCCTTACCGCCGTGTTCGTGGTCATCGGCATTTTCCTGGCCCCGATCACTAACCTGTTTCCCAGCATTTTCGGCTACATGCAGACCATGCTCAGCATCTTCCAGGGCCCGCTGCTGTCGATAATCGTGCTGGGGCTGCTCTGGCGGCGCGCCAACGCCAAGGGGGCGATCACCGGGCTGCTCCTGGGCGTGGCAACGAGCAGCACTTTGTTCTGGGTCAAGGACATCGTGTTCACCTCAAAGGAGCCTTTCCTGTATATCGCCTGGTGGGCGTTCCTGGTGGGCCTGGTGACCACGGTGGTGGTGAGTCTGTTCACCGCACCCGAGCCGGAGGAGAAGCTGAAAGGCCTGATCTACTCGTCTGTCACTCAGCAATCTTGAACAAAGGATCGAGAGTCGGATGAAAGAGATTGTGGGTAAACTTCTGCAGCCGTTGATCGATAGTCTTCTGGCGATTAGGCAGTGGCTCGGTGAGCGGCTTCTTCCCCTGGCGGACTGGATTCTGTCTGTTATGGCCTCAATCCCGCTGGGCGTGGTGCGTATCCTGTTCCTCGGCCTTCTGGCCGGCCTGGCGGTCTGGGCGTGGAGTCTTGGACCGCAGCTTCCGGGGTCCGGGGAGACGCGTTTCAAGGTCCTGCGCGACCTGCGCCTGTTCGCGGTCCTTCTGCTGGCGTTGCAGGCCATCCCGTACCTGATTTTCTGAACGGGCGCGCCGCCCCGCGGATGCGGGTTGACAATCCGCCGCGACGGGAGTATCAATATTGGAAAGCCGGAACGAGCCAGGCTCGTCCGGCTTTCCTGGTTTCTGCCCCCACCCTGGACCGGACCCGGCCATGAGACACTCGTTCGGAATAACCCGCCCCACGCATCACAGCCTGGCATTCCTGACCGCGGCCAGCCTTGTTCTCGCTCTCGGTCTCACTCCCGGGCCGCTTTCCGCCCAGCGGAACCTCGGGGCCACGTTCCAACTGGCAGCGCAGATCGAATTCCCGCCCGTGCAGGGCTGGCGGGCCTCCAAGGCCGATTCGGCCGGGGCCGAGGCTCCGGGTTACGATGACAGCGGCTGGGAAAAATTCAACTACCAGCCGGTTCTGGATACGGAGATATGCTGGTTCCGGGCGCGTTTCAGGCTGCCGGAGCGGATCGCCCTGCAGGCTGTCAAGGGATGCAAGGTAGAGCTTAACCTGACCGTGCTTTCGGAGGGGAGCCTGTATGTAGATGGCAAGCCGGCGGGTCGGTTGAAAGCTGGGGAGAACAAGGTCATCCTGTCCACCTCGGCCGAGCCGGGACGGGAGTACCTGGTCGCGCTGCGCCTGAGCTCCCGGCACCAGAAAGTCACTTTCCGCGAGGCCAGTCTTGCTCTGCCCGGCTGGGAGGCGGCGGTGGAAAAGGCCCGCGACCTGCGGGTGCAGCTCTTCTCGGCCTACCGTCTGCTGAGCGGCGACACCCACCAGCGGGCCATGCAGCTTGAGACCGACCCCGGCACCGACCTGTCCGCCACCAGAACGGCACAACGGGTCGCGCTGCTGAACGAGCTGGAGGCGGCCCTGGCCCGGGTGGACCACTCTGCGGTGGACAAGGGACAGCCCGACGTTTTCATCCGCTCGGTGGACACGGCGCTGGCCGCTACGCCGCAGCTTACCGCCTACATGCGCTCGTTCACCCTGCGGCTGGTCTCCAACGCCCATATCGACCTGGCATGGCTCTGGCGCTGGCGTGAAACCGTGGAGGCGGCCCACGACACGTTCGAGAGCGTGCTCGGCCTGATGGACATCTACCCGGACCTGACTTTCACCCAGAGCCAGGCCCAGCTCTATGAGTGGATGCGGCAGTATTATCCCGCCACGTTCGAGCGTATCCGCAAAAGAGTGGCCGAGGGACGCTGGGAGATCGCCGGCGGGATGTGGGTGGAGCCGGACTGCAACCTGATCGGCCCGGAAAGCTGGATGCGTCAGATACTGTACGCCAAGGCATATTTCAAAGAGCATTTCGGCCAGGATATCAAGCTGGGCTGGAACCCGGACTCGTTCGGCTACAACTGGAACATGCCCCAGTTTTTCAGCCGTTGCGGGATCGGTGCATTCGTGACCCAGAAACTCCTCTGGAACGACACCAACATTTTCCCCTACCACCTGTTCTGGTGGCGCGGGCCGGACAACAGCCGCATTCTGGTCTACATGCCCTACAGCGGCTACACGAATGTGGTCGATCCGCAGCAGATGCTGGATGACCTCCGCCAGTTCGAGGCCAGCACGGGCCTGAGGAACATGGCGGTGTTGATCGGCTACGGCGACCACGGCGGCGGACCGGATGAGGATATGTTGCAGCGGGCGGTCCACTTGCGCAGCCTGCCACTTTTCCCGCGCGTGGAGTTCGGGCGCATGGACAAGTACCTGGCCGCCCTGCCCGACTCAGTGCTGGCGCGCCTGCCCGAGTGGAACAGCGAGCTTTATCTGGAATACCACCGCGGCACCTACACCAGCCAGGCGAAAATGAAAGAGTACAACCGTCGCCTGGAAAGT
The DNA here is from genome assembly GCA_964386505.1 of uncultured Gemmatimonadales bacterium. GTDB lineage: Bacteria > Gemmatimonadota > Glassbacteria > GWA2-58-10 > GWA2-58-10 > JAJFUG01. The sequence goes on from CAYLSM010000147.1 coordinate 7,526, forward strand.
TCTCTCGCCAGCGCGGAGACGGTCTGCGCTCTGGATGCCCTTCTTACAGGGACCTCTTACCAGTCCGCGCCGCTGACCGAGGCCTGGAAAAAAGTGCTTTTCAACCAGATGCACGATATCCTTCCCGGCAGCGGGATCGCGGCGGTCTACACGGATGCCGCGGCCGGGTTCGAGCGGGCGGCGGCGCTGAGCGAGCATGCCTCGGAGCTGGCGCTTTCCGGACTCGGCGCGGCGGCGAACACCGCCCAGGGACCGGAGGGCGAGCCTCTGCTCGTATTCAACAGCCTCGCCTGGCCGCGCAGTTCGGTGGCTCAGTACACCGCCCCGAGCGCGGTGCTGCGCGGGGTGCGCCTTTACGGGCCGGATGGCGCTGAGGTCCACTGCCAGGTGACAGAGGATGACAGTCTCACGGCCCGGCTGATTTTCCGGGCGACCGGCATTCCGGCCACTGGCTACAAGGTCTATCGCCTGCGGCGCACGCTGCCTGAGCGACGGGCTGCCGGGAGCGACCCGTCCGGCTTGAGCGTGAGCGAACGGGCCATCGAGAACAGTCTGTTGCGCGTGGAGATAGACCCGTCGAGCGGCAATGTCACCCGTCTGTACGACAAGCGCGCCCGCCGCGAGGTTCTGTCCAGGGGTGGACGCGGCAACCTGATCCAGCTTTTCGAGGACCGTCCGGCGCAGTGGGATGCCTGGAATATCGGCTACACCGGCCGGAGCTGGGATCTGAAAAATGCCGACAAGATCGAGGTGACCGAACGCGGGCCAGTGCGGGCCACGGTGCGAATCCAGCGCAGTTTCCTCGGGCCCACCAAGCCTCGCCGCCCGCTGGCCACCAGTTTCCCGTCCTCCTTTTTCAGCACCGAGATCAGCCTGTACCGGGATGAGCCGCTGGTGGAGGTGCGCTGCCGGATCGAGTGGTGGGAGGACCAGGTGCTGGCCAAAGCGGCCTGGGAGCTGAACGTGAAAGCCGACAGCGCGTTCTACGAGACCCCCGGCGCGGCCATTGCCCGGCCCACCACGCGCGTCAACTCCTGGGACCGGGCGCGTTTCGAGGTGCCTGGCCTGCGCTGGGCCGACCTGAGCGAGAGCGCATACGGGGTGAGCCTGCTCAGCCGCTCCAAATACGGCTACGACACCGAGGGCGGCCGCCTGCGCCTGACCCTGCTCAAGTCGCCGATATGGCCCGACCCGGGCGCGGACCGTGGCTCGCACGAGATATGCTATGCCATCTATCCGCATGCGGGCGGCTGGCGCGAGGCGGCCACAGTGCAGCTCGCCGCGGAATACTGCACGCCGTTCATGTTTTACCGGGGAGTGAACCACCCCGGCCGTTTGCCTGGAGACCAGGACGGGTTCCTCTCGGTCATGCCCTCGCAGGTGGTGCTGAGCGCGTTCAAGGCGGCCGAGGACGGCGACGGGTTCGTGCTGCGCTGCTACGAGTCAACGGGACGTCCCTGCCGGGCCGAGATCAGCCTGCCGCCGGGCGCGGTGCGGGCTTGTGTGTCATCACCCCTGGAGGAGCCGGGCGCGGACCTGCGCCTGAGCGGCGGGAAAATCTCGTTTGACCTGGGGCCGTTCGAGAGCCGCACCATACGGGTGTATCACAGGGGCTCAGGCTCGATAGAGAATGTCAGATAGCAGGAAAAGCAAAATTGCCATGTTGATATGAAAGGAATAACACATTGGTGGATGATGCGGGGAAAATCAAGTCCGGTCTGTTCATTGCCATATTGCTTCTGAATCTCTGTCTGACCGGGACTGCGCGGGCCGTGGCTGCCACGGTGGAAAACTCCTGGTACGGCATCTATCTCAAGGGCCAGAAAATAGGCTGGTCGCACACTGTGGTCAGCCGCGCCGACAGCGGGATCGTGGTGCAGGATATCAGCCGGCTGGAGTTCTCCATGCTGGGCAAGCCCGAGTCGGTCGAGACCCGCATGCTCTCGCTGAGCGGAGACAGCCTGGAGCTGAAACATTTCACGTTCAGCCTGAGCGGGCGCGAGACCCACTTCAGAGTGGAGGGTCAGGCGCAGGACACCTGCCTTCTGCTCACCGTGGAGATGGGCGGAGAGACCCGGGGCGACACGTTATCCTTTTCCGGCCTGCCCCAACTTCCCAGCACTGTGGGGCTGCTGTTTGCGCGGGAGGCGGTGGCGGCCGGACGCAAGTTCAGCGCGGTGGTGTTCGATCCCTCCTCCCTGGCGGCCCAGGAACTGGAGGCCGAGGTGGCCGGGCGCGAGCCGATTGTCTGGGGTGAGGGAGAGGTGACGGCCTGGCGTATCCACCAGGACCTGGGCGGAGTGCGGGTGGACTCCTGGCTGGATGACCAGGGGCAGCTCCTGCGCGAGCGAAGCGGTATGGGCTACCAGGTGGAGCGGGAGGACTCAGCCCGGGCCCTGGCGAATGTCGGCACCTCGGTGCGGCCGGATATCCAGCGACTGGTGGCGGTCACCCCGGACCGCGAGATACCCACCCCGCGGCAGCTCACCAGTTTGAGCCTGGAGCTTGACGGCCTGGATTGCGACAGCCTGGACCTGGACAGCGGCCCGCAGAAAGCCGTGGGGACCCGGGTGACAATCACGGTCAACCCGGCCAGTGGAGCCACGCCGGACACCTTGAGCGCGGAAACGGAACAATCCTGGCTCGCGCCCTCTGAGTTCATCCTCAGCGACCACCCCAAGGTTAAAGCCCTGCTGCCCTCGGTCTGCAACACTACGGCCGCTCCGGTGGATCGCCTGCGTTCCCTCCTGGCCTGGATGCAGCGCAATGTCACGGCCAGCCCGACTTTCAGCCTGCCCAACACCCTGGAGGTGCTGGAGAGCCGCAAAGGCGACTGCAACGAGTTCGCGGTGCTGTTTGCCTCGCTGGCCCGCGCGGCCGGGGTGCCCACGCGAATAGCGATGGGCCTGATCTACCTGGACGGTGCGTTCTATTACCACGCCTGGTGCGAGAGCTGTCTGGGCCACGCCTGGGTGGCGGTCGACCCGGTATTCAACCAGCTCCCGGCGGATGCCGCGCACCTGCGCCTGATCGCGGGCGAGATGGAGCGCCAGGTGGAGATACTGCCCCTGATCGGGAACCTGAAAATTAAGGTGCTGGACTGGAAGGCGGGGGAGAACTGAGGGTGTGGGTTTTATTATCGGCTGCGGAGCGTTGTGCCCCTGTAAAAATATTGTTTTCAAAACCGCCGCATTGATCCGTGTAATCAGTGGTTCCAGCGGGTATTAAAAAGGGGGTGGGTTCGCAACCCGCCCCCTTTTCGTTTCAGGCCTATTTTTCCAGAAAATGCCTCAGCCACTCCATTCCAAGGCCCACCGCCTCGGGAGGGGGGGTATGTCCGGCCGCATGGTTGAAGAAACCGATATAGCGGGGCTTGCCGTACAGGGAGTAGACCTCGCGCGCGGCGTTGATCAGGTACACGCTCTCATCCTTATCCGCCTCATTGCCCGCGATAAGCAGGAACGGGCGCGGGGCGATCAGGGCCAGCAGTTCATGGTGTTCGGTGGCTTTGTCCCAGCCGCGGACCGAGGCGTCCAGGTAGAAAAAGTGTTCGAAATCCGAGGCGTGAAGGCCGAGGCCTGGCTCTGAGGCGGTCACCACGGCGATCCGCTCATCGAACGCCGCCGCGTA
>CAYLSM010000148.1:0-7200 GCA_964386505.1 uncultured Gemmatimonadales bacterium
GTCTTGTCGTTAACCCCCGACTCCTGCATTTCCAGGTAAAGATCGTTGCCCTCGCGGGTGCTCTCACCCACACCGGCGAACACCGAAAAGCCGCCGTGCTGCTTGGCGATGTTGTTGATCAGCTCCATGATGACCACTGTCTTGCCCACGCCGGCGCCGCCGAACAGGCCGATCTTTCCGCCTTTGACGTAGGGTTCGAGCAGGTCGATCACCTTGATCCCGGTCTCGAACAGCTCGGTGTTCGGACGCAGGCTGACAAACTTGGGCGGATCGCGGTGGATCGAGTATTGCTTCTCGGTCTTGACCGGACCTTTGCGGTCGATCGTCTCACCCAGCACGTTGAACAGACGGCCCAGGCATTCCCGTCCCACCGGCACCGTGATCGGCTGGCCGGTGTCTATGACTTCCATCCCGCGCACTACGCCGTCGGTGGTGCTCATGCCCACTGCGCGGACCATGTTGCGGCCCAGCTGCTGCTGGACCTCCGCCACAAGGCGGATGGTCTCCTTGCCCGACTTGTCTTCAAGCACCAGGGCGGTGAAAATGTCCGGCACCTTGTCGGGGTCGAACTCGACATCGATAACCGGACCGATTACCTGTACCACTTTTCCCGTGTTCATGGGGCGGCCTCACTTCAAGCGGATAGAGTGACTCCCGACATTTTATTTCGACTCTGGGTGCGGCTCAGGCGATTGCGTTGGAGCCGCCGATGATCTCGGTCAACTCCTGCGTAATCTGCGACTGACGCTCGCGGTTAAAGCTGCGGGTGAGGAATGTGATCATCTCATCCGCATTGTCCGTGGCCAGCTTCATCGCGTTGCGCCTTGCGGCGTGCTCGCTGGCGATGTTTTCCACCACCATCCGGTAGACCGTGCTGCGCAGGGACAGCGGCAGGACAGCTTCCACTATCTCGTCCGCCGAGGGATCGAAGATGAAATCGGTCTCCGTGGCCTCGCGCTCCGAGCCGGCCGGAGCGGCCAGCGGCAGAAGGCGCTCCAGACGGATGCTCTGCGAGCCGGCCGAGACAAAGCGGCTGTAGGCAACCTCCACCTGGTCAATCTCACCGGACACGAATTTCTGCATCAACAGGCGGGCGAACTCCACGCAGCCTTCCGAAGTGAATTCATCGGTAAGGCTGATATTGGAATAGGCGGCCGGGAAGTTCCGGTGACGGAAGAAAGCGTTGCCTTTCTTGCCCAGCAGGAACAGGTCCACCTCGATGCCCTTGGACTTGTATTCCTTGCACTTTTCCAGGGTCAGGCGCGCAATGCTGTTGTTGAATGCGCCGCACAGGCCACGGTTGGAGGTCAGGGCCACCAGACCCACCCGCTTGAGCGGCGTCCGCTCCACTATGAGCGGGTGCGACTTGGCTGCGGGCGAGCTCCTCAGGGCTTTCAAGACCTCACCCAGCGCCTCGGAGTAAGGGCGCGAGGCAACGGCCATGTCCTGGAAACGCTTGAGCTTGGAGGTGGAGACCATCTCCATTGTGCGCGTGATCTTGCGCGTCGTCCGGACCGCGTTGATCCGCTTTTTTATCTCGCGTGCTTTTGCCATAGCGTCACAGAAAGGTCTCGTTGTCTGTCAACCGACGGGTCACCTGCGCGGCGCCCGCGGCTTTTCCTCCGCCGGGTACTGGAATACATCCCAGCACGGTCAGCCGGAGGGCGAAACTGCATCAGTCAGTAGCGGCAGAGAGCCTCAAAGGGTCTTGCCGAACTGTTCCACGAACTCGCCGATCACCTTGTCCAACGTCTTGCTCAGGTCCTCGGGCAGGTCTTTCTCCTTGGCTACGCGCTCTAACAGATCAGCATGGCGCGTGCGCATGGCTTCGAGGAACTCCTGCTCGAAACGGAACAACGAGTCCACCGGCAGCACGTCCAGCATGCCCTTGGTGGCGGCGTAGATAAGCACCACCTGCTCTTGGACCGGCATCGGGCGGTACTGCGGCTGCTTCAGGATTTCCACCAAGCGCTCGCCACGAGCTAACTGGCGCTGCGTAGACTTGTCCAGGTCCGAGCCGAACTGAGCGAAAGCTTCCAACTCACGATATTGGGCCAGGTCGATACGCAGGCTGCCGGCGACTTTCTTCATCGCCTTGATCTGGGCGTTGCCGCCGACGCGGCTGACCGAGATACCGACGTTGATCGCGGGCCGCACGCCCGAGAAGAACAGGTTCGGCTCCAGATATATCTGGCCGTCGGTGATCGAGATCACGTTGGTCGGAATGTAGGCCGACACGTCGCCAGCCTGGGTTTCGATGATAGGCAAGGCGGTCATGCTGCCGCCGCCCATCTCATCGCTCAGTTTGGCTGCGCGCTCAAGCAGACGGCTGTGCAGGTAGAACACGTCGCCGGGGTACGCCTCGCGTCCGGGCGGACGGCGCAGCAGCAGACTGAGCTGGCGATAGGCCGTGGCCTGCTTCGACAGATCGTCATAGATGCAGAGCGTGTCGTGTATCTCGTAGCGCTTTTCCTTGTCGTACATGAACTCCTCGGCCATCGCCGCCCCGGCATAGGGGGCGATGTACTGCAACGGGGCCGGGTCGCTGGCCGAAGCCGAGACCACGATGGTGTAATCCATCGCCCCGTTCTCGCGCAGACGCTCGACCACCGCGGCCACGCTGGAGGATTTCTGTCCGATGGCCACATAGACGCAGATAACGCCCAGGCCTTTCTGGTTGATGATCGCATCCACCGCGATGGCGGTCTTGCCGGTGCCGCGGTCGCCGATAATCAGCTCGCGCTGACCACGGCCGATCGGGATCATCGAGTCCACTGCCTTGACTCCGGTCTGGAGCGGCTGCTTGACCGGCTGACGGTAGACCACGCCGGGGGCGCGGAACTCTACCAGGCGGGAACGATCAGTCACGATCGGGCCCTTGCCGTCCAAAGGCTGCCCCAGCGGGTTGACCACCCGGCCGATCAGGGCCTTGCCGGTCGGCACTTCCAGCACCCGGCCGGTGAGTTTGACCTGGTCTCCCTCGCGGATATGCACATAATCGCCCAGGATGACCACGCCGATGTTGTTCTCCTCGAGGTTCAGGGCCAGGCCGTAGATGTCGTTGCCGAAATCGAGCATCTCGCCTGCCATGCAACGGCTCAGGCCGTACACGCGGGCTATCCCGTCGCCCACCTCGAGGACAGTGCCGACTTCCTCGACATCGAGTTCCTTGTCGAAGTTCTCGATCTCGCGCAGAAGGATGGCACTGATCTCTTCGGATTGTATTTTCTTCATAACAGTCCGACTCCTTAGACTTGCTATTGCGCTTTCATCATCTGGTGGTATAGACGGTCCATACGCCGACGCAGGCTACCGTCGTAAACCACATCCCCGATCCGGCAGACCAGCCCGCCCAGGAGACGCGGAACGACTTTGGTCCTGAGCACGATTTTTTTGCCCAGGCGTCCGGCCAGTTTGGCCGAAAGTGCGCTACTCTCACTTTCGGTCATCTCCACCGCCGTGGCCGCCGAGACTTCCACACGGTCATAGTAGCGGTTGAGTTCCTCGTGGTACGCCTCGCTGATTCCCTCCAGAATGTCATGCCGGCGTTTCTCGATCACCACCAGCAGGAAACGGAGGAAATTTTCATCCACCTTTCCTCCAAGAGCTTCCCGGAAGACCTGGCTTTTCTTCTCGGCGCTGATCTGCGGCGCAAGAAGAAACAGCCTGAGCTTCGGGTCCGCCTCCAGGATGCTGATGAAGGCCTCGAAATCGCCGGCGATCACCTCGACCCTGTCTGTGCGCTGGGCCAGGAGGAACAACGCCTTGGCGTATTCTTTTGCAGCGACTGAATTTGTCATTTTATCCTGGCGTCAATATCGGAGATTGCTTGCTCGATGAAACCCCGATGTTCCGCATCGGAGAGGCTTTTTTCGATAAGATGCTCGGCGGCGTCCAGGCTGATCCTGACCACCTGCTGCTTGATCTCGTCGACCGCCTTCTCCCGTTCCTGTGAGATTTCGACCTTGGCCCGCTCGATAAATTGCTGCGCCTCGGAACGCGCCTTGTTCATTATCTCGTCGGCGTTCTTTCCGGCGCGGGCTTTGCCCTCTTCCAGGATCCGGTTGACCTCGTCACGGGCTTTAGCCAGCTGCGCCTGATGCTCCTTGAGCAGGATGTCGGCTTCCTGACGGGCTTTCTCGGCATTTTCGAACATCTCACGCAGAGAGGTTTCCCGACGGTCGACCGCATCCAGGATCGGTCCCCAGACGAATTTCTTGAGGATGATCATGAGCACGACGAACGTGACGAGGGTCCAGAAGATCAGACCGGGATTTATGTCGAGAAGACCAGTTTGAGCCATAAGCCAACCGTCCCTTCGACTCCTTGAATCGGAAAATTTAGGCCTTGAAAGCCAGAAGGATGCAGATAACCAGCGCGAAGAAGGCGATACCTTCGATCAGCGCCGCGGCGATAATCATCGCCGTACGGATATCGCCACCGGCCTCAGGCTGACGGGCCATGCCCTCGAGAGCACCCTGAGCCAGACGACCGATACCGTAACCCGCACCGATCACAGCCAGACCGGCGCCCAGGCCGGCCGCGAGATGAGCTATCAATCCCGACATCTGAATCCTCCTTGGTGTTTGAACTGCCGTTTGCCAGTACTTAAGGTGTTAGGTTATTCAGCTCATTCCCGGTGAAACTCAGTGTTCCGGGTGTATTGCCATGTTGATGAAAATTATCGAAAGCATCACGAACACGAACGCCTGCAGAAAAGCGACGAACAACTCCAGCATGTAGATGAACAGCGCAAACCCCACCGAGGGGACCGCCACTACATAGCTCTGGAAGATGAAGATCAGGCCGAGGAAAGTGAGGATAACGATATGGCCCGAGGTCATGTTGGCAAAAAGTCGGATGGTCAGGGCGAAACACTTGATGAAGATGCCGACAAACTCGATGACAAAAAGGATAGGAAGCAGCAGCACCGGCATCCCGGAGGGCACCAGATGTTTCCAGAACTTGAACACGCCCTGTTCCATCATTCCCATCACGAAAATCGTAAACAGCGTGGTGAACGACATGGCCGCACAGACCGCCATGTTGCCGGTGGGAGTGGCCATCCAGGGGACCATACCGATCAGGTTGCAGAACAGCAGGAAGAAGAACTGGGTCAGAAACAGCGGCAGGTAGCGCTTGCCGCGCACGTTGCCCATCAGCGGATATACCATCTCATCGCGCACATAAATTACAAACGGCTCGAAGAAATTAACGAACCGCCCGCGCGCACCGCTCGTGCGCTGTTTGACCGCCAGGGCGCGGAAGATGATGAAGATCAGCGCGGCGGAGATCCACATCATGAGGGTGAGCTTGGTGATCGAGATGTCGACGCCGAAAGGTTTCCAGGGGATGGTGATCACCGGATGGTCATAAACGTGTGCGATCAGGTGCTGCATGATCTCGCCGGCGTCTTGAGCTCCGCCGCCGCCGTGCTCGGCGGCCTCGGCCGCCCCGTGGGCCGCTGTCTCGACGGCCGCATTCAGCAAATGTATCATGGTCAGGTTCGGTCTTTAGCGGTTAAGTGCCTGAAGAGTGCCCGATACTCGAATATGGAAAGTACTGCATAGCTTCCAAGACAGGCCACAGTCAGCGGCAGCGCCTCGAGTTTCAGCCAGGCGATTGCCGCAGTCACGGCGCCCAGGCCGCCGAACAGGCGTCCCAGGATCCCGCCCAGGACCAGACGGAGAAAAGTCCGGGTGGGGGCGTGCGCCGCACGGCGCATTATGTAATAGCCGGAAACCGAAATCATCCCGCTGATAACGAGGCCCGCGGCCGACGGGACGCGCCAGGCGTCCGGCAGCCCGGGCAACAGTAAAAAAGCTGCGACCAGCGTGACGATAAGAACCGAAGACCAGAGCGGGAAACCATGCCCGGCAACGACAGGAGATTCGTTCAACCCTCACCCTTATCCTTGCTGCGCTTCCGGTCTGACAGTTTCGAGAGAGTTTTGAACAGATTGTAGAACCCGGCCACGAACCCCATCACACAACCCGCCAGAGTAAGCCATGGCTCGCAGCCGTAACGGCCGTCCAGATATCGCCCGATGAGAATGAACACCAGCAGGCTGCCCGCGAACTCCAAGCCCAGGCCCATATACTCGCCATATTGCGCCAGCGCACGCCCGGGACTGTTGTGTTGCGGTTTCATATGGCCATCGTTTGAGATAATATACCAGATTTCCTTAAAAATCAATACAAAAGTTCAGCGCTGTCCGCAAGGGGCGCGCAGTTGCGAAACTTTGAAGGGTCAGTACCTTACCGGCACTCCACGCTCGCGAAGGTAGTCCTTGGCCGCAGTGACCGAGTACTCGCGGAAGTGAAAAATGCTGGCTGCGAGCACCGCATCCGCCTGTCCCTGTGTAAAGCCCTCGTAGAGGTGCTCCAGGGTGCCCACTCCCCCCGAGGCAATCACCGGAATCTCCAGGCGCGAGCTGATCGCTGCGGTCAGCTCCAGGTCGAACCCGGCCTTGCTGCCGTCGCGGTCCATGCTGGTGAGCAGGATTTCACCTGCGCCGAACTTTTGCACCTTGAGCGCCCACTCCACGGCATCCAGTCCCACCGGGTTGCGTCCGCCGTGGGTGTAGACCTCCCAGTTGCCGAACGCCCCGCGCGAAAGGTCGAACCCGGCACGGCGCTTGGCATCGATCGCCACCACGATACATTGGCTTCCGAAACGCTCGGCCGCGGCCGTGATAACCCCGGGGTCCTTGATCGCGGCGGTGTTGATCGAGACCTTGTCCGCCCCGCTCTTGAGCATCAGGCGCACATCCTCCACAGTGCGGATTCCGCCGCCGATGGTGAAGGGGATGAACACCTGCTCGCTCACCTTGCGCGCCAGTTCCAGCACGGTGTCGCGCCGCTCGTGGCTGGCGGTTATGTCCAGGAACACCAGCTCATCGGCTTTCTGTGCCTCGTAATAGCGCGCCTGCTCCACCGGGTCGCCGGCGTCAATCAGGTTGACGAACTGCACTCCCTTGACCACCCGTCCCTTGTCTATGTCCAGGCAGGGGATGATTCTCTTGGCAAGCATCGACTCTCGTTTCCCGTTTGTTAATGGTCCACCGAATGGCAACGACTCTCTTTAAGCTTGAGACAGCGGTCAGCTCACCGCGGCCAGGGCCTCCTCCAGGTTGAGCCGGCCGCCATAAATCGCCTTGCCGATAATCATGCCCTCCACGCCCAGCGGCTCAAGCGCAGC
>CAYLSM010000148.1:7300-10985 GCA_964386505.1 uncultured Gemmatimonadales bacterium
CATAAATCGCCTTGCCGATAATCATGCCCTCCACGCCCAGCGGCTCAAGCGCAGCAACCTGTCGCACATGCTCCAGGGCGCTGATCCCGCCCGAGGCGATCACCTTGAGGCCCGAGGCGCGGGCCATGGCCTCCAGGGCGGGCAGGTTCGGCCCGCCCAGCATGCCGTCAGTGGCGATATCCGTATATATTATACGCTTTATACCCGAGCCGCTCAAGGAGCGGGCGACATCCAGGGCCTTGAGTTTGCTCACTTCCTCCCAGCCGCGTACAGCCACGAGGCCGTCCCTGGCATCCAGCCCCACCACGACCCGTTCCGCGCCGAAACGCGCGACCGCCTGAGCGGCGAGCCCCGGATCGGTCAGCACCGCGGTGCCCAGGATCACCCGGCTCACTCCGAGCGCCAGAATGCGCTCAATGTGCTCCAGGCTGCGGATGCCGCCGCCAAGCTCCACCGCGGCGCGGCCCTCCACCGCCCGGACGATACGTTCCACAGTGGGGAGGTTTTTCGACTGGCCCTCGAAAGCGCCGTCCAGGTCAACCACGTGGATAAACCTGGCCCCGGCCCGGGCGAAACTCTCGGCCGGAACGGCGGGATCATCGAAATATTCGGTGCGCTCGCTCTTTTTACCCTGGCGCAACCGCACCGCGCGCCCGTCCATCAGGTCGATGGCGGGCAGGATAGTCACCGGCATGGGCAGTCCTCTCACATTTCGGCGAAATTTTTCAGCATCCGCAGGCCCGCCTCCTGGCTTTTCTCGGGATGAAACTGCACGGCGAACAGGTTGCCGCGCTCCATGACCGAGGCGAACTCCAGACCGTACTCGGTGCGGCCCAGTGTATCGTGCTCATCTCCCGGCAGTGCGTAGTAGGAGTGCACGAAATAGCAGAAAGAACCCTCCGGCACGCCCGCGTTGAACGGCGAGGGCCGTGTCCAGTGGATCTGGTTCCAGCCCATGTGCGGTATCTTTCGGCCGGACGGGAATTTGACCACCTTGCCGGGCAGAAGGCCCAGACCCTGGTGCTCGCCCATCTCCTCGCTGGAATCGAACAGGAGCTGGAACCCCACGCAGATACCCAGAAACGGCCGTCCCGAGGCGATGAAATCGCGGATCGGTTGTTCGAACCCAAGCTCGCGGATATTCTGCATGCTCTTACCGAAAGCGCCATCACCCGGAAGCACCAGGTGGCTGGCCGGGTCGATTGCGGCCGGATCGGGGCTGATCCGCGCCTCGAACCCCAGGAACTGGAAAGCTTTCTCCACGCTGCGCAGGTTACCCATCTTGGAATCGACTATGTTGATCACTTTTTTCTGGCTCATTGTGCGAGAACCCGTTTGTCAGAATCTTCGGTTGTCTTGGCTGTTCGAGTTGTCCCAGGCGCAGAGCGGGGGCCGCGCAGCCGCCGTAAACGGCGGGCGGGTTTCACCCGCGGCGCCGCTGGCGCCCTGCGCGGCCCCCGGAGGAAAGCTCGGTCCTCCGCTGCGCTGTCTATCTCAGAGCACACCCTTGGTCGAGGGGATGCCTTTGGCGCCCTCCACGAGCCGCGTAGCCGTGCCCAATGCCCGTGCCGCGGCCTTGAAAAGGCTTTCCACCTGATGGTGGGCATTGTTGCCGTATATCAGCTCCATGTGCAAAGTGATCTGGGCCTTGGTCGCCAAGGCGCGCCAGAACTCCTCCACCATCTCGGTGGGCAGCTCGCCCACGCGCTCGCGGCGGAACTCGCCCCGGAACACCAGCAGCCCGCGGCCGCTGAAATCGACCACCACGCGGCTCAGGGCCTCATCCAGGGGGACATAGGCATGCGCGAAACGGGTCATGCCGGCCTTGTCGCCAACGGCCCGGTCCAGGGCCTGGCCCAGAGCCAGACCGATATCCTCGATGCTGTGATGCTCATCCACATGCAGGTCGCCCTTGCAGGCGAGCTTGAGGTCCATCCCGGAGTGACGCGCCAGGGCGCTCAACATATGGTCGAAAAAACCGACTCCGCTGGAACCCTCGAAAACGCCTGTCCCGTCCAGGTCAAGCTCCAGCGAGATAGCGGTCTCGCCGGTGGTCCTTTGCACCGAGGCTTTACGCGGGGCTGTCATCGTTTACCCCCTTGAGGTGATGGTGCAGAAAAAAAAGAAAATCAATCTTTTGTTCGAGCTTGCAGCATGGCCTGCAGAAGGGCGTTCACATCCGTGGAAAGCCAGTGAGCGCCCGCGCGCTCGAAATGCGCGCTGATCCTTCCCCCGGGGTTGGCCCCGGTGGCGACCATGCAGCCGGATACTTTTCCCAGAACAGCCTCGGCAGTCCGGCCATAGGCCAGAACCGTGCTCCAGTCATCCGGGACATCGCCCACGTAGACCGCACTGTCAAAACCCATCTCGCGGGCCAGGTGCAGAAGGCCGTCCGGGTCGGGCTTGGGTGTCAGGTGGCCGTCATCCACCACCTGGCCGCGGGGGTGAAGAAGCCGCGCCAGGCCCAGGCTTTCCAACACATAGTCCGCCTCCTCAGGCGTGCGGCCCGAGAGCACCCCGAATTGCACCCCAGATGCGTTCAGAGCCTCCACCAGGGCGATATCGATTATCGGCCGCTCACGCTCGACCAGCCCCGGCCCCTCGAAATACTCCGGGTCGAAGCCATAAAAAAAACGGCAGAGGCGCGGCCCGGCGTAGTACTCCTGAAAAATTCGCCGCACCATATCGGGACGGTACAGACGGTCGAACTCCTCACGCCTGGCCGGGTCGAGGGCCTCGCGCACCAGTCGCAGAGTCACCTCCAGGCCTCCGCCCTCGGCCTTTATACGGCCGGTGAACTCCTCCAGTGTGGGGGCTCCCTCTCTCAGCCCGGCAATATCACGGGGCGGTGCTGGTCTGAAAATCAGCTTGAGCAGGCCCCAGGCCGAGGCCCCGGCAGCCAGGTCCCAGTCGTTGTTGTAGCGCCCGGCCAGCTTGAACAAAGCGGTCTCATCCGGGCTGACCAGAACAGATTCTCCGGGTATCCCCAAAATCTTGTTGAAATAGTGCTGTACCGCCAGGCTGATCACCGAACGGAACGAATCGCTCACCTCGACCAGCACGCCGTCGATGTCGAACAGCACGGCATCCAGGCTTTCCAGGGCAGGCAGACTGATATCGGTCCGCGCCCGCAGGCCGGGGGCGATTTCTCGGTACGCGGGGAGAGCCGCTGTCATGCCAGGACCTCCCGCAACGCCGCGGCCAGGGCCTCGTTGTCGGCACGAAGGCCCACGGTCAGGCGCAGGCAGCGCGACAGGCCCGGATAGTTCGAGATGTTGCGCACCAGGATACCGCGCGCGAGCAGAGCCTCGAACACAGCCTGCGGGGTCTTGCCGCTCAACTCGATCAGGATGAAATTCGCCTGACTGGGGAATACCCTTACTCCCGGCAGAGCCGTCAGAAGCCCTTCCAATCGTTCACGCTCGCGTTTCAGCTCCGCGATACGCTTGTCAACCAGGTCCATGTGGCCCAGCATGGTCAGCGCGGCGAGCTGGGTGAAGAAATTCACATGGTGCGGAAGCTGCACCTTGCCGATCTCCAGAGCCAGGCGCGGGTCGCTGAGCGAGAAACCGAAGCGCAGTCCGGCCAGGCCGAACGCCTTGCTGAACGTGCGAAGCAGGATAAGGTTCGGGTGCGCCTCCAGCAGACCACGGGCATCCTCCGCGGCGAAATTGCTGTAGGCCTC
>CAYLSM010000149.1:0-10959 GCA_964386505.1 uncultured Gemmatimonadales bacterium
CGAGGTGCCGGACAAGGCACGCTTCTTCCGCGATGTTTTCGCGGCCCTGGCCACAAGAGGAAAGTTCCTTCTCGTGGAGCCGCCGTTTCACGTGTCGAAAAAAGCGTTCGCTGCCACCCTTGCACTGGCCGCGGAGGCCGGGTTCAAGGCCCTGGAGGGGGCGCCGCGGGTGTTTTTCAGTCTCTCGGCGCTGCTGGGTAAGGGGGTAAAATGATTAATTTCGAAGATATACTACTTGAAGAAGTACAAGAGGGTCTGTTGATTCAGTTAGTAGATTTGACGCGAGATTATCCAAATGTTAAGAATGCTAAGTTTATGGTTTCACAGACGTTTGGAGGTGATTCTTTAATTCATCCTTATCTCCCTGAAAATAATAGACCGAAAGTATATTTGGGAAATATTGAGGTTTTAGCAGAAGCTGGATTATTAACATTAGGATATAGTCCTAATGGCACACCGAATTTTGATGTTACTCCTTTGGGTTATAGGTATTACGATTACCTGAAAAAGCAAATGGGCACACCGATCGAGAGAGTTGAGAAAACAGTAAGGAATTTTCTTAACGCTTCGCAATTTCAACATAATTATCCAACAGCGTTTGAGAAATGGACAAAAGCAGAAGAATTGCTTTGGCAACCAGATGCGCAACAACATTTTTCAACTATCGGCCATTTGTGCCGGGAGGCTGCACAGGAATTTGCAGATGCCCTTGTCAATATTCATCAACCAACAGATGTATCAAGTGATAAAACAAAGACTGTTGCAAGATTGCAATCTGTTGTCAAAATGAAATTTCAAAATGAGCATAAAACGAAAAGAGCATATCTTGATGCTTTAATTGCATATTGGGGTACTGTAAATGACCTTATACAACGTCAAGAGCATTTAAGCGAAAAGGAAGGTCAACCTGTAGTTGTAGAAGATGCGAGATTAGTCGTTTTCCAAACGCTCATAGTAATGTTTGAAATCGATAGAGCCTTGTCAATCGGTTGATGTTTATTAGACCAGCCAACACAGGAAAGAACATGCGCAGTGCAGACCAGGTAAGAGGGGAATTCATCGAATTTTTCAGGCAGCGCGGCCATACTGTGGTGCCCAGTGCGCCGGTGGTGCCGGCGGGCGACCCCACGCTGCTTTTCACCAACGCCGGGATGAACCAGTTCAAGGATGTGTTCCTGGGTACGGGACGGCGCGACTACAGCCGCGCTGTGGACAGCCAGAAAATCATCCGGGTCTCGGGTAAGCACAACGACCTGGAGGAGGTGGGACGCGACACCTACCACCACACCTTCTTCGAGATGTTAGGCAACTGGAGTTTCGGCGATTACGGCAAGTGTGAGGCGATCACCTGGGCCTGGGAACTGCTGACCAAGGTCTGGGGCCTGCCCAAGGAGCGTCTCTACGCTACGGTCTTCCTGGATGACGAGGAGGCCGAGGGGCTCTGGAAATCCGGGACCGACATCGATCCGGCGCACATTTTCCGCTTCGACCGCGAGAATTTCTGGGAGATGGGCGAAACCGGCCCCTGCGGCCCCTCGAGCGAGATACATATCGACCTGGGCGAGACTGTGGGCCCGCTTTCCCTGGCCAAGGACCCCAAACGCGGGGTGAACAGCGGCGATCCCCGCTTCATCGAGCTGTGGAACCTTGTGTTCATCCGTTTCGAGCGCCAGCCGGACGGTTCGCTGGTGCCGCTGGCCAAGTCGCATGTGGACACCGGGATGGGTTTCGAACGCATCCTCTCCGTGCTCCAGGGCAGTAATTCCAACTACGAGACAGATGTCTTCCGGCCCATCCTCGACCATGTGGCCGAAATCAGCGGGCGGGCCTACAGCCCGGATGGGGCCGGCACGCCGCACCGGGTGATCGCCGACCACGTGCGCATGCTCACCTTTTCCATCACGGATGGAGTCACGCCCTCGAACGAGGGACGCGGCTATGTGGCGCGGCGTATCCTGCGCCGGGCCGCGCGTTTCGGCCGCGAGCTTGGGGTGAAAGAGCCGTTCATCCACCTCCTGGTTCCCACGGTGGTGCGGGTGCTGGGCGGGGCTTACCCCGAGATCGCCGAGCGCCAGGGGCATGTGATGCAGGTGGTCCGCGCCGAGGAGGAGAGTTTCGGCCTGACCCTGGACCGCGGCCTGGAGTATATCTACGGGATCATCGAGCGGGTCAAGGCCGCGGGCGGCAACGTGATACCGGCCGAGGACAAGTTCAAGCTGGCCGACACCTACGGTTTCCCGCCCGACATGACCGACCAGATCGCCCGCGAGCGTGGCCTCGGGGTGGATGAGGCCGGCTACCGCGAGCTGATGGAGCGCCAGCGCGAGAAATCCCGCGCCGAGAGCCGTTTCGGCTGGCAGTCCGACCCGGCGCGCTGGGCAAAGCAACTGGGCAGCGAGGCCTCAAGCCATTTCCTGGGCTATGACCTCAAAAAGACCGAGGCCCGCTTGCTGGGAGCGGATGAGACCTCCGTGGTCCTGGACCAGACGCCTTTCTACGCCGAGAGTGGCGGCCAGTTGGCCGACCAGGGCGAGATTCGCGGAGCGGGGTTCATGTTCCGGGTCGAGGCCGTGCACAAGGCCGGCGCCCTTATCGTGCACGAGGGACGTTTCGCCGAGGGCGGCCCGGAGGCGGCCACGCCCGGCGCCACGGTCGAGGCGGCGGTGGACCTGGAACGTCGCGCTGCCACGGCGCGCAACCACACCGCCACGCACCTTCTGCACCGCGCCCTGCGCGACTGCCTGGGCGAGGGGGCCGTGCAGGCCGGCTCGCTGGTCAGCCCGGATTACCTGCGTTTCGATTTCAACCACTATTCACGGGTGCCTGAGGAAACGATTTTTGAAATAGAAAAACGTGTGAACGCCGTGGTTCGCGAGGACCGTCCGGTTCTCACCCGGATCAAATCCTACGACCAGGCCGTGGCCGAGGGCGCCACCGCGCTGTTCGGCGAGAAATACGAAAGCCGGGTGCGGGTGGTGGAGGTGGAGGGCTACAGCCAGGAACTCTGCGGCGGCACCCACGTGCGGGCCAGCGGAGAGATCGGCGCGTTCGTGATAACCGCCGAGTCGAGCGTGGCCTCGGGCGTGCGCCGGATAGAGGCCCTGACCGGCGAGAAAGCCGCCGAGCACCTGTTGGGCCGCAGCCACCTGGTGGACAGCCTGCGCGCCATTTTGCCCGCTTCCGGCCAGGACAGCCTGACCGTTCAGGTGGAGGATCTGCTGCGCGAGCGTAAGGGCCTGCAGAAAGAAATCGACGAGCTTAAGAAAGAGAAGGTGCGCCAGCAGGTGGAGCAGGACCTGTTGAGCCAGCATGAGGATATCGGCGGCGTGCGGGTGTTCACTCCGCCCAGCCTGGATTGCGATGCCGAGGCGCTCAAGCAGGCCGCGGACAAGTTCCGCGAGTCGGCCGGCGCGTGCGCGGTGGGGCTTTTCAGCGCGATGCAGGAGGGCAAGCTGCTGTTTGTCTGCGCCGTGACCGATGACCTGGTCAAGGAGGGCAAGCTCAAGGCCGGGGACCTGGTGGGCCAGGCGGCCAAGGCCGCGGGTGGCGGAGGCGGCGGCAAGCCGCACCTGGCAACAGCCGGCGGCAGGCAGCCCGAAAAACTGCCCGAGGCGGTGGAGGCCTTCAAGCAAGCAGTCCGGGAGAGGCTGTCATGAGCGGGAAAGTGGCCAGATACAGTCCGGCGAAAGTCGCAGCCGCCTGCAATCAGGCCATTACCGATATTCTGGACAACCTGGACCGCAACCACTATCCCGAATCGCTTTATTCCCTGTTGCGGCGGGTGCTTCTGCCCAGCGGCAGAGCCTTGCGCAGCACGTCTGTGCTCACCGCCGCAGCCGAGGCCTGGCGCGGGCGGGTGCATTCTTCAGGAGCGGTGCTGGCAGCGCAGGAGATGCTTCTGCGGGGCTGGCTGCTGCAGGCGGCTTTCCTTGTGGAAAACCCCGAGGTGTATGACAGCGGCGGGGGGGGCAAGGTTTACTCCGGGCAGCCTCAGGCGCTGGTCCTGCTGGCTGCGGACACCCTGTTCACCCTTCCGTTCGAGGTTTTGGCCGCTCAGGGCACTGAGCAGGCTGCATCTGTGCTCGAACGTCTTTCCGAAAGGTTCGGCCCCACAGGCGTGTTGCGCAGCCTGAACGAGACCGGCGCATCGCTGGAGGCCTTTCTGGAGGAAAACCCGCTGCTGCCCCTGGCTGCCGCGGCCGCGCCCGACCTTCCGGATGGCTACGCTTTTTCGGTGCTGGCCCGTTACTGCTTCCTGCGCGAGGCGCGGGACTGGTTTGGCCGTGACCCGGTGATCGGCTGCCGTCTGAGCGGAGTGCAGGACCGGCGTGACATACTCGGCCTGGCCGAGGACAGTCCGCCGGGCAGCCTTTATGCAGCGGCATACAGATATCTTGGCAGTTGAACCGAGACAGCGACGGCCCGTGGAAAGATGCGGGCCGTTTCTGTCTCGGGCTGGAGTGGAGTGTTTATGGACCTGAGAGGATACACGGACTACCTTCCCGCCCCGGGTGAGAGCGTGGCTGTGGCCATGAGCGGCGGCGTGGACAGCTCGGTGGCCGCCTGTCTGCTGGCTGAGCGCGGCTGCCGGGTGATCGGCCTGACCCTCAAGATGTTCTGCTACTCGGAGGGTGATCCCGGAGAGCGGAGCTGCTGCAACCTTGAATCCATCGCGGATGCGCGCGCGGTCTGCGATACAATCGGTGCGGCGCACTATGTGATTGAGAGCACGGGGCCGTTCCGCGAGCGGGTTATCGAGCCGTTCGTGCAGGATTACCTGGCCGGACGTACGCCCAATCCCTGCGTGAGCTGCAACACGTTCATCAAGTTCCCCCATGCCCTGGCCCGGGCGCGTGCCCTGGGTGCCGGACGCCTGGCCACCGGACATTACGCCCGCCTTCTTGCACCGGAGACGACCGAGGCTGGGGCGCAGGAGGTGTTTCTGGCCCGCGGCCTCGACCCGGCCAAGGACCAGAGCTATTTCCTCTGGGGCCTGAACCGCGGCGACCTGAAGCACTACACGTTTCCGGTGGGCGCCCTGGACAAGGCCACGGTGCGTCAGATAGCCGGGCGGCTGGGACTGACTGTCTCGCAGAAAAAGGAGAGCCAGGAGGTCTGTTTCCTGGGGCAGGGTTCGCTGGAGGAGTTCATCCGTCAGCAGGCTGGAAGCCGGGAAGGGGCCGCGGCGACTGTCCCCGGGCCGCTGCTGGATGAGAGCGGCAGACGGATCGGCACCCATCGCGGGGCGGCGTTCTACACGCTGGGGCAGCGACGGGGCGTGGGGGCGGCGGTGGGAGAGCCGGCCTACGTGATCGCGGTGGATACCGCCTCGAACACGGTGGTGGTGGGTGGCCAGGAGCGGCTTATGTCTGCGGTGTTCCTGGTGGCGCGGGTCAATTACCTGGTGCCTGCCCCGGAGAGCGGATTCGAGGCCTGGATCAAGGTGCGGCACCGCCACAAGCCGGTGCATGGAAAGGTTGTGCCGTTGGAGGGTAAGCGGGCGCGCGTGGTTTTAGATACACCCCAGCGTGCAGTCACACCGGGGCAGTCGGCGGTCTTCTACTCTGATTCCGTGGTTCTGGGCGGGGGAGTGATCGATTCGCTGGAAATACCCGGACCGGCTTGAACTCAGGGAAAGCGATCCCGTCTATTTCTGACGGTTGTTGGCCAGAAGGCGCGCCGTTTCCTGGCTCAGACGGTCCGGATCGATCGGGAGCGGGAAATATAGGTCCACCCCCTGCTCGACGGGCTTTTTCTTTTCAGCGGAGTTGGTGAGCAGGATCACCCGCGCCTCGCTCAGATATGGACAGCTCTTAATCCGGTGGGCGATCTCCTCGGTATCCAAGCCGTGCAGTTGCTGGTTGAGGATCACCATGTCCGGCTTGAACATCGCCAGCATCTCGCCACCCTCGAACGCATCCTCCGCAGTGGCGACCTCGTACAATTCGGTCCGGCGCATGAGAGCCCGCGAAATAGCCTCGCGCGCCTGAAAATCGGTGTCGATGATCAGGACGCGCTGCCGCAATGCACGAGTTTCGCTGATTATCGGGATGTTATTATCTTTCAGGAACTGATCCAGGTCGCGGCGGTAAATCCGGCGATGCCCCCCTGGCGTCTTGAATGCCTTGAGGTGCTCGTTGCGGATCCAGTTCTTGATAGTTCCCGGATGCACATGACAGTATTTCGCCGCCTCGAACGTCGTCAAAATATCTTTGTCCATATTCTCAGTCTTGATATTATTGTGTTTATTGACATGTTTTCCGGAATTAAAATGCAACATGTTAGAAATAAATAAAATCCGGCCCGACAAAAGTCAAGTCATATTTTAAGAATAGACAGTTATTATATTTACAAGCCGCGGTGAGGGCTTGGGACGGGGCTTTGCACCTGTTGTGATTCTATGATATATTTCGGCAGCAAATCCCAAAACCTGAGCCAGATTTGAGTACAATAACTATCATGACAAAGTGATCTTTTGGTCGTTAGAGGGATTGGGAAAATTTTCTTTTCAAACCTTATGCGGGATATTAATATAACAGACAGGCTATAAAGCCTCTAAGCGCCTCTGGTCCGGGAAGCAAACGGACAGTTCACCCAGCCGACAGGGCTCGTATGACACGCATCGTAGCGGTTGCCAATCAGAAAGGCGGGGTGGGCAAAACCACGACCGCGATCAACCTGGCCGCCTCCCTGGCTGTGGCCGAGGTCCGCACCCTGCTTGTGGACATCGACCCGCAGGCCAACTGCACCAGCGGAATGGGAGTCAACCGGAAAGAGCTGCAGAGCGACATCTACGATGTCCTGATCGGCGGGCAGCCACTCGAAGCGGCGCTTATCAAGACAGATCTGCAATATCTCGACCTGGTGCCCTCCAGCCTTGACCTTTTTGGGGCCGAGGTGGAGCTGGTCCCGGTGCCGCACCGCGAGGAACGTCTGCGGCGGGCTTTGGAGCAGGTGGACGGCAGCTATCGCTACATCATCATCGACTGCCCGCCCTCGCTGGGTCTTCTTACGCTGAACGCCCTGACAGCCGCGGATTCGGTGCTGATTCCAATCCAGTGCGAGTACTACGCCCTGGAGGGACTGAGCCAGTTGATCAACACAATTCGCCTGGTGGCGGCCCGTCTGAACCCGCGGCTGACCATCGAGGGCATACTGATGACCATGTTCGACACGCGGGTCAACCTCAGCCACCAGGTGCTGGAAGAGGCGCAGAGCTATTTTTCGGACAAGGTCTACGGGACCGTGATCCCGCGGAATGTCCGGCTGAGTGAGGCCCCAAGTTTCGGTAAACCCATTGTCCTGTACGACGTTCTGTCGACCGGGGCGCGTAAATACATGGAACTCGCGAGAGAAATCCTTGAGCATGAGCAAGAAGAGAAGGCTGGGCAGGGGACTGGGAGCGCTGATCGACGAGGCTGATTCCAGCCAGTCGGTACCGGTGGGGGAGGAAGCAGTCACCGCCGCCGAGGCCGGACACGCGCTGGAGACCGCCCTGCCGGTGGCCTCGATCAAGCCCAACCGTTACCAGCCGCGGCATACGTTCCGGCCCGAGGCCATCGCCGAGTTGGCCGCCTCGATCAAGGCACAGGGGCTGATCCAGCCGATCGTGGTCAACCGTAACCCGGACGGCTCCTACGAGTTGATAAGTGGGGAGCGCCGCTTGCGCGCGGTCCGACAGCTCGGCTGGACCGAGGTGCCGGCCCTGGTGCGCTCTGTGCGCCCGGCCGAACTGCTGGAGATGACCCTGGTCGAGAACCTCCAGCGCGAGGACCTCGACCCGATCGAGGAGGCCCTGGGATACCGCTGCCTGATCGAGGATTTCGGCCAGACCCAGGCCCAGGTGGCCGAGAAGGTGGGCAAGGACCGGGTCACGGTGGCCAACGCCCTGCGCCTGCTCAAGCTGCCCGAGGCGCTGCGCAATTCGGTTTCCGAGGGTGAGCTTTCAGCCGGCCACGCCCGGGCGCTGCTGGCACTGGATGACCCGGCGCTGCAGCTCGAGTTGGCCCGTCGCACCGTAGCTCAGGAACTCTCAGTGCGTAAGCTGGAGGCACTGGTGCGCGACCTGGTCTCCGGGACGAAAAAGCCTGCCGCGGCTAAACAGGAGGCGCAGTCCTCAGGGCACGCCGCCCAGGTTCAGGACCTGGAATCACGCCTGCGCAGCCGTCTGGGCACCCGGGTGCGCATTCGCGATGGCCGCGACGGGAAGGGACGGATCGAGATCGAGTTCTTTTCGTACGAGGAGTTCGAGCGTCTGCTGGAGCTGCTCGACGTTTCTCTGGACTGAGGCTTCGAGCGGGCAGGCGGCAGCAGCAGGGGGGATGCGGTGATGAAATACATGACCCTGATGATTATTCCCTATCCCGGCGCGGATGTGCGCAGCCTGAAAGTCAGCCACCGCGCGCTGAAAGTCATGGCTGTGGTCGGCACATTGCTGGCCAGCGCCACTGTGGCCTTTGCCATCTATCTCAAACCGGTGTTCTACAAAGCCCGCCAGTACGAATCCCTGATCGTCGAGAACCGCGAATTGGTCCGTCAGAACAGCAAAATAGTCGAGTTGCAGAAAAAGATCAGCAGCATCGACGAAATGATCGGACGAATACAGGTGGCCCAGGGAGTGAAAGCCTCGGAGGGTATGGATGCTCAAGGGATCGCCTCTGGGACACGCCTGGAGGTCTCTCCGGACATGCTGACCTCGGAACAGATCCCGGATGAACTGATCAACCAGCCAGCCAAGCCCCAGGTGCTCTCCACCGTGGCCCTCGCCGACCACAAAGGGAGCACGAACGAGCCTTTCGGCATGCCGATAGACGAGAAAAGCTTCATCAGCCGCACGTTCAACCCCAAGATATACCACTTCGGCATCGATTTCGCGATCAAGCAGGGCACGCCGGTCAAGGCCACGGCGGACGGGGTGGTGACTATCGCCGAAAATAACGACAACCTGGGCTACTACATTATGATCAAGCACGGCAACGGCTACAGCACCATGTACGCCCACAACAGCCGTCTGACCGTGCAGAAGGGCGAGCAGGTCCACAAGGGCGACCTGATCGCCTACAGCGGCAACATGGGGGTTTCGAGCGGTCCGCATCTGCACTACGCTGTGTTCGATGAAAACGGCAATCCTGTCGATCCATTGCCATTTCTGCAGCACTGAACTCACTGAAGAGGTCGTTTCACATGGCGGACAAGTTCACTGGCAGGGATGAGGAAAGGCTAAACACGATAATCGGTCAGGGCACGGTCATCAAGGGCGAATGTTCGGTCAACGGGACTGTGCGGGTGGACGGAGTGATCGACGGCAGCCTTACAGCCAAAGGTATGGCGATACTGGGTAAATCCGGCCAGGTCAAGGGCGATCTGATGGTGCATAACGCCATTGTCGGCGGTAAGATCGACGGCAGCGTGATTGCCGAGGGCCGCTTGGAACTCCAGTCCGGCGCCAGCGTGGAGGGGGATATCACCGCCCGCCGCTTGGTGGTGGAGGAGGGGGTGTTCTTCCACGGCCTCTGCAGCATGAAAGACGAGCCGAAACCCACCGCCACGGCTGCCAAGAGCGAGGAAAAGGAAAAGCCGAAGTCTCAGGAGAGTAAGGACTCCGCCAAGACTTCGGCTTCCACTGCTTCACAGCCTAATCCGACCCTGAACCAGCCGCAGGCGACTCAGGGCGGCAAGAAAGTCAAGATCGAAGAGAGCGGCAAGGACGATGAAGACCAGGAACTGACCTTCCACGGCCGCCCGCTCTGATAGCCGGGCCTGTCCGCTCTATTTCTGACCCGCGGCCAGCGTGACCGCTTTCACCTTGACCCGTGCGACTTCGGCTGCATGGGTCAAGTCGTTCAGGCTCCGGTTTTCGACCGGGCCGGCAGTCAGGGCGGCCTCAGCGCGCGCCAGGGCGTCCTTGGCCGTGACCAGGTCCAGCTCATCCGCGGCGGAGGCCGTATCGGCCAGCACGATCAGGCGGTTGTCCTTCACCTGAAGGAACCCCCCGAACACCGCGAAATACGAGGCTGTATGGCCTTTGCTGATCTTCAGCACCCCGTTGCCCATGGACGCCATCAGCGGGGCGTGACCGGGCAGCACTCCCAGGTAGCCGCTCGCCGCCGGCGCTATCACGCTGTCCGCCTCGGCGTCGAACAGGATTTTCTCCTGGGAGATGATCCTCGTCTTGAGCGGTTCTGCTGTCATAAAAGCTTATCCCTTCGTTGCGAGGTCGTACGGGGCCTCACTGCTGTTTCTTGTATTCCTCGTAACGCTCCAGCACATCGTCGATCGCCCCGGCCATAGTGAACAACTGCTCCGGGATCTCATCGTATTCACCGTTAACCAGGCCCTTGAAGCTGCGGATGTTGTCCTCCAGCTTCACATACTTGCCGGCGCGGCCGGTGAACTGCTCGGCCACGTGGAACGGCTGGGAGAGGAATTTCTGGATGCGGCGGGCGCGGTTGACGACCACCTTGTCTTCCTCACTAAGCTCGTCCATGCCCAGGATTGCGATGATGTCCTGCAGGTCCTTGTAGCGCTGCAGGATTTCCTGGACGCGGCGGGCCACGTTGTAGTGCTCCTCACCGATCACGTTGGCATCCATGATTCGGCTGGTGGAATCCAGCGGGTCCACGGCCGGGTAGATACCCAGCTCCACGATACGGCGGCTGAGCACCGTGGTGGCATCCAGATGGCTGAACGCCGTGGCCGGGGCCGGGTCGGTCAGATCATCGGCCGGCACGTAGATCGCCTGCACAGAGGTGATCGATCCGTTTTGCGTGGAGGTGATGCGCTCCTGCAACTCACCCATCTCGGTGCCCAGGGTGGGCTGGTAGCCCACGGCGGAGGGCATGCGGCCCAGAAGGGCGCTCACCTCGGAGCCGGCCTGGGTGAAACGGAAGATGTTGTCGATGAACAGGAGCACGTCCTGCTTCTCTTCCTCGCGGAAATACTCGGCCATGGTCAGAGCGG
>CAYLSM010000150.1:0-10938 GCA_964386505.1 uncultured Gemmatimonadales bacterium
CAATCGTGCCCACGTTCACGTGCGGCTTGTTGCGCTCGAATTTCTTCTTGGCCATTGTAAGTACTCCTGACTGTTATTGATTGAACGTTTATCTATGTTGTTTTTCTCAGGAACTCAGGCTCATCCCTTGCCCCGCGCTCCGGCCAGTATCGCCTCGCTGCGTTCCTTGTTCACCTCGGCATAGTGCGAGAACTGCATCGAGAAAATCGCACGGCCCTGAGTCAGGGAGCGCAGGTTTGTAGCATAGCCGAACATCTTGCACAGGGGCACAGAGGCACTGATCACCTGCGCCTCGTTCTTCGGGATAATCCCGGCCACTTTGCCCTGACGGCTGGCCAGGTCACCCATCACATCGCCCAGATACTCGCCCGGGCAGGTGATCTCAACATTGGTTATCGGCTCGAGGAGCTTCACACCGCAGGTGCGCACCGCCTCCTTAACCGCCATCGAGCCGGCGATTTTGAAGGCCATGTCACTGGAGTCAACCTCGTGGTAGCTACCGTCGAGCAGCACGGCCCGCACGTCCACCAGCGGGTAACCCGCCTCGCCGCCGCCTGCCAGCGCATCCTTGATCCCGTTTTCCACCGGGTTGATATACTCGCGCGGGATGTTGCCGCCCACCACCTTGTTCTCGAAAACGAATCCCTTGCCGCGCTCCTGGGGATGGAACTCCATCTTGACATGCGCGTACTGACCGCGTCCGCCAGTCTGGCGGACGAACTTGACCTCGATCGGGTGGCCCTTGGCCAAGGTCTCGCGGTAGGCCACCTGCGGTTGACCGACATTGGCCTCTACCTTGAATTCACGCAGCATGCGGTCAACCAGGATTTCCAGGTGCAGCTCGCCCATGCCCGAGATGAGAGTCTGGCCGGTTTCCGGGTCGTTGCGGACCTGGAAAGTCGGGTCCTCGTCCGAGAGCTTCTCCAGGGCCGTGGACAGCTTATCCTGGTCGGCCTTGGTCTTGGGCTCGATGGCCACCGAGATGACCGGCTCGGGGAAGACCATCTTCTCCAGCACGATCGGGCGGTCCTCCTCGCAGAGCGTGTCACCGGTCTTGGTCACCTTGAGGCCGACCACGGCCGCGATGTCGCCGCAGAACAAGTCCTCCCGCTCCTCACGCTTGTTGGCGTGCATCTGCAGGATGCGGCTGATACGCTCCTTGCGTTCCTGAACACTGTTGTAGACATATGAACCGGCGTCGAGCTTTCCGGAATATACGCGCACGAAAGTGAGGCGGCCGACATACGGGTCGGTCATAATCTTGAAAGCCAGGCCGGCGAACGGCTCTTCATCAGAGGCTTTACGCTCGACCAGCTCGCCCTCTTCGCCATCGGGAAGATGGCCGACCACCGGGGGAATATCCTCGGGGGAGGGCAGATACCAGGTAATGGCGTCCAGCAGGCGCTGCACACCTTTGTTCTTGAAAGCGCTGCCACAGAGCACCGGGATGATCTTTACCTGGCAGGTGCCGTTGCGGATGGCCCGGCGAATCATCTCCGGATCATCCACATCGCCCTCATCCAGGTACTTGGTCATCAACTCGTCGTCGAAATCGGCGATGGCGTCCAGCATGGCATGACGCATCTTGCTGGCCTGATCGAGAAGGTCTTTCGGAATATCTACCTCCTCGAACACCGCGCCCTGCGTGCTTTCCTGGTAGATCACGCCGCGCATGGCGACCAGATCGACCAGGCCGGTGAACATCTCACCGCCGCCGAAAGGTATCTGCAGCGGGACAGGCCGGGCGCCCAGGCGCTCTTTTATCGAATCCACCGCGCCGTAGAAATCGGCGCCGATGCGGTCCATCTTGTTGATGAAGGCAATGCGCGGCACACCGTAACGGTCGGCCTGACGCCAGACCGTCTCGGACTGCGGCTCCACTCCACCCACAGCACAGAACACCACCACACCGCCATCCAGAACCCGAAGCGAACGCTCCACCTCGACGGTGAAATCCACGTGGCCCGGGGTGTCAATGATGTTTATCCGCTTGTCTTTCCACAGACAGGTGGTGGCCGCGGAGGTGATAGTGATCCCCCGCTCCTTTTCCTGTTCCATCCAGTCCATAGTCGCGGCGCCCTCGTGGACCTCGCCCAGACGGTGCACCCGGCCGGTATAGAACAGGATGCGCTCAGTGAGCGTGGTCTTGCCGGCATCGATATGGGCCATGATGCCAATATTGCGAATATCTTTTAACGCTACCCTACGAGCCATTTAACCCACCATCCAAAAGGAACAAACTGCCACTGATCCGGCAATTTCCATAATCCGGAAATCGTAGACAAAGCCGCTCCCCACAAACCACAAGAGCGGCTCGTTCGGTACAACTCATTCATTTACGCAGCGGGGAAGCCCCACGCGTCGCACCTACCAGCGGTAGTGCGCGAACGCCCGGTTGGCCTCCGCCATGCGGTGAGTGTCTTCCTTTTTCTTAACCGTGCTGCCCTCATTGCGGTAGCAGGCCAGAAGCTCGGCAGCCAGACGCTCATCCATGGTCTTCTCGTTGCGCTCGCGGGCGAACCCGATCAGCCAGCGCAGCGCCAGGGCGGTACGGCGGTCCGGACGGACCTCCACCGGCACCTGGTAGGTGGCGCCACCCACGCGACGACTCTTCACCTCGAGCGCGGGCTTGGCATTGTTGACCGCCTGCTTGAACACGTTCAGGCCCGGCTGTCCGACTTTCTCTTCCAGCAAAGTCATCGCCTTGTACAGGATCGACTCAGCCTTGCTGCGCTTGCCATCCAGCATCAGACAGTTGATGAACTTGCTCACCAGCGTGCTCTGATAGCGGGGATCCGGCAACACTTCTCTTTTAAGTGCGACTCTTCTTCTCGACATGGTCCGGTTCTGTCTTAGGATTTAGGCTTTTTGGCGCCATACTTTGACCGGCTTTTCTTTCGGTCACTGACGCCGCTGGCATCCAGAGTACCACGGATGATATGATAGCGCACACCTGGCAGGTCCTTGACACGACCACCGCGGATGAGCACAATCGAGTGTTCCTGAAGATTGTGCCCCTCGCCAGGAATGTACGAGGTTACCTCATAGCCGTTGGTCAGACGGACCCTGGCCACCTTGCGCAGAGCCGAATTCGGCTTCTTGGGCGTGGTGGTGTAGACACGCGTGCAGACCCCTCTGCGCTGCGGGCACGCGGTCAGAGCCGGCGAGGAGGTCTTTGTCTTGACCGCCTTCCGGCCGCGACGGACTAACTGGTTAATCGATGGCAAGCATTCCTCCCGAAAAAATGGATTATTTAAAATAGGTATAGTGTTATGGTCTGTCAATAAAAAACTAATACTTAAAACACCGGGCGCTCAAGGTCGAACGACCCCGGTTGTTTATACAAGCCTGAGCCTGAAGAGTCTAAGCCCGCCGCAGCGATTCGACTGCTCTGTCACCTCTCGCCGCGGCGGGCATTTTTTCAGAACACCTCACCCTTATAGCTGTATTTCCTGCTCGATCGTGGTTTCCTGCTCCGCCTCTTCCTCCTCGGCACTCTTCGGGAAAATCACGTCGTTGTAGCGCAGCAAGCCGGTGCCGGCCGGGATCGGATGGCCGATGATGATGTTTTCCTTCAGGCCCATCAGATCGTCCTTGGCCCCGTTGATCGCAGCCTCGGTAAGCACACGGGTGGTCTCCTGGAACGAGGCGGCCGAGATGAAGCTGCTCGTGGTCAGACTGGCCTTGGTGATACCCAGCAGCTGCGGACGGCTCGTGGCCGGCTCGCCGCCGTCGCGGATCACACGCTCGTTCTCACGGCGGAACACGTGCTTGTCCACGCTCTCGCCTTCCAGGAAATTCGTATCGCCGGGGTTCACGATCGCCACCTTGTTCAGCATCTGGCGCACGATCACCCCGATGTGCTTGTCGTTGATCTTCACGCCCTGCAGACGGTACACTTCCTGGATCTCGTTCAGCAGGTATTCCTGCACCGCGCGCGGGCCCTTGATCCGCAGGATGTCGTGCGGGTTGATCGGGCCTTCGCTCAGACGGTCACCGCTGCGCACCACATCGCCCTCGTGCACGCGCAGGTGCTTGCCGTAGGGGATCAGGTACTCGCGGGGCTCGCCCACCTCGGGGGTGACGATGATCTGGCGATTGCCGCGGACGATCTTGCCGAAGCTCACCCGGCCGTCGATTTCGGTGATAACCGCCGGGTCCTTGGGCTTGCGCGCCTCGAACAACTCGGCCACGCGGGGCAGACCGCCGGTGATGTCCCGGGTCTTGTAGATTTCGCGGCTCAGCTTGGCCAGCAGAGTTCCGGCCTCCAACTTTTCGTCATCGCCCACCAGAAGGTTGGCCCCGGTGGGAATGATGTAGTCGCGCACCTTCTCGCCCGCGGCGTCGATGATCTCGATATGCGGGTGGTACAGTTTCTCGCGGTCGTCGATGATCACGCGCTGGCGCTTGCCGGTGATTTCGTCCAGCTCCTCGCGCAGTGTGATGTCCTCGACGATGTCCACCAGCCTGACCGTACCGGGCATGTCGGTGAGGATCGGGTTGTTGTGCGGGTCCCATTCGAACAGAACCTGGTCCTGCTCGATCATGTCGCCGTCAGACACGTTGATCGTCGAGCCGTAGGGCACCGAGGAGCGGCCGCGCACGCGGTTCTCCTTGTCCTTGATAATCAGCTCGCCATCGCGGCTGACCACCACCAGGCTGCCCTCCTGGTTCTTGACCACGGTCATGTTGTCGTACTCGATTGAACCGTCCACCGGCGCGGCTTTCTGGCTCTGGGCCGCGATACGGCTGGCCGTGCCGCCGTAGTGGAACGTACGCAGAGTGAGCTGCGTGCCCGGCTCACCGATAGACTGCGCGGCGATAATACCCACCGCCTCGCCCATCTCTACCGTCGCCATGGTGGCCAGGTTGCGGCCGTAGCATTTCTGGCACAGCCCGCGCTCTGCCTCGCAGGTGAGCACGGAGCGGATACGCACTTTCTCCAGGCCGCTGGCCTCGATCAGGCGGGCCTCTTCCTCCGAGACCTCATCCCCGGCGCGGACAATCACGATCGCGTTGCCCTCGGGGTCCTTGTTGATCGGGTCGATCACGTCTTCCAGGGCCACGCGCCCGACGATACGGTCGGCCAGGGGCTCTATGACCTCCTCGCCTTCCTTCAGCGCCGACACGTCATGTCCCATGATCGTACCGCAGTCGTCCTCGGTGATCGTCACGTCCTGGCAGACATCCACCAGGCGGCGGGTCAGGTAGCCGGCGTCGGCCGTCTTCAGCGCGGTGTCGGCCAGCCCCTTGCGGGCGCCGTGGGTGGAGATGAAATACTCCAGCACGGTTAGGCCCTCGCGGAAATTCGAGACGATCGGGCTCTCGATGATTTCACCCACCTGCCCGGTGATCTTTTTCTGCGGCTTGGCCATCAGCCCGCGCATACCGGCGAGCTGTCGGATCTGCTCGCGGCTTCCGCGGGCGCCCGAATCGGCCATCATGTAGATCGGGTTGAACCCGCCCGTGCTCTTGCGCAGCGCGGAGAACATCTCGTTGGCCACATCACTGGTAGTATGGGTCCAGGTGTCGATGACCTTGTTGTAGCGCTCACCGTCGGTGATCAGACGCTGCTGATAGTCCTTGGTGATCTTGTCCACCTCACCGCGGGCTTTCTCCAGCAGATCGGCCTTGCGCTTGGGGATCATCATGTCGGTGATACCCACGGTCATGCCGGCCCAGGTGGCGTAGCGGAACCCCATCTCCTTCAAACGGTCAAGAAGGGCCACCGTACGGGCCAGTCCTGCCTTGCGGTAGCTTTCGAACACCATCTCGCTGATGGCGGACTTTTTCATGCACTTGTTGATGAAGCCCAGTTCGGACGGTATCACCTGGTTGAACAGCACCCGTCCCACCGTGGTCTTGATCCAGCGTCCGCCAAGCTGCAGCAAGACCCAATCGTGAAGGCCCACACCGCCATTGTCGTATATACGGATCACGTCATCGGCTTCCCGGAACTTGGGCGGCTCGGGTGGGGTCTCCCCCTCCTTGTCGTACAGCTCGCGGGTCAGGTAGTAGCAGCCCAACACGATATCCTGGCTGGGGCTGGCCACCGGATTGCCGTTGGATGGCAACAGAATATTGTTAGCGCTGAGCATCAGCACTCGGCACTCGATCTGGGCCTCGTAGCTGAGCGGCACGTGCACGGCCATCTGGTCGCCGTCAAAATCGGCGTTGAATGCCGGGCAGACCAGCGGGTGAATGCGGATGGCCTTGCCCTCGACCAGGATCGGCTCGAAAGCCTGGATACCCAGACGGTGCAGGGTCGGGGCGCGGTTCAGCAGCACCGGGTGGTCACGCACGATCTCTTCCAGGATGTCCCAGACCTCGGGACGCTCCTTCTCGACCAGTTTCTTGGCGCTCTTTACAGTCTGGACGAAGCCCTTCTCCTCCAGCTTGCGGATGATGAACGGCTTGAACAGCTCCAGGGCCATGGTCTTGGGCAGACCGCACTGGTGCAGCTTGAGTTCCGGGCCCACCACGATCACCGAGCGGCCCGAATAGTCCACACGCTTACCCAGCAGGTTCTGACGGAAACGGCCCTGCTTGCCCTTGAGCATGTCGCTCAGGCTCTTGAGCGGGCGCTTGCCGCGGCCGCGTACCACGCGAGTGCGGCGTCCGTTGTCGAACAGGGCGTCCACCGCCTCCTGCAGCATGCGTTTCTCGTTGCGCAGGATCACCTCGGGGGCGCGCATCTCGATCAGCTTTTTCAGCCGGTTGTTACGGTTGATCACCCGGCGGTACAGATCGTTCAGGTCGCTGGTGGCGAACCGTCCGCCCTCCAGCGGCACCAGAGGACGCAGGTTTGGCGGAATGACCGGCACCACGTCCATTATCATCCACTCGGGGCGGTTGCAGCTGAGGCGGAAAGCCTCGACCACCTTGAGCCGCTTGAGCAGGGCTTTCTTGCGGTGCGGGGAGGTCTCCACCTTGACCAGGGAGCGCAACTCGCTGCTCAGGTCCTCGATGTCGATCTCCTCGAGCAGCATCTTGATCGCCGCAGCGCCGATGGCAGCCTTGAAACCCTCGATCTCCTGGTCCTCGGCCTCAAGGAACTGGTCCTCGCTAAGCAGCTCCTTTTTCTTGAAGCTGCTCTTGCCCGGGTCGACTACCACATAGTTGGCGTAGTAGAGGACTTTCTCCAGGTCGCGCAGGGTCATGTCAAGCAGGTAGCCCATGCGGCTGGGCAGGCTCTTGAAGAACCAGATGTGAGCCACGGGCACGGCCAACTGGATGTGGCCCATGCGCTCACGGCGCACACGCGAAAGGGTCACCTGCACGCCGCACTTGTCGCAGATCACGCCGCGGTAGCGGATACCCTTGTACTTGCCGCAGTTACATTCCCAGTCCTTGACCGGGCCGAATATCTTCTCGCAAAACAGACCATCACGCTCAGGCTTGAACGAGCGGTAGTTGATCGTTTCCGGCTTGGTGACCTCGCCGAAACTCCATTGCTTGATCTGCTCGGGAGAGGCGATCGAAACCTTCATATACTTGAAATTCGGCTTGGTCGTCTCGCGCGAGTTTCTGAAATCGATCATGGCAACCCTCGTCAGGGTTAATGTTGTCGATTGTATGGAGCCAACGGTCAACCGCCCCGTATCATCGCGGGGCCGCGGTTTTTATACGCGGCCGCCCGCTCCAGTCAGTCCCGCCGTCTTTCAGCCTCCGGCCGGGAGAGCATACCTCCCTACTCGCCGTCCTCGCCCAGTTCCACATTCAGGCCGAGGCTTTGCAGTTCCTTTATCAGAACGTTGAAAGACTCCGGTGTCCCGGGTTCCGGCAGGTTTTCGCCCTTGACAATGGCCTCGTAGACCCGGCTCCTGCCGACAACGTCATCACTCTTGACAGTCAGCATTTCCTGCAGGGTATGAGATGCGCCATGGGCCTCCAGCGCCCAGACTTCCATTTCGCCGAACCGCTGTCCGCCGAACTGCGCCTTACCGGCCAGCGGCTGCTGCGTAACCAGCGAGTACGGCCCGATGGAGCGGGCGTGAATCTTGTCCTCAACCAGGTGGCTGAGTTTAAGCATGTATATGTACCCGACTGTAACGGGATAATCGAAATACCGTCCTGTCCTGCCATCCCGCAACTGAAGCTTGCCCCTTTCAGGCAGTCCGGCGGTCTTAATCAGGTCGACGATCTCATCCTCTGTCGCTCCATGGAACACCGGCGTGCTGACCGAAAAACCGAGCAGCTTGGCGGCGAATCCCAGGTGGGTCTCCAGAATCTGACCCACGTTCATGCGGCTGGGCACGCCGAGCGGGTTAAGCACAATCTGCACCGGAGTGCCGTCGGGCAGGAACGGCATATCCTCCTCCGGCACTATCTTGGCCACGATACCCTTGTTTCCGTGGCGTCCGGCCATCTTATCACCCACAGAGACCTTGCGTATCTCGGCCACGTACACCTTGACCAGTTGCACCACGCCGGGAGCGAGTTCATCCGGGGCCACGATCTTTTCGATCTGGCGCTCGGTGTAATCGCGCACCTTATGTATCTTCCTCTCGGCGAGGGCCACCGCGTCCTTGATCCGGTCAGTCACGGCCGAATCCTCCACCGTGATAGTGGCCAGCTCTATGCGGTCGAGATCGATCCCGTCGAGATCTTTCTTTGTCAGAGTCTTGCCCGCCTCGACCTGCTGCTTCTGGGTCTGCTTGTTGTACAGGCAGACGGCTTTCTGTCCTTTAAGCATCTCCAGGATCTGCTCTTTCAGGAAGCCGTTGATCTCGGCGATCCTCTCACGTTCCTGGCTGCGCTGTTTTTCCGTGTCAGCGGCCTTCTGGTCGCGGATCAGGCTGTCATCCACCAGACGGCTGAAAACCTTGACGTCTATGACAATGCCCTCGACTCCGGGCGGAACCTTGAGCGAGGTGTCTTTGACATCCCCGGCCTTGTCGCCGAAAATGGCCTTGAGCAGACGTTCCTCGGGGCTGAGTTCGGTCTCGCCCTTGGGGCTTACCTTGCCCACCAGGATATCGCCGTGCGACACGTGGCTGCCGATACGGATTATTCCGCGCTCGTCCAGGTTGCGCACCGCGTCCTCGCCCACATTGGGAATCTCGCAGGTGATCTCCTCGGTGCCGCGCTTGGTGTCGCGCACCTGGACCTCGAGTTCCTGAATGTGGACCGAGGTGAACTTGTCATCCTTAACCAGTTTCTCACTCAGGACAATGGCGTCCTCGTAGTTGTACCCGTACCAGGGCATGAACGCCACCAGCACGTTCTGCCCCAGGGCCAGCTTGCCCTCGTTGCTCGATGTGCCGTCGGCGATGATGTGGCCCTTGTTGATCTCCTGGCCCACATCCACCAGCGGGCGCTGGTTGATCGAGGTGTCCTGGTTGGTGCGGATGAACTTGCGCAGCTTGTAGGTGTCTTTTTCGGGCATCTTCGCGAACATGTTGCCACGCTCGGTGCGCTCTTCCTCCCGCACCTGGATCACCACCCGGGTGGAATCGACACTCTCGACCACACCGCCGCGGCGCGCGGTGACCACAGTGCCGCTGTCGCGTGCCACGCGCTCCTCCAGGCCGGTCATCACCACCGGGTACTCCGGCTTGAGCAGAGGCACGGCCTGGCGCTGCATGTTCGAACCCATCAGGGCGCGGTTGGCGTCATCGTGTTCCAGGAACGGGATCAGGGCGGCCGCGATACTGACTATCTGCTCCGGGGCCACATCCATGTACTCGACTTTCTCCGGCGGCATCAGCGGAAAATCGTTCTTCAACCGGCAGAGAATCTGCTCGCGCTTGAAATTGCCCTTCTCGTCCAGCGGGGCATTGGCCTGGGCGATGATGTACTTGTCTTCCTCGAACGCGTCCATGTAGCGGATCTCATCTGTGACCCGTCCGTTCTCGACCTTGCGGTAGGGGGTCTCGATGAAACCGTACTTGTTGATCCGCGCGTGCGTGGTCAGACTTGTGATCAGACCGATGTTCGGGCCTTCCGGGGTCTCGATGGGGCACATGCGCCCATAGTGCGAGTAGTGCACATCGCGCACCTCGAAACCGGCCCGTTCGCGGGTCAGACCGCCAGGGCCCAGGGCCGACAGGCGGCGCTTGTGGGTCAGCTCGGCCAGCGGGTTCGTCTGGTCCATGAACTGGCTGAGCTGGCTGGAACCGAAGAAGGCGTTGATCACGGCGCTGATCGTACGGCTGTTGACCAGGTCGTCGATCGTCAGGCCCTCGGTGTTCTGAAGGCTCATGCGCTCCTTGACCAGACGGCTCATACGGGTCAGGCCCAGGCTCACCTGGTTGGCGATCAGCTCGCAGACCGAGCGGATACGGCGGTTGCCCAGGTGGTCGATGTCGTCTATTTCACCCTGACTCTCGGTCAGACGGATCAGGTAGTTGATGATCTCGACGAAATCTTCCTTGGTCAGCGTAGTTGTATCGATCGGGGTTTTCAGATCGAGACGCTGATTTATCTTGTAACGCCCCACCGCGCCCAGGTCGTAGCGCTTGGGACTGAAGAACAGCTTGTTGATGAAATCCCGGGCGATCTCTATGTTGGGCGGCTCGCTCCCGCGCAGGGCGTTGTAGATACGAACCAGGGCTTCCTCTTCGTTGCGGCAGTTGTCCTTGCGCAACGTGTTCTTGAGGATCTTGTTATCCAGCCCTTTCTGGCGGGAGACATAGACCTCGAGCTTTTCGACGTTTTTGCCGATCAGCTGCTTGATCACCTGGCTACTCAGCTCGGCGCCGTGCTCGGCGATGACCTCGCCGGTATCCTCCTCGATGATGTCCTCGGCTACCAGATAGCCGGTGGACAGATCGCGCTTGCGCTTGGCCTTGCCGACCACACTCTTGAGTTCGAGCGTGGATTTCTTGTAGAACAGGTCGATGATGTCCGTGTCGGACGGGTAGCCGAGCACGCGCAGAAGCGTGGTGGCCGGGAATTTCTTCTTCTTGTCTATGTGTACGTAGATCGTGTCGTGTA
>CAYLSM010000151.1:0-10928 GCA_964386505.1 uncultured Gemmatimonadales bacterium
CGCCCCGATCCTGGCGGGCAGAGCGTAGCGCGCACGCCCAGCGCGGGCTTTCTTGTCCAGGCGGGTGTGCTCCAGGATTTTCATCGCGCTCACCCCGGGAAGGTCCACCCGCACGGGCAGACCCAGGGCGGCAAGCAGATTTTCCAGGCGTGCCAGGTCGCTTTCGGGCAGAAGGCCCAGAGAGGCGGATAGCTCGGCCTCCAGGACCATGCCCACGGCCACAGCCTGGCCATGCAGCATTTTGAAACCGCTGAGCGCCTCCACGGCATGACCCAGGGTGTGGCCGAAATTCAGTATCTGCCTCAGGTTGCCCTCGCGCTCATCCGCGCTCACCACCGCCGCCTTGATCGCGCAGTTGCTTTCGAGCAGGTGGCTGAGCGTCTCCGGCTCCAGGGCCAGGATCGCCTCACGCCTGGCCTCGATGAATTCGAACAGCGCCGCCTCCCGGATCACCCCGTGCTTGACCGCCTCGGCCATGCCGGAGATAAACTGCTCCGTGGATAGGCTGTTCAGCACAGTCGGGTCGATCAGCACCAGGGAGGGCTGGTGGAAAGCGCCCACCAGGTTCTTGCCCCAGGTCACATCCACTCCGGTCTTGCCGCCCACGCTGCTGTCGGTCATCGAAAGCAGTGTGGTGGGAATCTGGACGAACGGCACCCCGCGGGCGTAGGTGGCGGCCACGAAACCGGCCAGATCGCCCACCACGCCGCCGCCCACTGCCAGGATCAGGCTGTCGCGCCCCAGGCCCGAGGAGAAAAGGCTGTCCTCCACCTCGGCCTTGATCTCGCGGGTCTTGCTGGCCTCGCCGGCCGGGATGGTGACCACCTCCACCTGACGGCAGCCGGCGGCGGCAAGACGGCCGGCCAGAGGCTCGGCGTATCTCTCCGCCACGTTGGTGTCGGTGACAACGGCCGCCGCGGTGCGGCCGAACCGCTGGACTATGATCCCGGCGGCGTCTTGCAGAAGGCCGGGCTCGATCAGGATATCGTAGCTCCGGTCGACAGTCTGGCGCAACTCAAGCTCGACTTTTCGCATTCTGGAATTCTTGCGTGCAGGGTGGACAAAACAGCGCCGGACAGGCACCGAGCCCGGCCGGCGGCGTGAAATCAGATTGTCGGGGGTAAGGCGCGGGCCGGGTTAATCCACGACCAGACCTTCCCTGGCATTGACCACGACCAGGCTTCCGTCGCCCTTGCCGGCGACCCGCTCCCGGGCGTACTGCTCCATCGCGTCCATCTTGTCGTCGTTGTGGGTCGGCTCGTGATGGAACAACACCAGCTTTTTCACTCCGGCCGCCAGGGCCCAGTCCACCACGTGGTCCGTGCTGCTGTGACCCCAGCCCTTGTGGGTCAGGTACTCCTCCGGGGTGTAGGCGGCATCGGCGACCAGGATATCCACCCCCTGGAAAAACTCAACCAG
Source organism: uncultured Gemmatimonadales bacterium (assembly GCA_964386505.1). Lineage (GTDB taxonomy): Bacteria > Gemmatimonadota > Glassbacteria > GWA2-58-10 > GWA2-58-10 > JAJFUG01. The sequence goes on from CAYLSM010000151.1 coordinate 1,420, forward strand.
ACGGCGGTTCTGCTCATCCACAATCGCCTGCACGTCCTCGAAATCCGAGTCGATCCCGCCACTGCCGCCCTCGTTGATGAAATCGTAGTACGGCTCGTGGTCACCGGTGAAGATGAACGACTTGCCGTCGCTGTCCGTGATCCGGTAGCCCAGGGTGAGCACGGGGTGGTTCATGTAGTGGGTGGTAACGTGCAGCGGCCCCAGTTCGAAATCGCATTCCTTGAGGTCGTGGAACTTGATGTCCGCGGCCAACTGGGCCGTGCTGATCGGGAAATAGCTGTAGTCCATCTGGCCGGCGAAAATCTCCTCCAGCCGTTTCTCGTAGTGCACCGGGCCGTAGATGTTGATCACCGTGCCTGGGACAAAGGCCGGGACAAAGAACGGGAACCCGTTGATATGGTCCATGTGGGTATGGGTGATCAGGATATTGATTTTGAGCGGCTTGGGCATTTTCATCAGCTCAAGGCCGGCCTCGCGTATCCCTGTCCCGGCATCCAGCAGAAGGTACTCCCCGCCGATCGTGGGCCCATCCTCCCCCACCAGCTGCATGCAGGTCGTGTTGCCCCCGTATCGAACCGTCGAGGGACCGGGTGTCGGGATCGAGCCTCTGACTCCCCAGAATCTGACTTTCATCTTAGACCACCCGCTCAAGAGGTTAGGAAAGTGGAGGCCTTACCGATTTCCTCGCCCAGGTTGCCCATGATCTCGGCGAAAGACTCAGGCGCCAGAGACAGCACCTGATAAGCTTTCGGGTCGAGCATGGGTTCGGCGCAGTCGCCAGAATTGGCGTATCCGGCGCTCAGAACATAATAGTTGGCCGTGTGGACCACCCAAGCCAGACGGTCATCCGCCTCGGTGGGGCCGTGATGGTGCAGCGTGGCGTTGATCAGGGACTCGCTCAGGCGCCACTTGCGGGCCAGCATCGCCCCGACCTCGGAGTGATCCAGCCCGATCACCTCACGCTCCGCCATGCTGCTGGTGATTTTTTTCTCCTCGGCCACCATGATCGACTTGGCCAGCATGGTGGGCAGGGAGAGCGCGATCACCACCTTGCCGATATCGTGGACCAGCCCGGCGACAAAATACTCCTCCCACTGCTGCGGGTCGGTCACCACCCGGCGCGAGATACGCTTGGCCGCGATGGCCGTGCCCAGGGAGTGCTCCCAGAACTTGTGCTGGTCAAAAGCGCGCACCTGGACCTTGCTCTTGCCCATGTAGCCTATGATCGCGCTGGACAGGGCGATGTTCTTGAGCGTGTTGATCCCCAGAAGAACTATCGCCTGCTTGAGCGAGACCTTGTTGGGCAGGGCGAAAAAGGCCGAGTTGATAAGCTTGAGGACCTTGGCGGTAAGAACCGGGTCCATCTGGATAACAGTCAGCAGGTCGCGGGCGGATGAATTCAAGTCGTTGGCTATCTGAAGCACTTTAGCCACAGTGGTGGGCAGACTTGGCATTTTCTCGATCGAATCCTCGATCCTTGCCCTGATCGCCTCAGTGGTCGGCAATATTCCCTCCACGTGAAAGCTCGGTCCATGTCCTGACTGGACGCCAGCCACCAAATTTTTATCTTATATTAATAAAAAAACAGTCTGATCTTTTCAAGGTTTTACATCAAAACGCTCCGGAATTTTCGTTTCATCGGAGTTCCAGCCACCTTTTCGCTTCAACCGCAGCACGGTAATTTCCGCCTGAGCGCCGAAACGCCAGGGGAAAACCACCCCCGCTCCGGCCCCGGGGCTGATATGCACCCGCAGGCTGTCCTGGGTCACCAGGCCGCCGGCCGCGCGGCGCGGGGCCTCGCTGCCGGTGGAGACCGCCCCCAGCCAGGGAAGGTGCACCTGCCCCCCGTGGGTGTGCCCGCAGAGCACCAGGTGCGGCTCCAGCGGACGCAGGAGGCCAAGACGGGTCGGGGCGTGGGTCAGTGCCAGACGCAGGGCGCTGTGGTCCACGTTACCGTACAGACGGCGCGGGTTGTCGTGGCCGGTCACCGGGTCATCGATCCCGAATACCTGGAACGCGCCGCCATCCGCGAACGTTCCCACTGCTGCCTCATTACGCAACACCCGCACCCCGTGGCGCTCCAGGGCGTCCACCAGGTAACCCACATCGAATTCCAGACTCAACCTGTCGCAGCGCCTATGACGCAGGCTACCCAGAAGCACCTGCAGCCAGCGGCCCGGGGTGTCGGCCTTGTAGTGGAAATAATCGTGGTTACCCAGCACGGCCCACACGCCATACCGTGAGCGCAGCCCCCCCAGGGCGCGCGCCACCGGTTCGATCCCCTGCGGTTCCTCGGCAAAATCTCCACTCGCCAGCACCAGGTCCCACTGGCGGCCCGCGGCCCGGTAGAGGGCCTCCAGGCGCCAGAGTGTGCGCCGCGAGATATGCAGGTCGGAGACATGCAGAATCGCAAGGGGCTGCTCAGGAATAGCCTGGCAGTCCAGTTCCAGGTCCCGCACTCGCAGGCGCACGCGCACGTTGAGTCGCACCCGCAGCCAGACAAGCAACGCGGCCGCAGCCAGCACCGCCGGAATTGCGATCAGAAGCATCCGTTTCCTATTCGAATATGTTCATATCGAGCGAGATGCGTATCCTCGCATCGATATCCGCTCCATCCAGATTCCGGAACCAGTGCACCGCCAATTGCCCGAGCAGGGTCCGTCCGCACACCCCCAGGCCCAGATCGCTTTTCAGGTCGCCGTAGCGCCCGCCCGGAGCGGTCCGGAAATAGGCGTTGCCGGTCTCGAACACGACCTGCGGGCACCAGTCGAAAAACAGGTAATCCAGGACCGGAAGACCGGGCATCTCGTAGCCATAGGAGGCCTGGGCCATCAGGAGCCGGTCGCCGGAGAAATCGAAATTATTGTAGGCGCGCAGGGTGTTGCCCAAGGTGTAGCAGCGCTGGAACGGCAGCGAGCGGTCGGATCCGGCCACCTTGCCCCAGAGGAAAGTGTGGTGCCGCTTGAAAAAGGTGTCCCAGCGCTTGATCTCGATGTCGAAACGGCTGAACGATCTTTGGCCGCCCAGACGGCCGCCCGCGATCTCGCCCTCGGCCGTGATCCGGAACCCCTCGCGGGTGATGAACTCATCATCGCGCGTGTCCAGCACGCCGCTCAGGACCAGGCTGTTAATCGGCCCCGAGGACACCGGCAGATTTGGGGCGAAAGTCTCCTGGGCCAGCAGCGTGAACGGCGAGAGGTTTTTCAGGCTGTAGTAGCGCTCGTTGTTCCAGCTCAGGCTCAGACTCGAACGTTTGCCGTAAGTGCGCCGGAAATAAACGCCGTATCCTTCGCGTTTGAAGTAATAGCGGTAATCGTAGCCGAACAGGAACGCCTTGACCGAATTTTCCAGGTCGGCCAGGCGCCAGCGGTCGTTGGTGTCGGTCAGGGAGCGGCCCGCCACGCCGAACACGTAGCGGCGCTGCTTGTCCAGGGGCAGCTCCAGGCGCGAGTCGAACCCGAAAGCCTGGCGCGTGGTGGCGGTAATCAGCCTGGCCTCGATCAGGGGGCTTTTCTTGAAATCCGGATCGATGAGCTTGAAACCCCAGGAGACCGAAAACCCATCCACCCGGTCGTAGCCCTCGAGCAGGAACCCTCCCATGCGGTTGGTCTGGAATTCGAGCCGCAGCGGCACACCCCGGGCGGCATCCCCCAGATTGTCGATCACCACCCGGTAGACCTCGGCGGCGGTGGTCCGGCAGATTTTTCCGCCCACCTCGGCGCGCCGCGACTGGAACAGCGTCCCGCGCACCAGGAACACATCCCCGCTCACGCGCGAGCGCCAGCGCAGCCCCAGCTCACCGTCCAGCACCACCACGCTGCCGTGGACCGGACGGTCGACCGCCGCCTTGCAGCCCACGAATACAAGGTCCTTGTCCAGGGCGGCGGAATCGGGAGTCAGGACGGTGTCCGCCCGGAACACCAGGTAGTTGCCGCGTCCCAGAACCTCGCGCAGACGGCCGGTGTCCTCGGCCTGCCAGAGCTGGATTTCGTTCTGCGCCCACAGAGAGGTCCGGGGGGCAGAAAGCAGGCACGACAAAAAAATGAGAATAAAAAAATACCGCTTTCTCATACTTAGAAGAAACCTGTTTTTATCCTGAATTGATAGCGCCGGGTGCGGCCAAGAAAGAATACACCGCCGACTGAAACTATATGTCGAGGAGGGTAAAAAGCAACATCAATCTGGAGGCCAGGTTATCGAGTGCGGCGCCGCTCAGCTCGGAGCGGTTGTCCCAGTGGATATTCAGACGGTCGCGGGCCAGGAAAGCCCGGCCCAGAATTTCGTTCTGCGGCCCACGCAGTTCCAGAAACAGCAGCCCGGGGAAAATTGCGCTGGACGGGGTCTCGAACGCACGCAGCGCCATCGCCCCGTCGATGTCCAGGCTGAACAGCGGCTGCCCCAACAGGGCCGGCAGGGCCAGGGGCAGACTCTGGCTGTAGTGCGCCACAACGGCAATGGAGTCGCGATCCGGAGAACGCGGGATCACCAGCAGTCCGGGACGGGCCACCGAGAGATCGTACCGTTTCTGTCCCTGCGAGGATAGACTGTTCACCTCGAGACGCTGGATCGCCGGACGGTAGAAGAAAAAGAGCAGCGGTGTCTCGGTGCTGTCCGGGTTGATCGAAGCCAGCACCCCCTGCTTGTGGAGCGCCGAGGAGGGCCGGAATACCAGGTCCGGAGGGTAGGCCCTTATCAGCCGGCCGGAAGTGAAGGTAAAGTAGATATAGCTGCCCAGGCTGAACAGTGCCCAGAGCAGGAGCAACGCTCCCAGAATCAGCATGACCCGGGCCGCCGGGTTGGCCTGGGGACCCTTTTTCCACCAGTCCCCCTTACGCGAGGCCCGGTTCTTGAGATTATCCTCGCCCAGCCTCTGCATCTCCTTGCTGGCATAGTAGCTGAGCCGCGAGAAATCCCGGCGGTCCATCAGGATCATCTCATCATCCGCGGCTTTCTGCTCCTTATCCTTTTCCTTGTCTTTGTACATGAGGAGGGTCTCCTCCTGGTAGCGATCCGGCTGGGAGTCGACCCTCAGTTTGTCATCGCCGATCAGTTCCTTGCGTCGCGCGTTCAACAGGGGCGAATTATCATCTTCCTCCACCTCAAGCGCCTCGTGGCCCGGCTCGCCGATCACCTCGGCTCTGCCGAGCGCCTCGAAAGTGATCCCGCCCGATTCGAGGTCGTTGTTATCCCGCTCGACCTCCGAGGGACCTCCCAGCTTGTAGCGGAGTTCCTGCACCACGGAGTAGAAATCCTCGCCCGAGGCGATGCGCGAATTGATCATGTTTAACCAGTCCGGGCCGAAAGCCTGGGTGAGCACTTTTTCGAAATCGAGCCCGAAATTGGCCTCCAGCGTGCCGACCCAGACATCGAAATCGATGAACTGGGCCTCAACGCGCGCCTTTTCCTCTTTCAGGTCCTCCGAGCCGGTGGGCTGCAAGTCCTGCTCACGGCCCTGACGGACAGGCTCACTCCTGCCCAGCGATTCATCCCCGGGTGGGGTGGGCGGGTCAGGCAGGCGGCCGCCGTTCTTTTCCGTACTGTCAGCGTCGAATGCCATCTGTCACCAGACGAGGTTACAGTATCTGAGTTCCCGGCCCAGCGGGGCGACCAGCCCGCCCGCACCGTCCAGGTAGCGGGTCAGTGCGGTCACGGCAACATCGTTGGCCCCCGCAGCCAGTATGGAAAAATTCTCGATCCTGAGCATCAGCGGATAGCTGCCCGGTCCATCCAGATTCAAGGCCAGCGTGTCGGAGATGACCGCGCCGCTGGTGCGCAGCCCCACCGAGACATCCAGCGTGATTCGCGTGTAGCGTCCGTCGATCCTCTCCGGACTGAGCGGACTTACCACCACCTCAAGGTATATGAGGCTGTCCTTGCGGCTGGTCTCGATCCGGCAACTGTCCGACTCGCTCGTTTCTCCGCCGGCCAGAATGGAAAGCGGGGCCACCGGGTACTCGACGTTATCTACCAGTCCGGATGACTGGAAAAAAGGCGAGGCCCCGCGCTGCTCGCAGCCGGTCAACCCTAGAGCGAGAAAGCATGTCGCGACCGCCATTTTCACGAACCGGCCAGTCAATCTAAAAGCCCTCCATACAATTATGCATTAATTTACTCTTGTTTCCAAAAAATTCCAAATTGGCAAGAAATGTTCCCTGCGCAGATTTTCCCTTATTATTGACTCCTGAGTAGAGATGGACTATGTTCTACTCTTCTTTTACCCGGCAGTCTCGATGAGACCGGCAAAGAGTTCCCACCGCTCAACGGAAATCGGCATGGACCCGCTTGTGCGATTTCGCCCGTTTTTGCAGCTTTTCGCCCTGTTGGCCGCAGCCTGCCTGGCTGGTGCGACCCCGGCGCTGGCCGGGTCAACCGAAGGCTCTGCACCGCGGCTCGGGCTGCCTCTGGTCTCTTTCGCCGACACCCCGCTCGAAGTCGCATTGAAAGTCCCCGCGCAGGACAGCACCGGTGCGGCCGGCTGGATTGTCGAACTGAAAGACGGTCAGACAATCCTGGCCAGCGCCAGCACCGATTCCAGCGGCAAGGCCACACTCAACGCGCCGGGCAGCGGACGGTTCAGTGTGAGCGCCTCGCGTGGCGAGGAACGCCTGGAGGGACGCCTGCGCGTGCTGCCAGGCTATCTGACTCTGCTTCCCCCCCTGGTCGCGATCCTTTTCGCCCTGCTGTTCCGTCAGGTGCTGCCGGCCCTGTTCCTGGGCATCTGGGTCGGCACCAGCCTTCTGGCCGGGCTCAACCCCTGGACTGGACTGGTCCGCCTGATTGACACCTATTTCGTCCAGGCCATGACCGACCGCGACCACGTGCGGATAATCATATTCAGCATGACCCTGGGCGGCATGGTGGGGCTGATCGCACGTTCGGGCGGGGCCACCGGCCTGGTGGAGCGTTTCTCCCGTCTGGCGGTCAGCCGGCGCATGGGCCAGGTGAGCACCTGGCTGCTGGGACTGCTGATTTTCTTCGATGACTATTCCAACACCCTGATGGTCGGCAATACCATGCGGCCGTTCACGGACAAGCTTCGCATCTCGCGCGAAAAGCTCTCCTATATCGTGGACAGCACCTCGGCCCCGGTGGCCTGCGTGGCGCTGATTTCCACCTGGATCGGGTTCGAGCTGGGTCTGCTCGGCACATCCATCTCCGAGCTGGGCCTGGATGTCAACGCCTACTGGCTGTTCCTGCGCGCGGTGCCGTTCAATTTCTACTCCATAGTGACCCTGGTTTTTGTTCTGCTGGTGGCCCTGACCGGCAGGGATTTCGGGCCGATGCGCCAGGCCGAGACCCGTGCGTTCCGTACCGGCGAGGTGCTGGGACCCCGCGCTCAGCCGCTGGTGGACGACGAGATGACCCGCCTTCAGGATTCCTCGGATGCCCCGCCGCGCTGGTACAACGCCATCGTGCCGATCGGCGTGATGAGCGCGGTGTTGCTGGCCGGTCTGTACGTCAGCGGTTTGGACCTGGCCACGGACGCGGGCAAGGAACTGACTCTCTACAACATCATCGGCGCGGCCGATCCGTTCCAGGTGCTGCTCTGGGCGGCTTTCGCCGGGACGTTCACCGCCATGGGCATGTCTATGGCCCAGCGGATCATGACCCTGCGCGAGTGCGTGGACTCGTTCATCATCGGTTTCAAGTCCCTGACCATCGCCATGATAATCCTCACCCTGGCCCGGGTGATCCAGATCATCTGCACCGACCTGAACACGGCCCATTACCTGCTGAATATCTCCCGCGGATTCCTCAAGCCCGGGTTCCTGCCCGCGCTCACGTTCGTCCTCGGTGCGGCGATCAGTTTCTCCACCGGGACCTCCTGGGGCACGATGGCTATCCTGATGCCGCTGGTTGTACCCCTGGCGCACTACCTTCCGCTGGATGCCGGCCTGTCGCCCGAGGTGGTGGACCTGACCATGGTGGGCACCTTGGGTGCGGTGCTCTCGGGGGCTGTTTTCGGCGACCACTGCAGCCCGATCAGCGACACCACGATCATGAGTTCTATGGCCAGCGGCGCCGATCACGTGGACCATGTGCGCACACAGTTGCCCTATGCCCTGCTGGTCGCTGGTGTAACCACTGTCCTGGGCTATCTACCCGCCGCTATGGGATTCATCCACCCGTTCATTTCCATCCTCCTGAGCGTGGCAGCCCTCTGGGCGCTGCTGCGGTATTTCGGCCGCCCGGCCTGAGTCAGCGGCGTTCCGGATTGACAAACCGGCTCGTAATCCTTAGATTACCGTAATTTAAGCGTTGTTTTACCGACTTTTTCCTCAGCTCATCCGGACCATGTCATGACACGGCAACTCCGTTATCTTCTGTTCTCCGCCGCACTTTTTGTTTGCCACCCCTGCACGGCCGCGCCCACCCCGATCCTGCCGGTGGAGCAGGTCCGTCCCGGCATGACCGGCTACGGGCTGACCGTGTTCCGTGGAGACAGCATCGAGGAGTTCCAGGTCCGTATCCTGGGCACGCTCAACAATTTCATGCCGCGCAAGGATGTGATCCTGGCCGAGTTGCTGGGCGAGCGCCTCCAGCACACCGGCGTAGTGGCCGGAATGAGCGGCAGCCCGGTGTATATCGACGGGAAGCTGATTGGCGCGGTGGCCTACGGCTGGAGCTTTTCCAAGGACCCGATCGCCGGGATCACGCCCATCCAGCAGATGCTTGACATCCCGGTCGATACCACCGGCTCGGCCCCGGCCGAGCAAACCCCGGAGGGGCAGATCCTGAACCCCGGATCCACCGGGGAAATCTACAACCCGTTCCAGCCCCCGGCCGACCCGCTACTGGCTGCGGAGCAGCCGGAGAACAACATTGTGTCCGGCACCACAGCCGCGCACCTGGAGCGTCTGGCAGTACCGCTGGTTTTCTCCGGCTGCCGTCCCGATGTGATCGAGCGTTTCGGCCCGGCGTTCCGCCGCCTGGGCCTGATCCCTGTGCTGGGAGGCTCGGCCGCCGGGGCCGACACTGCAGGGCTGACAGGGCAGTTCGAGGCCGGCGCCCCCGTGGCGGCCCAGCTCGTGCGCGGCGACCTTTCCCTGGCCGCCACCGGCACCCTGACCTGGCGTGACGGGAACAGAATCCTGGCTTTCGGCCACCCGTTCCTGCAATTCGGTCCGGTCAATTTCCCCATGACCGCCGCAGAGATTGTCGCTGTGCTGCCCAACCTTTCCAGTTCGTTCAAGCTTTCCAACGCCACCCGCTGCCTGGGCACGATCCGCACCGACCACGCCAATGGCGTGCTGGGGCTGCTGGGCGGCACGCCCGATCTTCTGCCGTTCCACCTCAAGCTGGATGACAACGAGCGCGGGCACGAGGAATTCAATTTCGAGCTGGTCCGCCACAAGCGGCTCACCCCCACACTGTCCTCGCTGGTGCTGCTCAACTCGCTCACCTCACGCGGGGATATCGTGACCGAGCGAAGCTACGGCCTCCAGGCCCGGATAGAGCTGGGCGGCGGCCTTCCGCCGGTGATGATCAACGACCTGCTGGCCGGCCCC
>CAYLSM010000152.1:0-10897 GCA_964386505.1 uncultured Gemmatimonadales bacterium
TGTTCTGCAACGTGCGGAACGAGGCGGTGATAGAGGCCGAGGATGTCAGCTCGATCTACAAGATTCCGCTGCGTTTCAGCCAGCAGCGCCTGGACTCCCTGGTGGTGGAGCACCTGCGCCTTTCCACCCGCGAGCCCGATCTGGCTCCCTGGACCTCGATGGTGGAAAAAGGCTCCGTAACCGACCCCACCGTGGAGATAGCGATCTGCGGCAAGTATGTGAATCTGGCCGATGCCTACAAGTCGATCAACGAGTCGTTCTTCCACGCCGGCGTGGCCAACGAGGCCAAGGTCAAGCTGAGCTGGGTCGATACGGAAAAAATCACCCGCGAGAACGTGGCCCAGGAACTGGGGCGTTTCGACGGTATCCTGATCCCGGGTGGATTCGGTTACCGCGGGATCGACGGCAAGCTGGAGGCGATCCGCTACGCGCGGCTGAACAAGGTGCCCATGTTCGGTATCTGTCTGGGGCTGCAGTGCGCGATAATCGAGTTCGCCCGGAATGTCTGCGGCATTGAGGAAGCGGCCAGCGAGGAGTTCGACCCCGGCTCGCCGCAACTGGTGATCAGCCTGATGCCGGACCAGGAGAAAGTGATCGACATGGGCGGCACGATGCGCCTGGGGGGCTATCCTTGTGAGATCAAGCCGGGAAGCCGTGTGAGTAAGATTTACGACGCCGACAAGATCAACGAGCGCCACCGTCACCGCTACGAGGTCAACAACCGCTACCGCCAGGTGCTGGAGGAAAAGGGCATGGTGTTCAGCGGGCTGTCGCCGGATGGCCGTCTGGTTGAGATTATCGAACTGCCCGGACACCCCTGGTTCATCGGCTGCCAGTTCCATCCCGAGCTGAAAAGCCGTCCGATGCGGCCGCACCCGCTGTTCCGCTCTTTCGTGGCTGCGGCGATCGAGTTCCAGGCAAAAAAGGCCAAGGCTGCCAAGGGTAAATCCTGATGAGTGGCCCCGGGGTCAGAATCGCCGGGCGCCGGGTCGGACCGGGTTGCCGTCTGTTCCTGATCGCCGGGCCCTGCGTAGTCGAGGACCGCGAGACCATGCGCCGCAGCGCGGGGTTCATGGCCGAGTTGTCCGCGAAGCTCGACATCCTCTACGTGTTCAAAGCCTCCTACCGCAAGGCCAACCGCACCTCCGGGTCCAGTCCGAGCGGACCGGGCCTGGAGGCGGGCCTGGAGGAACTGGCCCGCATCGGCTCGGAATTCGGCCTTCCCGTGACCACCGACATCCACGAAAGCGCCGAGGCCGCTCCGGCCGCCTCTGTGGCCGAGATCCTGCAGATACCCGCCTTCCTCTGCCGTCAGACCGCCCTTATCCAGGCTGCTGCCGCCACCGGACGGGTGGTGAATATCAAGAAAGGCCAGTTCATGGACCCGCGCCTGATGACCGCGGCCGTGGACAAGGCCCGCGAGGCGGGCGGCGAGCGGGTGCTGCTCACCGAACGGGGCTCGTTTTTCGGTTATGGCGACCTGGTGGTGGACTTGCGCTCCCTGGCCGTGATGCGCGAGGCCGGTTGCCCGTTGGTGTATGACGCCACCCACAGCGTGCAGGCTCCCGGCGGGGCCGGGAATGCCTCGGGCGGGCACCGTGAGTACGCGGGGCTGCTGGCCCGGGCTGCGGTGGCTGCCGGGGCGGATGGCCTTTTTCTGGAAGTGCATCCCGACCCGTCGCGCGCCCTGAGTGACCGCGCGACCATGCTCAGTCTGGAACAGGCCGCAAAGCTCCTGCCCGAGCTGGTCCGGCTCTCCGATTTCATCCGTGAAAACCCGGCGGACACAGATGCCTGAAGCCCTGAACAACGAGATCGAGCTGCCGGAGGATGTCCGGCGGGCGGCCGAGCGGGTCGAACTGATCGTGATGGATGTGGACGGGGTGCTGACCGACGGCCACACCTACCAGTTGGACAACGGCGAGCAGTTCCTGTGTTTTGATGCGCAGGACGGGTTGGCGCTCACATTGTGCCGCCTGATAGGCATGCGGCTGGCCGTGATCTCGGGCCGGGATGTGCCGTCAGCGCGTATCCGCATGGGCCGGTTTCCCCATGTCGAGCTGCACATGGGGGTGGTGCACAAGGCCCCTGTGATGCTGGAGATGAGCGCACGCCTGGGGGTGCCGCTCGAAAATATCGCCTATATCGGGGATGACCTGATCGATCTGCCGCTGCTGGAAATTGTGGGCCTGCCGGTCAGCGTGCCAAACGCCGTACCCGAGGCCCAAGCCACCGCGCTCCATGTCACCCGCAGCGCCGGGGGGCACGGGGCGGTGCGCGAGCTGGTCACCCTGGTGCTCAAGGCCCGTGGTGAGTATGTCCGGGCCGTGGAACACTACCTCGAGGAACATTGACTATCATGACGGTTAAAAAAGACAAGACGGAACCCGGGTCCGGACAGGACATACTGGAACAGGCGCGCCGCGTGGTGAAGATCGAGGCGCGGGCGGTCGAGGGTCTGCTCGACCGTCTGGATGAATCTTTTGTCCAGGCCGTGGAAATGATCCTGAGCTGCCGAGGACGGGTGATAGTGTCGGGTGTGGGCAAGAGCGGGATTATCGGCCGCAAGGTGGCCGCCACGCTGACCAGCACCGGCACCCCGGCCCTGTTCATCCATCCGGTGGACTGCATGCACGGCGACCTGGGCCTGGTGAGCCGGGAGGACGTGTTCATCGCCATCTCCAAAAGCGGCGAAACGAGCGAGATGGAGCGCCTTCTGCTGCTGTTCAAGCGCCTAAGCGTGCCGGTGATCGCTGTGACTGGCGGACGGGGCAGCTCGCTGGCCCGCACCGCCGACCTGGTCCTTGACGTGGGCGTACCGCAGGAGGCCTGCCCGCACGACCTGGCGCCCACTGCAAGCACCACGGCCGCCATGGTGATCGGGGATGCCCTGGCCGTGGCCCTGCTGGTCAAGCGCGGGTTCAGGGCCGAGGATTTCGCCGCCCTGCACCCGGGCGGAGCCTTGGGAAAACGTCTGCTGTTGCGGGTCGAGGAGGTGATGCTGCCCCTGGACCAGACCGGACGCGTCTCGCTGAACGCCACGATGAAAGAGGCTCTGATGGAACTGGTCACCCGGCGCGGCCTCTGCGCAGTGCTGGAGGACAGCGGCAAGCTGCTGGGAGTGGTGACCGACGGCGATTTCAAGCGCCTGATCGGCAAGAACTCCGACTGCATGGGCGTTCCCGTGACCGCGGTGATGAACGCCAGCCCCAAGATGACACATCCGGACGAGCTGTGCGTGAGCGTGCTCCAGAACATGGAGCGTTTCAGCATCATCTCCATGCCGGTGGTGGATGACGACAACCGGGTGGTGGGCTCGGTGCACCTTCACGACATGATGCGCGCCCGGGTGCTTTGATTTGCTCAGACAGGAGAGAAAGATTTGAACTGTATAGTCGATTCCAGCCGGCCGGGGCGTTTTATCGCCTTGGTGTGGGCTGTCGGGCTGATCGTTGTCCTGGCCCTGCTGCTTCTTCTTTCCTGCAGGTCGGACAGCCACGAGACCGAGCCCCCGGCCTCATCCGCAGAGGAAGCCGAGACCCCGGAGCAGGTGTTCGACTCTTTCGAGCTGGCCGTGACCGATAACGGCGTGCGCAAGGGCTGGGTCACCGCGGCCGAGGCGGCCAAGTACGACAAGCGCCGGGTGTTCACCGCCCGCGACCTGAAAGTGATATTCTACACCCCGGCCGGGCAGGTCAACTCCGTCCTAACCTCCCGCCGCGGTGTAATCCATACCGACAGCGGAGACATGGAGGCCATGGACTCGGTGGTGGTCTACTCGGCCGACAGCTCGCGGGTGCTGCTCACCCCGCGCCTGTTGTGGCGCAAGTCGGACAACCGTATCCTGAGCGACACCACGGTGGAGGTGCGCGGCCGCCAGGGAGTGGTGTACGGCGACGGGATCGACTCGGATGCGGCTTTCAACGATGTTAAGGTGACCAACCCCACCGGAGACATCAATGTCCTGCGCCAGTGATCGCGTTCGGCCGGGTCTGTTTCTGCTTCTGCTCCTCGTCTCATTCATTCCGCTCCGGGCGGCCGCTCCCGAACCGGCCGACAGCGCTGGCGGCCAAGTCCCTTTCCGTATCGAACACGCCGAAAATTTCCTCCAGCGCAAGGACAGCAGCGGCGCTTCGGTGTTCATCCTCCAGGGGGCGGTGGATGTCCGCCGCGGCGAGTCACGCATCCTCTGCGACAGCCTGCTTTATTTCCCCTCCGGAAGCTGGTTCCTCTGCCTGGACTCCGTTCACCTGACCGACCCGGAGCGCGAGCTGCGCTGCGACTCGCTGGTCTATTATGTTGAGCGCGGTTTCTACCGGGCAGCCGGGAGCGTGCGCTGGTCGAGCCAGGGAGTCTCGGGAGTCGGGCGCCTGGGCGAGTACCACCGCGACAGCGGACTGATCCGCCTGGAGGGCCAGGCCGCGGCCTGGGACAGCCTTCGCCGGATCGACGCGGATGAACTGGAGTACGAATCGAACACACATGTCCTGCGCGCACTGGGCCGGGTGCGCATGCTGGAGTTCGCCAGCCGCTCCACGGCCCAGGCCTCCAGCGCGGTCTACCGCAAGGACTCCGGCATGGTGGTCCTGACCGGACGGCCCGAGATCGCCTATTTCGAGAAGGGTGACTCCGTATCGCCATATCACCTGCTGAGCGATGAACTGCGGCGCTATGGCCCGGACAGCGTGGTGGCGGTCGGTCGGGTCCATCTGTGGCGCGACAGCCTCACCGTGACCGCGGACAGCCTGTTCCACGACCTGCGCCCGGGGGTGAGCTATTTCCGGGGTGGCCCGCCGCTGGTGGTCGACCCGCGGTTCACCCTGCGGGGAACGGCAATCGATGTGCGCACCGCCGGGCACAAGCTGCGTCAGGTGACAGCTCTGGGTGCGGCCCGCGGCGAGTTCAACCCCGATTCGGCGGTAGCGAAGACGGACAGTGTCAAGTCCTCGGTCACGCCGGTCGGTAGCTGGATCACCGGCGACAGCCTGGATCTGTATTTCGGCAACTCCGGCATTGACAGCCTGAGCGCGTCTGGGAGCTCGCGCAGCTATTTCCGCGAGAATGCCCAGGCGAGCGTGAACTATATCCTGGGACGGCGTATCCGGCTGGTCTGGGAGGGCGGCCTTATCGACCGCGTGCAGGTGGAGGGGGGCGGACGGGGGCTGTTCGTGCAGCCTGACAGCAGCGCCCGGAGCCTTGCCCGTCCTGACTCAGCCGCCGTCGAGATCGATTCGGTACGGGGTGCGAGGCCACAAATACATTGACAGTTTACGACCTTGACCATACAATTAAGTGGGAATTGACCAGGCTGGCATGAATCTTGATACGGACAGATCAGCGCCCGGTGACTCAGCCGGGGGAGACAGCGGCGGATCGATGGAGGACAAAGCTCTGAGCCGTCTTTACACCCGTGGCCTGGTCAAGGTGTACAAGAAGCGCTCCGTGGTCAATGCGGTGGATGTGGAGGTGCATCAGGGCGAGGTGGTGGGGCTGCTGGGGCCGAACGGAGCGGGCAAGACCACGACTTTCTACATGATGGTAGGGCTGATAAGGCCGGAAGCCGGCGCGATCTTTCTGGGAGATGAGAATATAACCGGCCTGCCGATGTACAAGCGGGCCAGGCGCGGGATCGGTTACCTGCCGCAGGAGGCTTCGATTTTCCGGAAGCTTACGGTGGAGGACAACCTCCGGGCGATTCTCGAAACACTGCCCATCCCGCGCGCCGAGCGACGGCGGCGTCTGGAGAGCCTGCTGGGCGAACTGGGGCTGGAATCGCTGCGCAAGAGCCGGGCCTATTCACTTTCCGGCGGCGAGCGGCGGCGACTCGAAATAACCCGGGCCCTGATCACCGACCCCAGATTTATCCTTCTGGATGAGCCGTTCGCCGGGGTTGACCCGATTGCAGTGGACGACATCCAGGGGATTGTCGCCCGGCTCAAGCAGCGCGGCATCGGAGTGCTGATCACCGACCACAACGTGCGCGAGACGCTCCAGATCACCGACCGCGCCTATATCATGTTCGAAGGACGGATTCACCTTAGTGGAGATGCCGACACCCTGATCAACGACCCGACCGCCAAAAAGCTATACCTGGGGCAGGATTTCAGAATGTAGCACGGCGGACTGGAAACCATAGAAGCGGAAACGACGACCCCCGAAAGCGATCCGATTCATGGCTCTGCACAACAGAATGGAACTGCAGTACCGTCAGGAGCTGACGATCAACCCGCGGCTGTACCAGGCGATGGACCTGTTGCAGATGCCGCTGCTTGACCTTCAGATGCACCTGAAACAGGAACTGCTGGTAAACCCGTTCCTCGAACTGAGTGAGGATGTCGAGGAAAGCCTGGAGCCGGGCGATGAGATGGATTACGGCGATGACGGGGACGGCGCCGGGCCGGATGTGATGGATGAATACGAGCCGGTTGCCGAGGACAACGCCGCCGACCTGGAGGCCGAGCCTGCCGAGATGGCGGATTTCGAGGCCGCCGAGGTGGATTACGGCGACTCGTTCTCCGTGAATGACCCGCAGTCCGAGGGTGACCTGACCACCAATTCGCAGGAAGATATCGACTGGGACAAGGTGCTCGGTGAGGGCGATTTCGATTACGACAACTACGCCCAGGAGATCGACGACCGGGAGTTTCACGAGAAAGCCCCCACCGGCGGCCGCACCCTTTACGAATTCCTGACCGAACAGTTTGTTCTGCTGAAGCTGACCACCGCCGAGAAAGAGATCGGCGCGGAAGTAATCGGCGACATAAACGATGACGGCTACCTGTCCAGTCCGCTGCCCGAGATTGCGTTTCGCATGCGGCGCAGCGAGACGGATGTCGAGCGGGTGCTTTTGATGATCCAGTCACTCGACCCGCTGGGGGTGGGCGCGCGAGACCTGCGCGAGTGCCTTCTGATCCAGCTCCACGAGACCGGCCGCGGCGATTCGCTGGCCTACCGCCTGGTGCATGATTTCTTCGAGCCGCTCACGCGCCGTCACTGGCAGGACATCGCCCGCAGCACCGATCTGACGCTCAAACAGATCCAGGACGCCGCGGATGAGGTGGCCCACCTGGAGCCGCGCCCAGGGCGCCTCTACAGCGGCGGGCGGGATGACAACTATGTGATCCCGGACCTGGTGGTGGAAAAAATCGAGGGTGAGTACCTGGTGTATGTAAACGACTCAAACCTGCCGCGCCTCCGTCTTTCCCGCGCTTACCAGGATGTGGCCCGCGACCGCAAGAAATTCACCGGCGAGGCCCGCGAGTTCATCTACTCCAAGCTGAACAACGCCAACTGGCTGATCCAGGCCATCGAGCAGCGCAAGCAGACCATGCTCAAGGTAATGCGTTTCATCGTGGAGAAGCAGCACGAATTCTTCGAGCACGGGATCAGCCACCTGAAGCCCCTGACCCTGCGTGAGGTGTCGGAGGCGATCAACATGCACGAATCGACAATCAGCCGCGTCACCAACGACAAGTACTGCCAGACCCCGCGCGGGGTGTTCCAGCTCAAATTTTTCTTCAGCGTGGGCCTGAGCAGCGATACGGGCGAGGATGTCTCGGCGCGCGGGATCAAGGATAAAATTTCGAAGATGATTGAGGGTGAGGACCAGTCCAACCCCTTGACTGACCAGGAAATTGTCAGCAGCTTAAAGAAGGATGGCTTGCAGATCGCCCGGCGGACCGTGGCCAAGTACCGTGACCAGCTCGGAATCCTGCCGGCGCGCATGCGCAAACGAATCTGAAAGCCAGAACAAGCCGCGCTGAACGGAGTATAACTTAGACGGGCGCGACCCACGCGATGACGGCGACGGTTTCCAGGGCTGGAAACGGCCGTAAACAAGACAGCCCGTGGGGAAGTCCGCGGATTCAGCGGAACGGTTATTCAAAACCATGTAATAGGGGAGGATACGGACACCTGATTCGTCGATGTTCAGGCTCTTACATACGTGATCTCGGGATGGGTTGATGGATCGAAGCCGGAGGCAGGTTAGCAGTTTTTTCTAATCGGCTGATGGAAGGAGGATTAAATGAAGGTTCTGATCACGAGGAAGAACGGTACGTTGAGCGGCAGCCTGAAGGATTACATCGAGACAACGGTTTCCGAGCTGGATCGCCATTTTTCAAACATCATCGATTCGCACGTGATTATTGACGCGGAGGGGAAGGCCAATTCGGTGGAAATCACGTTGCGGGTAGCAGGACGCACGCTGGTGTCAAGCTCGAACAGCGTGAACCTGAGAGCCGCGATCGATAGTTGTGTCGAAAAACTGGACAAACAACTGGATAAGGTGAAGGGGCGCTACAGAAAGAAGGGGCGCAAGTCGGATGAGGCCCTCGTCGGAGTGGAGACCGAGGCCTTGGAAGAGGACATGCTCGAATTCGAAAACACGGAAGAGGGACCAACTCTTCTGACCATAGAGCGGGAGGAGCTTCTCTTTGAGGTGGAGGAAAGGACCGGCACCGCAAACTGAGGCTTGCATCCCGCCCGACAGGGACTGACCGCAAAGCCGCGTCTTCCAGCCGTGGAAGATGCGGCTTTGTTTAATTCCAACCCCATGTGCGGATGGTTCGGATGTCCAAGACGCTGAAGGTAGAGGATTTTCTCAAACGGTTCCATGAGCGTTTCAAGCTCAGTGTGTTCACCAGCCCGGAGACCCTGGGCGGGGAGCTGAACAACAGCGAGGTAAGCCGCCCCGGCCTGGTGCTGGCCGGTTTCACCCGCCGCTTCGCTTTCCATCGCACGATGGTCCTGGGCGAGACCGAGATAGTCTACCTGGAGGAACTGCCCCAGGACCGTCTGCGCGAAATCCTGGACCTGATGTTCGGGTTCCAGGTGCCGATGATCATCGTCTCCAAGGGCCTCGAACCACCCACCTATATGGTCGAGGCGGCCAACAACCGCGGCGTGCCGGTGCTGGGCAGCGGCCTGGGCACCCAGGAACTGATCCGCAAGCTGGCCAACGCCCTGGAGCTGTATTTCGCCGCGCAGACCTGGGTCCACGGCAGCCTGGCGGATGTGTTCGGCGTGGGGCTGCTCTATATCGGCCCGAGCGGGATCGGCAAGAGCGAGTGCGTGCTCGACCTGGTCGAGCGCGGCCACCGTCTGGTCTGCGACGACCTGGTGCACGTGGTCCGGGTGGGCGAGAACTCGCTGGTGGGGATGCTGGGAAACGAGAAGCTGGGCCACCACATGGAGATACGCGGCCTGGGCATTATCGATGTTTTCCGGTTGTTCGGCATCCGCTCGGTGCGCTCGCGCAAGCGGATCGAAGTGGTGGTGCAGCTCTCGATGTGGGATGAGAAGGAAGAGTATGAACGCACTGGACTTAACGAACAGAAAACGGAAATTCTTGATGTCGAACTCCCGTTGATAAAACTTCCGCTCGTGCCGGGCAAGAATATCACTGTCATCAGCGAAGTGATTGCCATGAATTATCTGCTCAAGCTGAAAGGGCACAACGTGGCCGAGGAGTTCAACCGCAGATTGCTTGAACAAATGAAGCAAGACTATTATATTGACGAGTTATCCGAGTAAATAAGCCCCTGGCGGCCAGCCTGCCCGACCGGCGACCCGGCCCCGTTCTGCCGGAACTGAATGCGGTTTCAATGGTTCGATGATGACCTCCTTGCGACGCGAGATAACGGTGCAGAACAAGCTGGGCCTGCACGCCCGGCCTGCCGCCATGCTGGTGCAGACTGTCGGCCGCTTCAAGTGCGAGCTCACGGTGACTAAGGAAGATATGACCGTGAACGCGAAAAGCATTATGGGTGTGATGATGCTTGCAGCCGAGTGCGGCTCGACCCTGACCTTGATCGGGGAGGGTGAGGATGCCGGCGCGGCGATGGATGCGGTGGAGGCTCTGTTCGCGCGCAAGTTCGATGAAGAGGAGTGAGACATGGCCGCCGCGGGAAGTGGAAGAAAAAGCCCCGGACCGCGCAGGAAATTGGACAGTGAGATAGTTCTCACCGGACTGGCCGCTTCACCGGGCATTGCCATCGGACTGGCTTTTGTCGTGGCCCAGGACCATCCTGCTGTCCCGGAGCGCAGCATTGAGCCAGGGGACGTGCCGGCCGAGATCACCCGGTTCCACGAGGCCCTGGAGACCACCCGCCGGCAGTTGCTCGACATAATCGAAAACCTCAAGACTCGTTTGAGCGAACAGACCAGCCGTATTTTCGATGCCCACCTGCTGATGCTGGACGATGTTATGGCGGTGGAGCAGACCGAAAGCCTGATCCGCGATAAGCTGTTCTGCGCCGAGAAGGCTTTTTCCAGCGCCATCGGCAATATCACCGCCACCCTGAAAAGCCACCTCAAGGACAACTACCTGCGTGAGCGCCTGGATGACATCCGGGACGTGGAACGCCGCGTGCTGGCCAACATGCTGGGCACAGAGGACACCTCGCGGATCAACCTGGAGCGCGAGACGATTGTCGTGGCCCACGACCTCACCCCCTCGCAGACCGCCCTGTTCGACCGCCGGTTCATCCTGGGCTGCGGCACGGATGTGGGTGGCACCACCAGCCACACCGCAATCCTGAGCCGTTCGCTCGAAATTCCGGCCGTAGTGGGCCTGGAGCGGCTCACTCCGCTGGTCAAGACCGGGGACGAGATCATTCTGGATGGCTATGCCGGCCGGGTGATTATTAATCCGTTGCCGGGCACCGTCGAGCGTTATAAAGGCATCGAAAAGAAATGCCACGCCATGGAGAGCCGCCTGGACCAGCTAAGGCACCTTCCGGCGCGAACGCTGGACGGGCGTTCGGTGGAGCTGTCGGCCAACATCGAGTTCCCGGAGGAGTCCACCTCGGTGGTCAGCCACGGGGCCAAGGGAGTGGGCCTGTTCCGCACCGAGTTTCTCTACCTGACCCGGGATTACCTTCCCTCCGAGGAGGAG
>CAYLSM010000153.1:0-10887 GCA_964386505.1 uncultured Gemmatimonadales bacterium
TGCGGGCGCAGGTGCTCGACAGCATGGACCTGGAGCGCGAGCGCGGGATAACGATCAAGAGCCACGCCATCCGCATGGATTACAAGGCTGCGGACGGCCAGCACTACGAGTTCAACCTGATCGACACCCCGGGGCATGTGGATTTCTCCTACGAGGTCAGCCGCTCCCTGGCCGCCTGCGAGGGCGCGCTTCTGGTGGTGGACGCCACCCAGGGGGTGGAGGCCCAGACACTGAGCAACCTCCTGCTGGCCATGGACCACAACCTCACCATCATCCCGGTGATCAACAAGATCGACCTGCCCGCGGCCATGATCGAACGGGTGAGCGCCGAGATGGAGGACCTTCTTGCCGTGGAGCGAGAGGAGATCCTTCTGGTGAGCGCCAAGGCCGGCCTGGGGATCGACGCCGTGCTGGAGGCGATTGTCAAGCGTATCCCGCCGCCCCAGGGCGACCCGGCCAAGCCCCTGACCGCCCTGATCTTCGACAGCACCTTCGACCAGTACCGCGGCGCGGTGCCCCTGGTGCGGGTGATGGACGGAGCGCTGATCCCCGGGATGAAAGTGCGCCTGATGGCCACCGAGGCCGAGTACGAGGTGATCGAGGTGGGCTACCAGCGCCTTCGTCCGGTCAAGATGCCGCGCCTGGAGGCGGGCGAGGTGGGTTACGTGGTGGGCCAGATCAAAAAGCTCAGCGACACCCGGGTCGGCGATACGATCATCGACGCGGCCAACCAGGCCCCGGCCCCGCTACCCGGCTACAAAGAGGTCAAGCCCATGGTGTTCGCCGCGGTCTACCCGGTGGACAATGATGACTATGACGACCTGAAGGAAGCGCTGGAAAAACTGCGCCTGAACGACGCCTCCCTGAGCTACGAGCCGGAGACCTCCGCCGCCCTGGGTTTCGGTTTCCGCTGCGGTTTCCTCGGCCTTCTGCATATGGAAATCATCCAGGAACGTCTGAGCCGCGAGTACGATGTCAGAATCCTGGCCACGGTCCCCAACGTGCGCTACCGTGTCCTGATGACCAGCGGCGAGGTCCTCGAACTGTCCAACCCGGCCGCCCTTCCCGACCGGGCCGGAGTCGAGCATATCGAGGAACCGCTGGTGACATTGAGAATTTACATGCCCTCGGATTATATCGGGCCGGTGATGGAGCTCTGCCGGGAACGCCGCGGCGAGTTCCGCGAGATGAAATACCTGGACCAGTACAAGATCGAGCTGATTTTCGTTCTGCCGCTGTCCGAGATCCTGCTCGATTTCTACGACCGTCTGAAAACAGTCTCTCGCGGCTACGCCAGCTACGATTACGAGTTCCTGGAATACCGCGCCGCCGACCTGGTGCGCCTGGACATCCTGGTCAATGAAGAGGTGGTTGACGCTCTGAGCGCGATCACCCACCGGGATAAAAGCCGCGCCTGGGGCAAACGCCTGATCGATAAGCTCAAGGAGCTGATCCCGCGCCAGTTGTTCGAGGTGGTGCTGCAGGCCGCAATCGGCGGGCGGGTGATCGCCCGTGAGGTGGTGCGCCCCTTACGCAAGAACGTGACCGCCAAGTGCTACGGCGGCGACATCACCCGCAAGCGCAAGCTCCTGGAGCGTCAGCGCGAGGGCAAACGCCGGATGAAACAGGTCGGCCGGGTGGAGATTCCCCAGGAGGCGTTCCTGGCGGTGCTCAAGCTGGATTGAGACGGTGTGGAGTAATTCTGAAAATCGATTGTGGGGGCACGGCATGCCGAGCCCGATTTATAGAATCAAATCCCCCTCAATTCCCCTTTTTCAAAGGGGGAGGCCGGCCAGGCTCACCGATGCGGGAAGAGATTTCAAAACGGCCGTCCGGCCCTGGCATTAAACAAGATTGAGCGTTTGATGCGCATTCATCACAACGTTTTCCGAGGTGAACCCGGATGGCAGCCCTGCCGGCCGCATGCCCGGATGACCCGCTCGGTCCGGGCCGCTGGCCCGATCCTCCCGGACCGGACCGGTGGCGTGGCTTGCTGGATGAGAGTATAATCTCTTTCTCCGGCTGGCGGCGGGTCTTCGCATCGAGCGGCGACCCGGAGAGTCTCCGGCCGGAGGGAAACCCCGACGCTGCGCTGTTCGCCGCAGCGGCGGGCTATGTATTCGGACAGCACCTGGCGCAGACCCGGCCCGGCGCTCCCGTGGCCGCTGTGGCCCTGGACACCCGTCCCACCTCGGCCGCGGCAGGATGTGCGGTTATCCGCGGCCTTCTGGCCGCCGGGGCGCGGGTGCGTTTCCCCGGAGTGGCCCCCACGCCCGAGGCCATGGCGTTCATCGCCCTGGAGCCGGGGTTGGACGGCCTGGTGATAGTGACCGCCAGCCACAACCCGCCGGGCTGGAACGGGGTGAAATTCTCGGCCGGGGATGGGCGAGTGCTGCCGCGGGACCGGGCCCAGGCGCTGGAGGACAGCCTGCGCACCCTTCTGGGCAGCGAGTCCGGACTGAAAGCTTTTTACGCGGGGCTGCGCGGGGTGGACTCGATGGCCCTGGCTGAGGTGTATGCCCATAGCGCGGCCGAGAAACGTCACAGCCTGGCCGCCTACCGCCGTCACGCCACCCGCGAGCTGACCGCCGAGGCCAGCGCATCAGGACGGGCCGGTGTGCTGGAGCAGCTGGGCTGTTCGCTTAAGCGGCGGCCCCTGGGAATTGTGGCCGAGCTGAACGGCTCGGCGCGTACGACTTCGATAGATCGCGAATTCCTGGCTGGCCTGGGCCTCAAGGTCCGGGCCGTGAACCACGTGCCCGGGCGTATCGCCCACGCAATCCTGCCCGAGGGTGAGGCCCTGCACCCCGCCTGCCGCGTGCTGGAACTGGCCGCCCTGGAGGACCACGCCTTTGAGCTGGGCTACGTGCCCGACTGCGACGGCGACCGGGGGAATGTGGTGATCCTGAACCCGGAGGGCGCGGCCCGGCCACTGGAGGCCCAGGAGGTGTTCGCCCTGGCGGTGACTGCGGAACTTTCTTTCCTCGCCGCCTCGGATGTTGTAAGTTACGACAGCTCCGGCGTCCCCTCGCGCCGCGTGGCGGTTGTGGTCAACTGCTGCACCTCCTCGCGGATCGAGCAGATCGCCGGGCGCTTCGGCGCGCAGGTGTTCCGCTCCGAGGTGGGCGAGGCCAACGTGGTCGGCCTGGCAGAACACCTGCGCCATGCCGGCTGGCTGGTGCGTATCCTGGGAGAGGGCTCCAACGGCGGCAACATCACACACCCCTCGCGGGTGCGGGACCCGCTGAGCACTGTGCTGGCTCTGGTCAAGCTGCTGCGCCTGGAGGGGGTGCTCGACCAGTGGGCAAAGAGGTCGGAGGGCGCGCTGGCCGAGGGCTGCCGCAGCCTGGACTGTATTCTGGAGTCGCTGCCCCGGCGTTTCACCACCGGGCAGTATGAGCCGCGCTCCCTGCTGCCCATCGCCAGCCAAGACCACGACTGTCTGAAGACGGTTTACGAGCGTCTGTTCAACGAGCGCTGGGACTCGTTCCGGCAGGGGCTGGGGCGGCGGCTGGGAGTGGAAAGCTACGGGTTCATGAACTACGAGGGACAGCGCGCTTTCGCGGGACCAGGCCGGCGCAGCGCCGGCGGACGGGGCGGGTTCAAGGTGCTGCTGACAGACCTCCGGGGACACGACACGGCCTGGGTCTGGATGCGGGGCAGCCGGACCGAGCCGGTGTTCCGCGTGATGGCCGATGTGGCGTCCTCGCGGGAGCTGGAAAATGAACTTCTGGACTATCATCGCGCGCTCCTGGTCGAGGCGGACAGTCTCGCCGCAGGCAGGAGCGGCTGAAATGCAACGCAAGACACCGGAACGGGATCACGGATGCGAGCCGATCTTCACCTGCACAGCAGTTTTTCGGACGGGCGCCACAGCCCGCGCGAGATCTTCTCTTTCGCCGCACACGGCGGCCTGGACCTGATCTCGGTCACCGACCACGACACGGTCAACCACATTCCGGAATGCCTGCGCCAGGCGGACAAAGCCTGGTTCCCGTTCATTCCCGGGGTGGAGTTCAGCACGGGCTTCGAGGGCCGGGACATCCACGTGCTGGGCTACGCGGTGAACATCGAGGACACCGCGCTCCTGGAGCACCTGGCCCGCTCGCGGCGCCGTCGCGTGGAGCGCGCCCACCGTATCCTGGGCCTTCTGGACCAGCGCAATGTCCACATCCCGTCCGAGGAACTCGACCGCATTCCCACCGATCAGACCGTGGGCCGGCCGATCATCGCCCGCCTGCTGATCAAGTACAATTACGTGAAAAGCTTCAAGGAGGCCTTTGTCCGCTTCCTGGGCGTGGATGCCCCGGCCTACGTGGAGTACGAGCTGACAGACACCCGCAAGGTGATCCAGCTCATCCACAGCGCCGGCGGGATCAGCGTACTGGCCCATCCCAGCCCCGAGAGCTTCGAGCCGCTGGTGGAGAGCCTGGCCGCCGAGGGCCTGATGGGAGTGGAGGTCTACCGCCCGCAGCTCAGTCCGACACAAGTGCAGAATGTCGAAGCTTTCACCCGTCAGCTCGGGCTGATCGCCACCGGCGGCTCGGACTGGCACGAAAACCTACCCCTTTTCCGCCTGGGTGATTTTCACCTGGAATCCGCCCCCATCCGTCCGTTCCTCGATCTGGTGAGCGAGCGGGTCGAGCTGGAGGTGGAGTACTGAGCTTCACCCGCCTCCGCTGTCCGCCTCCTCAGGGATTACCGCAGCAGCATTTCTGGAACAATCGAGCCGCTTCCGGGGGAATACAATCCATGGAAGAATTTCGTGAAACGGGCCTGCCCGAGACACCCGGGGCCGAGGCAAAGCAGGCGAGCACCGCAGAGCGGGTGCCGTCTCTGGGCGCGGCCCTTTTGACCCTGGCCGGGACATTGCTGGTCCTGGTGCTGGCGGCCTGGCTCAGCCTGCGCGGACTGATCCCGCTGAGCGGGCTGTCAAAGGGACGGTTTGCCTGGGCGGCGGCGTTGGAGGTCACCAGCCTGGGGTTGCCGCTCCTGGTTCTGTTCGGCCTCGGAAAGTACGATCTCCCGGCAAGTCTTGGTCTTCAGGCGCCGAGTGCCGCGTCACTTGCCGGAGCGGTGCTGATCGGCGCGGGGCTTGTCAGCCTTGCCCCGCAGATCGAGGCCTGGCAGGCGCGACTCTTCCCGCCGCCTGTGGGATACCTGGAGGGCCTGAGCGAAATGCTGAGCGCCCCGGATAACGCTTCCTTTATTCTGGCCCTGGCGGGTCTGGCCCTGGCCCCGGCTTTTCTGGAGGAACTGTTGTTCCGCGGCCTGCTCCAGGGTGCGGCCCGTCGCCATTTCGGTTCCGGTGCGGTAATCATCCTGAGCGGAATTTTGTTCGGTCTTTTCCACCTGGACCTCTACCGCTGGTTCATCCTGGCGCTGATCGGGCTGCTTCTGGCCTGGGTGGCCGAAACAGCCGGCTCGCTCTGGCCCGCGGTGGCAGCCCACCTGATCAACAACACGCTGGCCCTTGTGCTGGTCAACTTCTCGACCGGGGCAGAGCAGTCCTGGGTGGACTCGGTGGGGGATGTTCCGGCGCCCTGGCTGGCCGCCGGCGCGGCCTGCCTTCTGGCGGGAGTTTTCCTTGTCCGGCGCTCCGGCCGCGCAGCCCCTGCACCGGACTGAACGGGCTGCGGCAAAAGAAATGAAACTATTCGGTCGCTTCGTTTGTCTTAAAGAACAAGCCCCCCTGATAATGGGCTCTCTTTCCTGTCAATATCATTCATCTGTGTCAACGCCAGGCGCGAACGCAAGCGGAGGTTCATCGATGCAGCGTACAGGTTTGCATGCCATTGTTCTGACCGCGGTGCTTTTGGCCGCGGGCGCGGCATCCGCCGCGGCCCAGACGGGCCAGGCCGCCGGACAGACGGCGGCCGCCCGCGGCCAGGGCCTTCTGGATTCCCCGGTGCCATTCTACCACGACTACAACCTTTCGGTCCTGTTCCCGGTCAGCCGCGGCATCACGGCAGCCGCTGTCGCCCAAAGCGCCGGGGACGAGGGGCCGAACCTCTCGCTCAAGGATTGCATCGAGCGCGCCCTGGCCGACAGTCCCAATCACCGCAAAACAAGGGAGAA
The DNA here is from genome assembly GCA_964386505.1 of uncultured Gemmatimonadales bacterium. Lineage (GTDB taxonomy): Bacteria > Gemmatimonadota > Glassbacteria > GWA2-58-10 > GWA2-58-10 > JAJFUG01. The sequence continues at coordinate 6,079 of CAYLSM010000153.1, forward strand.
CCTGCGCGCCGCAGCCGGCGAGCTGCTCAACGCCTGGGGCAACTACCTGCCCACCCTGAGCAGCGGATTCGGCATGGGCCAGACCAACCGCAACAGCTCTTATGTCGATCAGAGCGGTAATGTCCGCACCAGCGGCGGTATCAGCAAAAGCTCGTACGGCCAGTTGAATTTCAACCTCACTCTGTTCAACCGCGCCGACCATTACTTCGAGATGCGCAACGCCAGATTTTTCAAGGATGAGCGCATCAGCCGGATTTACAGCTCCGAGCTGGGCCTGGTCAACCAGGTCCGCCAGGGCTATTTCAATGTCCTGCGCAACAAGAAACTGCTCCTGGCCGCCCAGCGCCAGACCGACCAGCGTCGCGAGCAGCTCCGTCTGGCCGAGGCGCGGTTCTCCGTGGGCTCGGTGACCCGCCTGGATGTGCTCCAGGCACAGATCGAGGTGCGCAACGCCGAGCTACAGATCGTTCAGTACGAGAACGCCCTGGCCACCTCGCGCATGGACCTGAACCGCACCATGGGCGGCAAGCTGGAGGCGAAATACTCGCTGGTGGATGATTTCGAGGTCAAGCACATTGAGCTTAAAGCCGATGACCTGTGCGCCGAGGCGGTGAAAAACCACCCGGATGTCAAGACTCTCGAGCTGCAGATACGCCAGCAGCAGAATAACCTATTGATGGGACGTCTGGCCTACCTGCCCACTCTGAGCACCGGAGCCAGTTTCTCTCGCAGCAAGGACGGGCTGGACTTTCTCCCCAACCAGGTGCAGAGCCGCGGGCTGAGCATCTCGCTCGGCTGGAACATCCTCGACAGCTTCGCCCGGTTCCGCTCCAACCGCAACACCGAGATCAGCCTGAACAACCTGAACCTCGACCTGGCCCAGAAACGGCTGGATATCGAGCGCGAGGTGCGCGCCGGTCTCCTGGAACTCGACCGCCTCTACCAGCGCCATGTCACCCTGGGTGAGAGCGAGAGCCTGGCCTCCCAGTCGCTGGAGCTTCAGCAGGAGCGCTACCGTCTGGGCGCCTCCAGCCTGCTGGAACTGCGCCAGGCCCAGGTCGACTACTCCCAGGCCGAGGTCAACTACATCAACTCGATCTACGACTACCACATCGAGCTGAGCCGGCTGAGCCTCAACGTGGGGCGCGACCTGAGCGGACAGTTCGGCAACTGAGCGGTTCGAGCCTCTGCATGCAGCACAAGGGCGGGACTTCAATGAAGTCCCGCCTTTTTTCTGCCTGGCAGGGCTCCGGGTTGAAAAATAACGATTTCCGTCACTGACAGTCTTGACTGGAGGCTGGAGGGCAGGTATATAATATACAGCCGGTTTTTCGGCGGATAAGGATTACCGGCTGATTTGAGAGCACCAGAAGGTTTTTTTGATGATTTTTGCCTTTTCTGTTGAATATTTTCTTCAATAATTTTGAAAATGGCTATTTCAGGCTTGACAAGCGGCTTTAAACAGTTATACACTTAGCAAAGGCGCACCGTTAAAAGATCTGGGATAGAAGAGGTATTCCGGCCGTATAAACGTTCGTGTCCCCCGCCACTCACAACTTTTTTCTGGAGGATTTCTCCATGACTAAGGCCGAACTGATCGATGCCGTTGCCGCTGGTGTTGGCATTTCCAAGAAAGCCGCCGGAGAGGCTATCGACAGCGTTTTCGACAACATCACCAAAAGCCTGAAGAAGGGTGGCAAGTACACCCAGGTGGGCTTCGGGACTTTCTCCGTGGTCACCCGGAAAGCGCGCGAGGGCCGCAACCCGCAGACTGGCAAGACCATCCGCATCCCGCAGCGCAAGGTTGTAAAGTTCACCTCCGGCAAGGCCTTGAAAGAGACAGTCTGAATTTGAAAGATAAAAGGCTCCAAAGCAAAGGCGCCGGACTCAAGTGAGTCCGGCGCCTTTGCTTTGACTGAATCTGAGTGCCGGTCAGTCCTATTTCTTGCCGGCTTCCTTTTCCTGCTTCTCGATCTTGTGCGGCCGGGTCTTGCCGAACGTGCCGCGGTAGATCTTGCCGCGCTTGGTCCGCTTGTCGCCTTTGCCCATCCCAGTTCTCCTTCGGTTTGTAGCCAGGTATATACATATAAATTAAGGCCCGCTGTCGGGCCGTGTTTCTTGTGCCCCATCCGGGATTGGATTAAAATAATTGTTTATTCCCCAAGTGGCAAGAGTCGCCCCAGCCGGGGCCCGGATCGCAGGGAGAGCAGGATGGGAGCCAGCACCGCAGAAACAGCCGTGCCGCTGCTGGAGGTGCGGGGCCTGAACGTGACCCTGGTCTCGGGAGTCCGGGCGGTCGAGGATGTCGGTTTCACACTGCGGGCCGGGGAATGTCTGGCCCTGGTGGGCGAAAGCGGCTGCGGCAAGACCTTGACCGCCCTGTCCCTGCTGCGGGCCGTGCCCGGGGATGTCGGCCGCTCGAGCGCCGGGTGCATGTCGCTGGAAGGGGTCGATCTGAACGGCTTGAGCCTGTCCGACCTGAAGAAAGTGCGCGGCGGACGGATCGCCATGGTGTTCCAGGACCCCTCCTCCGCCCTCGACCCGCTGTTCAAAGTGGGGGAACAGATTGTCGAGACTTTCCGCGCCCACCGGCAGGCCGGGCGAGCCGAGTCCGTGGTCCGGGCCCTCGCGGCCCTGAACGCGGCCGGGATTCCCGACACCCGCCGCGTCTTCGACAGCTACCCTCACCAGTTGAGCGGCGGGCAGAAACAGCGCGCCGTGATCGCCATGGCCCTGGTTACCGGGGCCGCCCTGCTCATCGCGGATGAACCCACCACGGCGCTGGATGTCACAGTGGAGCGCCAGATAATCGGGCTGCTGAAAAGCCTGTGCGCGGAACGCTCGCTGGCCCTGCTGCTGATCAGCCACAATCTCCACCTGGTGCGCAGTCTGGCCCGGCGCGTGGCGGTAATGTACGCCGGGCAGATCGTGGAGAGCGCCCCAGCGGCGGAGCTGTTCGCCGCGGCGGCGCACCCCTACACGCGTGCGCTGCTCGGTTGTGTCCCCGCGGCGGATGGCACGTTGCGCAGCATACCGGGACAGGTGCCGTCCCCTGGGGACTGGCCCGCGGGCTGCCGTTTCCGCGACCGCTGCACTCTGGCTCGGGACGGCTGCGAGCGGCCCCAGGCGCTGCGCCTTCTGGCCGGACAGTCCGGCCGCCTGGTGCGCTGCCACCTGGCGGCGGCGGAAAGCGGGGTGGTTGAATGAACGGCGCCCCTCCCCTGATCGAGTGCCAGGCCCTGGTCAAGGCCTACGGCCGCGGCGGCGCCCCGGCGGTGGACCGGGTGAACCTGAGCCTGGCCCCGGGTGAAACCTTGGCCCTGGTGGGCGAGAGCGGTTGCGGTAAGAGCACCACCGGCCGCCTTCTGCTGGCCCTGGAGCGGCCGGACTCGGGCTTGGTCCGCTTCGACGGGGTCGATCTGGGCGCACTCGACGCAGGAAAGCTCCGCCGTCTGCGGCGGCGCATGCAGATGGTGTTCCAGGACCCGCTGGGTTCTCTCAACCCGCGTTTCACCGTATTCCGCACCCTGGCCGAGCCGCTTCGCCTGCACGCCGGCCTTGAGGGTAACACCCTGCACTCGCGGGTGGAGGAACTCCTCCACTGTGTCGGACTGAGCGCGGCGCACGCGGGACGGTTCCCGCACGAGTTCAGCGGCGGGCAGCGCCAGCGGGTGGCCATCGCCCGGGCCATTGCCGCGGGACCCGATTTCGTGGTGGCCGATGAGCCGGTCTCGGCCCTCGATCTCTCGATCCAGGGCCAGATACTGACACTCCTTATGGAACTCAAACGCTCACTGGGCCTGACTCTCCTGTTCATATCGCACGACTTGGGCGTGGTGCGGGCTGTCAGCGACCGGGTTGCGGTGATGCGCCACGGGCGGGTGGTGGAACTGGCCGGCACGGCCGAACTGTACGCCAATCCGCTGCACCCCTACACCCGCACCCTGCTCGCCTGCGCCGGGCTGGAGGCCGGACTGGACAGCCCGACACTGCCGGATGACTCAGTATCAGACGCCCCGGACGCAATCCCCGACCTGGTGGAGCGCTCCTTCGGCCATTGGATCGCCCTCGACAACTGACCGCCTGGAGGGTGGAAACATTTTTGACTTGTATTCGTTCGATTAGCGTATTAAATCTCTGAAAGTTAAAACATTTGGAACTCGGAAGTGTATCACCGGATGTGGAGTGCGGCTTCCAGATTTTCCATTTTTGCTAAAAATTGCTTGACAAGTATTTTAGCGGATAGTAGTTTAGAAAACCTTAATCAAGCGGGTGCTATCTCTATTAAGTCTAAAGAATTGCCTGCCTTTCTTCTTCTTACCCCTAATTCTTAAGGTGGAGGTCGCGGTCTAATGATTAATTGGCTTCTGTATAACAACCTGAGCCAGTGGTTCTTCTCCACTCCGTTTGGAGACTTCTGCGTAAAGGGCGGCATTTTCATGATTCCTCTGGCCATCTGCTCCATTTGGGGTCTGGCCATCGTTATCGTGAAGTACACCACCCTGACCATGGCCGGAATGAAGACCCGCCGTCTGCTCAAGCAGGTCAACGCCTTCATGGCCGAGAAGAACATTCAGGGCGCCCTTGAGCTGTGTGAGAACACCGAAGGCCCGGTGGCCGCTATCATGCTGGCCGGTCTGCGCAAGGTTAAAGAGGGCAGTGAGCGCGTGCTCAAGGCCATCGAGAACACCGGTACCATCGAACTGGCCTTCCTGGAGCGCGGTCTGATCTCCATGGCCACGATCATCTCCGTGGCCCCGATGTTCGGGTTCCTCGGGACGGTGTCCGGTATGATCAACGCCTTCGCCG
>CAYLSM010000154.1:0-10873 GCA_964386505.1 uncultured Gemmatimonadales bacterium
GGGCCTGCTGAATCACATCGAGGTGGCTATCCGGGCCTACGACCCCTGCCTGAGCTGCGCCACGCACGCCTTGGGCCAGATGGCGCTGGACGTGGAACTGGTGGATGCGGCCGGTAACCGGATCAGCCGTCTGACCCGCGGGGTCTGAGGCCGGCGTGAAAATGCTGCTTATCGGATACGGCAACCCGGGCCGCAGCGATGACGGCTTGGGACCGCGCCTGGCCGAGGCGGTGAGCGAGTGGGAACTGGAGGGTCTGGAGACGCTCTGGGACTACCAGCTCAACATCGAGCATGCGGCCGACCTGTCCGGAGCGGACCTGGTGCTGTTCGCCGACGCCGCCCTGGAGGCCCCGGAGCCGTTCGGGCTGAGCCGGCTCACGCCCTCGAACGCGACGCATTTCTCGACCCACTCCATGCCTCCGGCCGCGGTGCTCGAAACCTGCCGTGCGGTCTACGGACGGACGCCACCGGCGTTCGTTCTGGCACTGCGGGGCGACAGTTTCGAGATGGGCGAAGAAGGCCTGAGCGAAGCGGCCGAGGGAAGGCTGGAGGCGGCCCTGAGTTTCCTGCGCGGGGTGCTGGGCAGCCCCGACCCGCGGGCCGAGCTGGAAAAGCACGCCGGAAGTTGAACCGGCGTGTCCGTAGAGGTCGCTTTTTGAGGCCATGACGCTGCACAGGGCGTTATATTGCACCCGGTCTGGAAAAAAGCTTTTACAGTCCGCCGAAAGATTGCAATTTCAATTTCAGGAAATAATTTTAATCAGGAGACTCAGCGATGGCTGAAGCGATCAACAAGACCATCCTGGTGATCGACGACGACAGGGACATCCTCGAAGCGATGAAGATCATGCTTGAAACCGAGGGGTTCCAGGTCGAGACGGCGAACGACGGTCAGCAGGGACTGGAAAAGGCCAAAAGTGTCAATCCCGATCTGGTCCTGGCGGACATGATGATGGAGACCGTGGATGCCGGGGCGAAAGTTGCCACCCGGATCAAGGAGGCCGGCTGCAAGGCTCCAGTGATCCTGCTCAGCTCCATCGGCGACACCACCAGCTACAACCTGGACATAAGCGGGCTGGGTTTCGAGGGCGCGCTGCAGAAGCCGGTTATACCCTCGGTGCTGATCTCGTTGATCAAGAGGAAACTGAACCTGAAATAACACGCACCGACACAGAGAGTGAGAACCGGGCCGGCTGCCCTGTAACGCGGGGCTTGACCGGCCCGGCCGCTCTGTGACGGTCCAGCCGAACGGGAACGATGCCAGCCGAGCCGCGTAAAAGACGCAAGGGTATCAGTCATTTCGTGCTGACCTTCGAGGATGAGCTGGTCGACCGGATCGGCTGGTTTATACGGGTTCGCTGGCTGGCCGGCCTGGGGGTGAGCAGCACGATCCTCATTTCCACCGCCGCGTTCCCCCTGTTGGTGAACCGCAACCTGCTGCTTTGGATCTCCTCCTCCATTTTCCTGGTCAATATAGTCTACCTGCTGTATTTCCGCTGGCTGCAGCGCCGCCGCGACCTTCCCGGCTGGCATCGGATGGTTTCGCACCTGGCCAACGTGCAGATCTCAATCGACCTGCTGGTGCTCAACGTGCTGCTCTATTTCTCGGGCGGGGTGGAAAACCCGTTCTGCTTCTATTTCATCTTCCACATCATCATCGCCAGCATCCTGCTCTCCACCCTGGCCAGCTACCTTCAGGCAACCCTGGCCGTGGGAGTGTTCAACCTGATCCTGCTGGCGGAATACCTGCGTCTGATCCCACACCACCGTCTGTTCACGTTCTTCGACCCCGGCATCTACGACAACCCGCTCTACCTTCTGGGCAGCGCGGCGGTATTCAGCACCACGCTTTTCATCTCGGTCTACATGGCCACCTCGATCACGCGGCGGCTGCGTTCGCGCGAGCAGGAGCTTTTCCGGGTGAAGGACTCGCTGGAGCAGGCCAACGAGCAGCTCCAGGAGGTGCACGAGTACCGCACGCGATTCATCCTGCGGGTGGAGCATGAACTCAAGGCGCCCCTGGCCGCGATCCACAGCTTGATCACCGTGATCCTCACCTCGTTCGAGGCCGGGCTGGAGCCTCGGGTGAAGGACCTTCTGCGCCGCTCCGAGCGGCGGGTGATGAACCTGCTGGAGATGATCCGCGAGTTGTTGGAACTCTCCCGCATGAAAATGGCGGCTCACCGCTTCAACCGTCAGCGCCTGAACCCTCTTCCCCTGATCGAGCGCCATCTCGAACTGGTGCGGCCCCAGGCCGAGGCGCGCACTCTGACCCTGGAGGCGGAGCTGGAACCCGGCCTGCCCGAGTTGATCGCCGACCCGGAGGCCCTGGGCCAGGTGCTGATGAACCTGTTGAGCAACGCGGTCAAGTACACGGAGCAGGGCAAGGTGAGCCTGCGTGCGGCAGTGGAGGAGGGCGCCCTGGTGCTGGCGGTGAGCGACACCGGGATCGGGCTGAGCGAGGAGGAAAAGGGACAGGTGTTCGAGGAGTTCTTCCGTGGCAGCCGGGCCAAGGGCCTGGGCGAGGGCACCGGGCTGGGCCTGGCGATAGTCAAGGAGATCGTGGAGGCGCACGGCGGGACGATCACGGTGGAGAGCGAGGCCGGAGTGGGCAGCACGTTTACGGTGCGGCTGCCGCTGGAGTGATAGCCCTCCGCTGACTTAATAATATTAAAAAATTGAACGTTGATATTACCCGGAACCTGTCATCGTAGGGGCGGACCCATGTGTCCGCCCGGTCGCACACGTGGGTGCGACCCTACAAAAGACGGTTCACGTCAGCTTGACATACGGTCTACAAGAAATTTTTTTCCTCCCTCCCTCACTCCATCAACCAGATAATCCCCAGCGGTACCAGGAAAAACATCACCAGGATGTAGACAATCGCGATCAGACGGTTGCGCGAGGCGAACGAGGCCACCCACTCGGCCAGGCGGATCGGCACGAACGGAATCCACCAGAACACCAGTGTACCCGACACGTTGAACATCAGGTGGGCCAGCGCCACGCTCACCGCCGCCGGGTTGCCCGTGGCCACCGCGGCCATCATCGCCGTGATCGTGGTGCCGATATTCGCCCCCAAGGTGTAGGGGAAAATACGGTCGATCGAGAGCATTCCGGCCCCGGCCAGCGGCACCACCAGGCTCGTGGTCACCGAGCTGGACTGCACCAGGGCCGTGAACAGCATCCCGAACAGGAAACCGTGATACTTGGTCCGGAAAATGGCCTGCTCGAAAACCACCTCGGCCCGCGACATGATGAGCAGCTTCATGTTCTTGACCATGTAGGCCAGCGACAGGAACAGCGCGGCCAGCGAGACCACCAGGATTATGATGCCGTGGCCGCCCATCAGGTCGGCCGCCCCGTGTGCTACCGGGTCGAGGACCAGTTTGAGCGGGCTGGCGAAATGCAATCCGCCGCTGGAATCGACCAGCTCGGAAAAGAACAGGGCCACCTTTTCCAGGTAGCCGAAATAGTACTGCAGGGGCAGGAAAATCATCACAGACAGCATGTTGAACATGTCGTGGATCACGCTGGAGGCGTAGGCGCGGCGGAAATCCTCGCGGTGGGAGATATGGCCCAGCGAGACGATCAGGTTGGTGACCGTGGTGCCGATATTGGCGCCCATGATTATCGGAATGGCGTTGTGCAGGGTGAGCGTTCCACTTGCCACCAGCCCCACCACGATCGAGGTTGTGCTGGAGGAGCTCTGCACGATGGCCGTGCTGAGAAGCCCGATAAACAGTCCCAGCACCGGGTTGGCGGTGCTGTGGATCAGGCCCTCGGAAAACCCTTTGCCCAGGTGCTTGAAACCCAGGCCCATGACCTGGATGCTGAGAAGGAACAGGTACAGGAAGAGCAGGAATAGCAAGACGGCCAGTACTTTTCTGGCAGTGCCCGGCTGGGTGGTGTCGGGTTTCATGGAGTGTTTTCTTCGTTTGTGGTTCAGGTGGAGACGCCTCCCCGGGAGGGTGGCAGACGCTCCAGTGGCATAAATAGTCCTTGTGATACAGCTACAACCCCCGGGAGACAGGCCCTTCAGTCGGGCAAAGGCTCTCCGGTGCGCTTCTTTTTCTTGGCTTTGAACCCGATCCGGTGGAACGGGTTGACCTCGGCCGAGGCGACGTTGAAAATGTGCCCCTCGATCCGCCGCAGGTAGCGCATGTAGAGGGCGAGAAGCACGGCCATGCCGGCCTCCAGACCGGCCCCGTTCTCGTTCACCAGGCGGGACAGCATCGTGGCGTAGGCGGCGTTGATCGCCTTGTGAGTGTCGGCGATCCGGTTGGCCTTCTCCTCGTCCTCCTGGTCGATTATCTCCTGCAAATCCTGGAGCCGCTCGCGGATCGACTGCTCGAAGCGGCGCACCTCCGGCTCGAAAGGCCCGGGCTTGAACTGTCCGCGGTACTCGCTCGCCAGAACAGTGATATCCTTGGTGTGGTCGCCGATACGTTCGACATCGATCACGATGCTGATCAGCACCAGGGAGGTGTCCAGGCCGCTCTGGCCGCTGAAAGCCAAGTGCGTGAGCACTTTTTTACGCACCTGGCGCATCCGTCGGTTGATCTGCTGGTCCCGCTCACGTATTTCCTCCAGGGAAACGCCGCTGCTCGTCCACAGCAGCCCGACCGAGTCATCGAACATCTTCAGGTCCTCGTCCAACATCAGGAGCACCGATTCCTTGGCCTGGACCAGGAGGTTCTCGTTCCTGAACCATTGCAGCAGCGATTTGAACATCGGGCCTTCTCCAGGAATAGAATAAGTGACAATGGCAGGGCAAAAAACCTGATCTGGCACAGATCACAGCCCGGTCACGGTTAGATGCCTCTGCCGCGTGAGCAGACATGGAAATCCTGCGGCGCCCCTTCCCTCCAGCTTTCTGAAAACCGAACCGGCGCCGGGAATCCACCCGCAGACACATTCTTCATGGAACTGCAACCCTCACATCACTTTCCCTCAAATCCAAACCCGGTCGCCACTCAAATAAATAGCAGAGGGACAGAGGCTAACCTTTTTTTTGGCCTGAAATCGAAGACCGAGTTATATTAGCGCATTGTTAGTTTTCGGCAAGAATTTAATTAGATCAGGAAATAGGAAAACGTCTTCCTGACCACTGCCGACACGGGTGAGATAACCGCGCCGCCACTGCCGCCAGAGAAAATGACAACGCCGGTCTGTCGCCGATCGCTTGAACGGCAGATGGTATCCGTCCTTATCCATTTGAGCCAATTACAGTCGTCCGATATTGCTTAGCCCTTCAGGAGAGCGCCATGAATTTTAACATCCTCGACTTGCTGTTGCCGAGAGAGATCAAGTTCTTCAAGTATATGAACGACCAGGTCGACCTCTTTTCCGAAAGCTGCATTGCATTCAGGGCTTTTTTGTCCAGACTCAAGCAGTTGAGCGAGGATGAGATTCACGCTGAAGTCTCAAAGATCAAGGATCTGGAATTGAAAGGCGACGCGCTCGAGCGTCTGATCATCGATCAGCTCGACCGCACGTTCCTCACCCCGCTCGACCGGGAAGACATCCATTCCATCGCGGTCGGCCTCGACAATTCGCTCGACAGGATCAACAACCTGGCGCAGAAGATCGAAATCTTCCAGATCAAGGACACGACGCCCGCGGTCATGAATTTTTCCAACCTGATCGTGGATATGGCCAGCGAGTTGAAAAAGCTGATTTCCAACCTGGAAGGGAAAAAGGACATCACCATCATCGTCTCCAAAATCCACACACTGGAGACCGAGGCCGATTTCCTCTTCCACACAACGATGGCCGATCTGATCAACAGCAAGAACAACCTCATCTATATGATTAAGTTCAAGGACCTTTACGAGAATCTTGAGGACCTGATCAATTCAATCGACCGCATTGCGAAGCTGGTGCGTGGCATTGTCGTGAAACGGGGTTAATGATGGTGGATGCAACGACCGCGGTTATAATAATCGTCTCATTTGCATTGATTTTTGACTTCATAAACGGTTTTCACGACTCCGCCAACGCAATCGCCACGGTGGTGGTCACGCGCACGCTGACCCCGCTTCAGGCAGTGATACTGGCCGGTATCGCGAATTTCTCCGGCTATTTCTTTTATGGCACAGCGGTGGCCCAGACTGTCGGGAAAGGGATAATCGACATCACCCATGTCACCCTGCCTCTGATTTTCGCGGCCTTGATCGGCGCCATCGCCTGGAACATCCTGACCTGGCTGCTCGGTCTGCCCACCTCGAGCAGCCACGCGCTGATCGGCGGATTGGTCGGCAGCGGTATCGCCTCGGTCGGGCTGAAGATAGTCCATGTGCTGGGGCTGCTGAAAGTGTTCCTGTTCATTTTCGTGGCGCCGCTGCTGGGAATGATCGGAGCGGCGGTATTCACCGTGTTCGTCATCTGGCTGTTCCGCAAGCGCCACCCTTCGACTGCGAACAAGCAATTCAAGCTTCTGCAGTTGGTGTCGGCCTCGTTTTACTCGTTCGGCCACGGTACGAACGATGCGCAGAAAACCATGGGCGTAATCGCGCTGACCCTCTTTTCGGCGGGCATCACCAATACATTCGTGATAGATCACTGGGTGATAATCAGTTGCTACAGCGCCATCTCCCTCGGCACTTTCCTGGGCGGGTGGCGGATCGTGAAGACCATCGGCACGCGGATAACGAAGATCCGGGCGATGGAAGGTTTCTGCGCCGAGACCGCATCCGCGATCGTGCTGATCGGGACAGCGCACATGGGGATCCCGGTGAGCACAACGCACGTTATCTCGGGCTCGATAATGGGAGTGGGCAGCATCGAGCACGCCAGAAACGTCCGCTGGGGTATAGCCCGGAAAATCCTCTGGGCCTGGATCCTGACCATACCCGCCACCGCGATCATCGCCGCGCTTAGCTACTATCTCGTCTCCTTCATCATGTAATGGGAAAGGGGTGCGGCCAGCTTGGTCCGCACCCCCTTACTCACCCGAACAATGGCTTCTCCCCGTTTCAGTCCGCTCAGTCCAGGCTGCGCAGGAGAGCCTGCCGGAGGGCAGCCATTCCGGCGCGGTCCAGACCTGCGAAATTGACCTGCCCGGCATCATCCAGATACTGCTCGCGGGTGCTGCCGCCCAGATCGAGGTAGCGGGCCACGGCCAGGGCGGCCTGCTCGCGTGTCCATCCCCGGCTGCGGGCCAGCAGCTCCAGCAGCACCGCGTTCTCTACTCCCAGGCGGCAGGCCTTCAGCCGCAGGCTGGCCAGCGGACCCTCCACCCCGAAACGCCGTCCAGGGTAGAATATGGCCGTGTTCTGGAACTGTTCGAAATTCCTGTCATCGCCGATAGTCTGCCAGGGCAGAAGGCCGCTTCCACCGTTCAGCCAGACCTTGAGCGGCCAAGCCGTGGCGGTGAGGTTGGTCTCGTCCAGATTGTTGAATGCGCCGTAGTTGCGGGTCTTCTCGCCGAACTCGCGCTGACGGCGCAGCAGGAAAGCGTTCTTCTCGTAGAACGCGCTGCTCACGTAGCTCACGCTGCGGATCCCATCCCACAGCCCGAACTGAAGCTGCGGCCGGCTGACATCCAGCCGGAAGATCATATTGACGTCGTGCACCTCGCCCACCGCCTGCATGAACAAGTCCCCGTAATAAGCTATGGCCTTGAAATCATCCCAGTGGTAGGGCTCGTCCAGGAGCCACCACGAGATGCCGCTGCCGCCCAGGTCGCCCATCTTGGGGTCTTTCCAGTAGTACTTGTTGTTCAGGTAAAGTTGGAACTCGGTGCCGGTCCAGCCTTTCTCGCGGAAATGCTGGGCGAACTGGCGCAGCGCTCCTGTCCACTCCTGGGCGTAGGCCGGATCGAAACAGTCGGCCATGACGGGCGGGGTGTCCAGGGCGCGCTCGTTGATTATCTCCGGATAGGTGGTATCGCGCGGTGTGAAGCGGTAATGACGGTTGAGGCTGGAGGGCCAGTTCTCGAAGAACGGCAGGTACATCACCGGCACCGCGGCGCGGCGGTCCGTGCCCTCGAACGCACTGCCGTCCAGATAGCGGCCCCAGCGATTGTCCCAGGCCGACCAGTCGCTCACCCGGATGTTCTCGCCCTCGCCCTCCACTTTCGGCGCGCCCACGGCCTTGATCGAGCCGTTCTGGCTGTAGGGCAACTGGTTGATCGCGGTCAGGTGCTCGTGGGCCAGACGGTAATATTTCTCCTCGATGGAATAGTACTCATCCGATTCCGGGTCCAGCCCCCACTGCCCAGCCACCGGGCCGTAGACATTCATCTCGGCGATAAAGGGCAGCACATCCGGCAGCACGGCTCGGTGCACGGTTATCTCAACATCCAGCGAGCGGGCCAGCAACCCGCGCGCGCCCACCACCACGGCGGCCCGGTAGCGCCCTGGAGCGGCATCCCGCGGAATATAGTATTCCACCAGGAACGCCTGGTTGCGCTGGCCGGGGATCGCGTTGGCCGTGTCGGGCAGGCTGAACTCGCCAGCCTGCGGCACAGCCACCTCCGGGAACCACTGACCGCTCTCGCGGTCCTTGAGGCTCCAGAGACGGAATACCCTGGCCGGGAAACGCGAGCGCACTCCGGCCGGATTATCTGTCCAGTCGGCGTGGATGGAGATACCCTCCAGCGCGGCCGCCTCCGGCTCCACGATCACCTGGAACGCAGCCGTACCCCCGCGTGGGGCGTCCAGGCTCACCGTGCCCCCGTTCGAGGCAGCCTGCCAGAGCGGCCCCGCGAACTTGTAGTCGTAGTCGCCATCCCCTGCCAGGCCGAACAGGGCAGCGTTCTCCTCGAACAGGCGCCCGGTGGCCGGGTTCACTTTCTCATCCGGCCCGCAGGCCCACACCCGGATCCGTCCGCCCAGGTCCGGGCGGCGCGGTGGGACAAGCGAAGTCCGGGCCAGGGCTGGCGAGGCCTCGCCGGAAGCCAGGACCCAGGCACTGCGCTTTCCGGACCGGTCAACCGTGCGCACGGCCACGTTGAGTGCCGCGCCGGGAGTGAGGCCGCTCAGGCGCAGGGTGTCGCGTCCCCCGGGACAAACGGGCGGCACCTGCCAGCGCGGCAGGCGCGCTGCGCTGTCGGCTGCGGCGGTATCGAGCGCGGAGGAGGAACAGAGCACCTCGTAGACAAACCCGCGGCCCTCGCCCTCACCCTGCGGGGTGATCTCCACCAGGGCGGCACCGCTGGTCACTCCGGCCGTCTGCGGTTCCGGGAGCACCCGCACCTCAGTGGGAGCCACGGGTGCGGACTCCGGGGCTTTCTCCAGCTCGACCGCCAGGTACGGGGCGTTCTTGCCCGAGTCACGGCTGTGGAACAGCTTGCGGATGAAATTCCCATCCGGGGTGCGCAGCTCGCCGCGGGCATCCACGACCACGATCCCGAAGGCCGCCCCCACGGCCAGAGCGTGAAGGAAATCCGGCGGGACCTCCACGCTCATCCAGCCGTTGGACTCCTGTTTCACCGGCAGCTCGCCCGAGCGCAGGCTGCCGCCCTCGCCCATGATCACGTCCGTAAAGTCGCTGCCCGGCCCGGCCCAGCGCACGGGACGGCCGCTCTGCTGGTCCTGGCGCACCCAGGCTGCGCAGCTCGCCTCCGGCTGCGGCCCGGTGCCATCCCCCGTGCCCTCGATCCAGTCCGCGGCGATAGTCGAAAACGCCACCGCATATAAAGGCGTGTCCCCGGCCTTGTGCAGCCAGAGCCGGGCCTGACTCACCCTGCGCCCGCGCAGGGCTGACATATCGAAATCGATCAGGGCGGCGTAGTGCGCCCCCTCGGCCCAGAGCGGCTCCACCGCCCCAAAATTACAGGTCGGCTCGCCCCGGTACATCCAGATCACCGTGTCGCGGCTGGCAGGCAGTTTCAGCTTGGAGCCGCCGCAGCCGGCGCTCAGGAGCACGGCCAGAATCAGGAACGGGACTAACTGTCGGATGGCAGCTGAATGTCGCATTGTCTCTCCCGGGTTGGAGGGATTGCCGTGGGAAAAGCTGGCGCGGCAGTGACTTCAAGCGCCTCGCCACACCTAATTATATTGTTTTTAATCGGTTATGATATGCTGTGAGCTTTGACAAAACCAAGCGCTGCATGTAAATTTATGGGTTTGATCCGCCAAAGACGAGAATAAACTTGAATGGACGGCAAGATGGACACTCCTGAAGATAAAAACGGCGGCTGGCTGGTGGTCAAGGGCGCCCGCGAGCATAACCTGCAGAATATCGACGTGCGCATCCCGCGCGGACAGCTCACCGTGCTGACCGGCCTTTCGGGCAGCGGCAAAAGCTCCCTGGCCTTCGACACGATATACGCCGAGGGCCAGCGTCGCTACGTGGAGAGCCTCTCGGCCTACGCGCGCCAGTTCCTCGGCCTGATGGACAAGCCGGATGTGGATTTCATCGAGGGTCTCTCCCCGGCCATCTCCATCGAGCAGAAAAGCACCAGCCGCAACCCCCGCTCCACAGTGGGCACGATCACCGAAATCTACGACTACCTGCGCCTGCTGTTCGCCCGGGTCGGGGTCCAGCACTGCCACCAGTGCGGACGGAAGATCGAGCGCCAGAGCGCCAGCCAGATCGTGAGCCTCCTTCTTGAGCAGAACCCGCCCGACTCCCAGGTGACAATCCTGTCGCCCCTGGTGCGCGGGCGCAAGGGCGAGTACCGCGAAATCTTCGAGCAGAGCCGCAAGAAAGGTTTCGTGCGGGTGCGGGTGGACGGCACCCTGTACCGGATCGAGGACGTGCCCGCCCTGGACAAGAACCGGAAGCACGACATCGAGGTGGTGGTCGACCGTCTGAAAATGTCCGAACCCGGCCGCAACCGTCTGGCCGACTCGGTGGAGACTGCCGCCTCCCTGTCCGGCGGGCTGGTCAACGTGATCCTGCCGGAGGGGCGCGAGGAGCTTTA
>CAYLSM010000155.1:0-10871 GCA_964386505.1 uncultured Gemmatimonadales bacterium
CTGCGCCAGGTGCACAACTGGATCGACAAGCCGATCTGGCCGCAGTGGACCAGCGCCCCGACCGGCACTCCGCCCGTGCCCGCTGGGTTCGACTGGGACCTCTGGCTCGGCCCCTGCGCCGAGCGTCCCTACCACCCCAACTACACCCATGCCGTGTTCCGCGGCTGGTACGATTTCGGTAGCGGCATCCTGGGAGACATGGGCCACTACAGCCTCTGGCCGGTGTTCCGCGAGTTCGCCCTCGACTCTCCGGTCAGCGTGGAGGCCACCCCAAGCTTCACCTGCGAGATCCTCGACCACGTGAGCGACGTGCTGGCAAACGACGTGGCTTTCCCCAACGCGGCGACCATGCGATTCCGTTTCGCCGCGCGCGGTGAGCGCCCGGCCCTGGACCTGTTCTGGTGGGACGGCGGGATGCGGCCGCCCACTCCGGATGAGCTGCTGGCCGAGGGCGAGGAGATGCCCAAAAGCGGGATGCTGTTCGTGGGGGACAAAGGCTTGATCCTGGGCGATTTCCTGGGCAACAGGCCCCGCCTTCTGCCAGCCTCGCTCAGGAGCGGGTTCCCGGACAGCGCCCCGGAAGCCACTGGGCATGTCAGCGGGCTGGAGCACTGGGTGCGCGCCATCCGCGGCGGCGAGCCCTCGCCCGGACGGTTCGAGAACGCCTCAGCCCTGGCCGAGATGGTCTGCCTGGGCGCGGTGGCCCTGCGCACCGGAAAACGGCTGGAGTGGGACAGCGCGAACATGAAAGTGACCAATGTCCCCGAGGCCAACGGCCTGCTCAGCCGCAAGTACCGCGCGGGCTGGGAACTCTGAGTGACCGGAGTGAGTGCGGCAGGAAGGAGCCGGGTCAGCCGGACTCGCGTTCCTGTCGTTGGCGGGCACGTGTGAAGGCGGCTCCTGCCTCGATTCTGCGCAAATTAAGCTGACCTGAATTATCGCTTCGGTTGTGCTGTCGGTAGTCCTGGAACCTTGCAGCTAAAGGTGGTGTGGTGTGATGAGACATAGCGACAATCGGTTTCTAAAGGTCTCGGCGCTTATTGCGGCGCTGGTCTATGTCCTTCTGGGGGTGATTTGGATTGCCGCCTCGGATGAGGTGGCCAAAATGATGACCAATAACTTGAATGATTACATGCTGATCCAGGCGCTCAAGGGCTGGTTTTTCGTTTTCGCCTCCGGTTTGCTGGTCTATTTACTGGTCCGCCTGAGCCAGCGGCGCCTTGAACGGGCCGCGGTGGCTCAGCAGGCGGTCGAGATCACTCTGCGTGAAAACGAGGAAAAACATCGCGGGCTTTTCGAAACCATGGCCCAGGGTGTGATATACCAGGACAGGAACGGACGGATAATCTCGGCCAACCCGGCCGCCCAGAGAATTCTCGGGCTGACTGAAGCCCAACTCATGGAGCGCACCATGCACAGCCCGGAGTGGCGGGCTGTCTGGCCGGATGGCACCCCGTTGGCCGAGGAGAACCACCCCTCCATGACAGCCCTGACCACGGGTAAAGAGGTCAAGAGCGTGATGCTCGGGATTTACAATCCGGAAAAGGACGAGCAGCGCTGGCTTCAGATCAATGCAGTCCCACGCTACAGGCCGGGGGAGAGCCAGCCGTTTCAGGTATATGTCACTTTCGAGGACATCACCGAACTCCGCCAGCTCGACACCCGGGCCAGCAGTCTGGCCGGTATCATCGGCGCGATCCTTGAAACCTCACCCCTGGCAATTTTCGATCTTGATTTGCATGGCCGCGTCAAATCCATCTGGAACGCCTCCTCCGAGCGGATATACGGCTGGAAAGCGGAGGAGGTGCTCGGGAAAGACCTGCCCAGTATTCCGGGATACAGCCGGGAGGAGTTCATGGCGCTGCTCCAGAGAGTGGCGGCAGGGGAGTCGGTTTCCGGGATGGAGGTGGTGCGGGTGAACAAGGACGGCCGGCGCATTCAGGTGCAGCTCGCCGCGGCCCCGCTGCGCGACCGTCGCGGCGAGCTGTCGGGCATTATCATGTTCACCTCCGATATCACCGAGAGGAAGCAGCTCGAACAGCAGTTTTTCCAGGCTCAGAAAATGGAGGCCATCGGGCGGCTGGCCGGTGGGTTGGCCCACGATTTCAACAACCTGCTCACCGTGATTTTGGGCAATGCCGATCTGCTCAGTATGGGACTTATCCCTGAGGAGGAGCGCCAGCAGCTTGTCGACGAAATCGCCTCCACCGCGAGGCGTGCCTCCCGCCTGACCGCGCAGCTCCTGGCTTTCGCACGCCGCCAGGTCGCCGAGCCGATGGTGATCAACCTGAACGAGACCCTGCTCAGCGTGGACAAGATGCTGCGACGGCTGATCGGTGAGAATATCGAGTTCGTGGTCCTCACCGATGAGAGCCTCTGGAATGTCAAGGCCGATGCCGGCCAGATCGAGCAGGTGCTGACCAACCTGGTTGTAAACGCTGTGGATGCCATGCCCGAGGGCGGCAAGCTGACCCTGGAAACCGCCAATGTGGAGCTGGACGAGGATTATGCCAAGAGCCATGCCGGCGTGACTCCAGGGGAGTACGTGATGTTCGCGGTCAGCGATAGTGGTGTCGGAATGGACAAGCAAATACTTGAGCTGATCTTCGAGCCGTTTTTCACCACCAAGTCGCAGGACAAGGGCACCGGCCTGGGGCTGGCCACCTGCTACGCCATCGTGAAACAGCATGGCGGCAATATCTGGGTCTACAGCGAGCCGGGTAAGGGTTCGACCTTCAAGATCTACCTTCCGCGCTCGGTTACCGGTGAGGCGCAGGACCGCAGCTCCGAAACCGCCCGCCTGGAGGAACTGCTCGGCTCCGAGACTATCCTGCTGGTGGAGGATGAGCCGCTGGTCGGCTCGACCGCCCGCCGGATGCTGGAACGCGGCGGCTACACGGTGCTCATGACCTCCAATGGAGAGGAAGCGGAGCGGATCGCACAGCAGCACGGACTGGAGCGGATCGACCTTCTGATAACCGATGTGGTGATGCCGCGGATGGGGGGAAAGGAACTCTACCAGCGGCTGAGCCTCGTCAAACCCGGGCTGAAAGTCCTCTACATCTCGGGTTACACCGACAACTCGATCGTGCACAACGGTATTCTGGACGAGGGGACCCAGTTCCTGCAGAAACCTTTCAACCAGCTTGCCCTGCTGAAAAAAGTGCGTCGTGTCCTGGAATCCGAATGCAAGTAGCCTGAGCCTGCCTGCAAGACAAAGCCGGGCCGCGGATCGAGTACCCGCAGCCCGGCTTTCCATTCAGTCGCGGTTGTTTTCAGAAACCGATCCGCGGCACCTCCTGGGCCCGCTCGGAGGTGGGGGGGATCTCGCCCGAGGCCACGCTGTAGATGCGTTCGTGAGTGACTCGCGCCGCCTCCACAAACTCCAGGTAGGGTGTGTTGCAGACATCCACCACGCCGATGTTGTAGTTTTCCCCGTCGAACCGCCCGAACACCGGCTGGTCGTTCCAGATGAAATAGTGCGTGCCCACCATGAACGGCATCGCGGCGGCGGTCTCGACATAAGCCCGGTAGGCCAGTCCGCGCTGGGCCTGGTCGGTGACGCCGCGCAGGCCGGTTGAGGGCAGCCCGCGGTCGGTGGCCCCGAAATGATACTCGCCGATCAGCACCGGCCGCCCGGACTGCTCGGCGATCTGACGGAGGGCCGCTGTGTCGGGAATCATGCTGTACATATTGACCGAGAACACATCGCAGTACTGCCCGGCCAGGGAGCAGAACCCGCTGCCCAGTCCGGCCCAGCGGATGCCCAGGTTCAGGTGGTTGGGGTCGGCGGCGCACGCGGCGGAGGCAGCTGGCTCCAGGTAGTGACGGACCATCTGTTCGGAGAACGCGGCCAGGTCCTCCCGCGCCTGCGCGGAGAACTCCTCGGGACGGTGCAGGCTGCCCTTGGCCAGATCGTCGAACGCACCGAAACTCTGGCCCCAGGCGCTGTTCAGCGCTCCCAGGTCATCCTTGTAGCGTTCTTTCAGCCATTCCACCAGCGCGCTGCGCGTGGCCGAGGGCTTGCCGGTCTCCAGCATGGCCGCCGCCGGGAGCTGACGGCTGAACGCCCACTGCGGCTCGTTGTCCAGAAAATAGCCGATCATCAGCGGATCGTCCTTGGACGCCTCGAGCTGAGCGGCCCAGGCCACGGCGTTCTGTGTGTAAGCCGGGTCGAACACGTCCGGGAAATCCCGGTAGACCGGCTCGCCGCCGGCCGTGGGGAAATCCCGCAGCGGGATCACGTAGGGCAGGCCGAACGAACGCACCGCCAGCTCATCCGACCAGTTGCCCAGGGTGTTGAAACGCCAGTCCAGCATGCGCGCCCGGCTGATCTTGGCCCAGTCCTCGCGCCAGGTGGGGCCGAAAGCACGGATCAGGTTGAAGCCCTCGAAATCGGCGGAATACTGATCCCTGAACTTCTCCCAGCCCGGAGCGTATTCTCCGTCTTTGGGCGGCAGCCACATGAACAGGTTCTCGATCCCCTCCACCGGGGTGCCGTTGTGCACCGGCCCGACACCATCCACGCCGGTCGAGAAGAACGCGCAGCCCTCCGGATCGACCAGCCAGTATCGCGTTGCGGTTTTTTCCACACGGAAGAACCCGCTGGGCTTGAAACGCAGCTTGGTCCAGCCGCCGAAACGGCTCCAGTCCCCGGGGAACGCGCTGCTGCCAGCGGCGGCCAGGGCTGCGGACAGGTTGTTTTTCAGGGCCTCGGTGCTTTCGGTCTTGCCCGGCCAGTCGCGGGCGTGCCACTGTCCCAGGCTGTCCACCACCGGGGCGCCGTCCACCGGGTACGAATCCGGGAGGGAGTCGGACAGCCCGACCCGGCAGACATACAGTTTCTGGCCCGGCACCATGCTGTCCAGTTGAACGGTGACCGCGCTCAACAGTTCCGGGCGGGTAGGACGGCCCCACATCACGGCCTTGAGCCGTCCCGGCGTGCGCGGCAGGAACACCCGGTGGGCGTCCAGCTCCGATAGCGGAAGCACCAGGCGGGTGCGCAGGCCGGGCATCACGCCCATGAGCGCGGTGAACGAGGCGCTGCTGTCGCCTTTCTCGAAGAAACGCAGGACCACCGCGCCGCTCACTCCGGCCTCGTGCAAGACATCCAGCAGAAGGTAACGGCTGGAATCCCAGCGGGACTGCTCCATCGGCAGGCTCAGCCGTCCAGAGGTGCTGAGCCGGAGGCAGGGTTCGCCGAGCGGATTGTCTGCGCCCTCCAGCAGGCTGACATCCCCACTGACCGCGATATCCTTGAGCGCGAGCGCGCCGCCGGAGGTCTGAGCCTTAGGGCCGCAGGCAAGAAAAATGGTAACAAGCAGAGCGGACAGTCCGGAAAGCATTCGCAGGGACTTGTTCAGCGGCACGGCGGGCCTCCTTGTGGGACATGGAGTGCTGTGGGAAACAGGACTGACAGGTTTGCGGGCTGACTTGACAGTAGCACCGTTTGCGGCCGGATTCAAGCTTTGCGCGCGGTTTCAGCACGCGGTCGCTCCGTTTGCCTTGCCTGAATTGGTTTATTATGCTAACAATTAGGCATTGTGCTCTGGAGCCGGTCGGTTAACGTTATTTATAAGACTGCAAAGGAGAGGCTATGCGGGTCCGGCGATCGATAAAAGGCGTGGGGACGTGGCGGGTTGCGAAATTAATCCTGGCTGCGGTTTTGCTGTCTGCCTGGGCGGACGCAGGAGCTTTGCGGGCGGAGGGGGGAAACGGCATTCTGCTGCGCGTGGACTCTTTCCAGGCCGGGGAGAAGGGCTGGCCGGGGGGCTGGTCCACAACTGCGCGCCTGGCGGCTTTCCCGCCGCAGTTCAGCGTTGTGGAGACTCCGAACCTGGGCGCTCCCGGCGCGCTCTGTATCCGCGGGGCAGGGCAGAGTGCGGCCAGCGGCGGCTGGAGCACCGAGGTTGGGGGGATCGACCCATCGCAGTGCTACGAGTTCGAGGCCTGGTTCCTGGCGCGCGGCGTGTCCTGGCCCCGTCGTCAGGCCATGGCCCGTCTTGACTGGCTGGATGAGGGCGGCAGGCGGGTCTCGATGCCGGACGAGGCGCCCCAGGTGAGCGGCGAGGGAGACTGGCAGCGGGTGGGCGTGGTCTGCCGTCCTCCGGCAAAGGCCGCCAAAGTGCGGGTGGAACTGCTCCTCAGCCACTGCCCGCAGGGCGAAATCTACTGGGATAAGGTAAACCTTAGGCAGGTGACGCTTCCGCAGCCTCGCAAGGTGAAACTGGCCACGGCCGACTACCGACCGAGCGGGGTCAGGACCAATGTCGAGGCGGCCGAACAGTACGACCCGCTGATAGAAGAGGCTGGCCGCCAGGGCTGCGATATCATTCTGCTGGGCGAGACGATCACCCTGCCCGGACGGGCGGATGTGCCCACCCTGCAGAAAGCCGAAACAGTGCCGGGGCCGCTCAGCGAGCACCTGTCCGCGCTGGCGCGCAAGCACAAAATGTATATCATAGCCGGGATACTGGAGAACGACCACGGTATGCTGTTCAACACGGCGCTGCTTATCGACCGTCAGGGACGGATCGCGGGGCGCTACCACAAGGTGCACCTTCCGCTGGATGACCTGGAGAGCGGGGTCACCCCCGGTGACAGCTATCCGGTGTTCGACACCGATTTCGGCCGCATCGGGATAATTATCTGCTACGACCTTCAGTTCCCGGAACCCTCTCGCGCCATGACAATCCAAGGTGCCGAGGTGCTGTTCTGTCCGAACTGGGGCAGCGATTTCCCGCCGGCTGGGCGCGCCCTCGAGAACCAGGTCTATGTTGTCTGCTCGGGCTATGACACCCCGACTGACATCGTGGGGCCGGACGGCAAGGTGCTCGGCCGCTCGGAGAAAAAACCCGGCCTGGCCGTGGCCGAGATCGACCTTAACCGTGGCCTGCGTGAGCCGGGCGTGGCCCGCCGTCGTAATTACCTTCTTCACGAGCTGCGGCCGGATATTGTCGTGCCCGGCTACGGACGGTGAACTCTCGTTCTGCGGGCAGAGGCGGGAAGGTCCCAAATAAAAACCCCGGAGGCTCTGAAGCCTCCGGGGTTTCGCGTTCGATTCAGTCTGCCGTATTACTTTACGGGAGTAACATTAGCGGACTGCAGCCCCTTCGGGCCCTCCACGATCTCGAACTCAACTTCCTGGTTCTCGTAGAGGGTTTTGAAGCCGTTCGCGTTGATGGCGGAATAATGAACAAAGACATCCGGTCCGTTGTCCTGCGCGATAAAA
This sequence comes from uncultured Gemmatimonadales bacterium, assembly GCA_964386505.1. GTDB lineage: Bacteria > Gemmatimonadota > Glassbacteria > GWA2-58-10 > GWA2-58-10 > JAJFUG01. Next base: position 7,232 of record CAYLSM010000155.1, read on the forward strand.
CCGAAGCCCTTTGATTCATTGAACCACTTGACTTTACCCCTCGCCATCGAAAACACTCCTACTGCAAAAAATTGATTATACAGGGCTGTCAGTCACGACCGCAGCCAAAATATATACAAGACAGAGAAAGATGTTCTTCCCCCTGCCATACGACAATATAGTGAGGTTTTCTGAAAGAGCAAGAAAAATGAACATGGTTTTCCACCTTTCTCCGCCCCGGGACTGATTTACATCTCACCCCAGCAATCACGCGCTGGTTTTTTTAGGGGAATTTACCTTTTTTTGCTCACAGGAGCTTGCTTATCGGGACGGGATGAGCGACATTTGAAAGTCGACAAAAAGGTAAACAATAACCCAGAAGGAGAAAACGGGTGCTTATAGAAAATGAAGCCCTTTCCAGGGCCAGACAGTTTGTCGAAACCTTGCGCAATTCCGGTCAGAGCGCGATGGACGAGGAAGATATACTGGAGCGGGCTTTCAATCTGCGCCGGGACGGCGGGCTGGTCGATAGCGGGCAGGAGAGCGCCGACAGCCTGAACCGGGCCGCGCAGGTCCTTCTCTGGCGCAACTGGGTCACCGCCTCGCTGGAGTCGGGAGTGCGCGAGAACCTGCGTTTCCTGCTCGACTCGGAGCGTCTCTGGCAGCCGGCGGAGCGTTCCGGTGGTCCGGCGTCCGGGCTGCCCGATTTCTCCAGCGGCGACTGGCAGGAGAAAATCCACACCCTGCAGGCCTATGCCAGCGCAGTACCGCCCTCGCTGTTTATCGTGCTGATCGGCAACATGGTCACCGAGGAGGCGTTGCCCAACTACAAGACCGTGCTGGACAAGATCGAGGCCACGGCCAACCTGAGCGGGGCGGACAGCAGCCCCTGGGCGCGCTGGTCCTGCGGCTGGACCGCCGAGGATGACCGTCACGGCTCCGGGCTGCGCGACTACATCAGCTACTCCGGCATGGCCGACATGCGCGCGGTGGACCGCAGTATTTTCAGCCTGCTGGCCAACGGTTTCGACCCGCGGATCGGCTACGACCCCTACAAGCTGTTCATCTACACCAGTTTCCAGGAGCGTGCCACCCGCATCTCGCACCGCAACACGGGCCGTCGCGCGGCCGAGGCCGGCGACCCGGTGCTGGAAAGCATCTGCACGGCCATCGCCGGGGATGAGAGCCGCCACGAGGCTTTCTACAAGAACATGATGGCCCTGGTGTTCGACAGTGACCCGCACGGCGCCCTGCTGGCGTTCGAGCGGCTGATGCGCAGCCAGATCGTGATGCCGGCCGAGCTTATGCAGGACGGGGAGCCGGACCTGTACGCACATTTCTCGCTGGTGGCGCAACAGGAAAAAGTGTACACCACCGAGGATTATGTCTCGATAATCGAGCACCTGAACGGATTCTGGCGGGTGGGCGAGCGCAGCGCCACCGGTGCGGCGGCCCGGGCGCAGGAGTATGTCTGCGCTTTGCCCGAGCGCTACCGCCGCAGCCTGGTGCCCCGGACACAGCGGGTGCTGGATCGGCTGGAGCGCCGTCCCTACGCCTGGTTGCGCGGGCGTTTGGTCTGATTGCGGTGGATTCGCCCGTCACCCACGGCGAACCAGATGTGGAGCACATCGGCCAGGAAAAGTGCAACCCAGGCGATAGTGGCGATGTTGCGCGCCCGAGGATTCACAAACCAGGTATCCGGAACTGTTTGGATCAGGACCATAACCCCGACAGCAATGGCAATGTAGACCCAGCCCTGCCAGGTCAAGGGCTCGATCCCCCAGCCCATATCCTTTCTTCTGAACCAGTCCTTTTTACCGAGCATCGGTCTTCTCCCGCTGGAAGGCGCAGATGTCACTGCGGACACAGGCTGGATTACCGAGCCCATAATAAAACCGGCCGGCTTGGTTGTAAAGCCGGCCGGCTTTGCCCTGCCCAGAGTCACGTTTGTCCTTTACTCCTCTTTCAGCGAGAACCAGACATGGGTCATATCGGCCAGCAAGAGCAGAACCCAGACGGAGGTGACTGTCCCGCGGACTCCGGCATTGTGAAACCACGAGTCCGGGCTGAATACGAGGCCGAGGAAAACCAGAATGAACACGAGCAGGTAAGCCACGCCCTGCCAGGTCACCGGTATCAGGCCTAAGCCGAATTTCTTTCTGATGAACCAGCCTTTTTTTGCGAGCATCGGTGATCTTTCCTCTACAGGTTCTTTATCCAGCGGGCTATGTCGTCCACCAAGGCCTGGGAAACGTGGCCCGGCAGGTTGTATTCCGAGGGCGTACTCTTGCCCTCACCCTCGATGAACAGATGGTTCAGGCCGGGATAGGATTTGAACGAGACATTTTTCCGTCCGGACAGGGCCGCTTCCCAGCGCCGGAAATCCTCCATCGTCACCTGGTAGTCCCGTTCTCCCTGCAGGACCAGCAGCGGCTGCTTGAACATGCCCGCCATCCTTGCCGGATCGTACGAGCGCAGGTCGAGCCAGTAAGAAGCCGGCGCCCCGAGCAGAGGCTGAGACTTATCTGCCTCTGCCGGCGTGAGATTTTTGATCCTGCCGATTGTCTGCTTGAGCGCGTCGAGTTTCGACTGCTCCTCCGGGGAAATGACTCCATCGAGTGAGAAGATGTAGGTCATTTGCTCGAGATATTTATCTTCAAGCGGCTCCGCAGCGGCAGCCAGCATGATGAAACCGGCCAGGCCCGGATCGGCCCCGCCTATCCGCGGAATGAGCATCCCGCCCAGGCTGTGGCCCAGGACGAACAGCCTGTGGTTGTCTATCCCCGCGTTCTTTCGCATCAGATCGACAGCCGCGAAAGCGTCGTACACGGTCTCCTCTTTGACCGTGAATGCAAGTGAAATGAGCTTCAAGGGATGTTGCCTTGTCCGCTTCTCATAGCGCAGGACCGCGATGCCCTGCGAGGCCAGGCCCCAAGCCAGGTCCCGGAAAGGCTTGTTCGGCCCGATGGTTTCATCCCGGTCGTTCGGCCCGGAACCGTGCACGAGGACCACGCCGGGGAAGGGTCCCTTTCCGGCCGGCAGGGTCAGCGTTCCAGGCAGTTCCCACTCCCCTCCCGCGCCGACTGTCACCTCCTGTTCGTGGAACGCCTCCGGTTTCACGTAGCCGGGTGGCGAATCATTGCCAGCGGTTTTTCCGGGCTGGAAAAGAAGCCCGGCGACCCGGTTCTCCAGATTGATGCTAACCGTAATGTTCAGGCTTGCTTTTTCGAATTCGCAAACGAACGTGACACTCTTGTATCCCCCTCCTATATTCTCTGTACGGCCGGAGTCACGCTGTTTGAAATTTCCTGCCTGCGAGATGACAGTGTTCCAGGTCGCCTGCAACCGTTCCAACGGCATGGCCTGTTTCACCCGGTCGTCAAACTGGTTTTCGGCGGAGGCGAAATCCCCTCCGGCGAGCCGGTCGATGAACACACCGGCAGAGTCCACCAGTCCGGGCGAGTCGCCGTTGACAGTTTCCTGGGCGATCGAACTCACATGGCTCAGAGCAATCCCCGCCAAAATCGTGAATACGAGATTGAGACCTTTCATTTCCCTTAATCCTCTTTCGTGTCAATCGCTACCTGGCCGGGGCAAAAAAGAGGCCGGCCACCCGGTGCTCGCTGTCCAGCGTGACCCTGATATCAAGCGGGGCTTTTTC
>CAYLSM010000156.1:0-10731 GCA_964386505.1 uncultured Gemmatimonadales bacterium
CAGGTGAAAGGCTTGGGCCGTGCAGTATCGAACTCCCAGGACGCCATTTCGCGGATCCAGACGGCTGAAGGTGGGCTGAACGAAACCCACAACGTCCTTCAGCGTATCCGTTTCCTGGCAGTGCAGTCCGCCAACGGCGTTCTGACCAGCCGGGACCGCAAGGCGATCCAGGACGAAGTATCGCAGCTGCTGAGTGAAGTGGATCGTATCAGCGCCACCACAACTTTCAACAGCATCAACCTGCTTAACGGTAATGTCGGAGCCCTGGTTTCCACCGATGACCCGATCAACAGCATCAAGGGTCTGGTCGTGGGTAATGTGGGCAACGGCGGCACGTTCTCGGTGGCCGTTTCCGCGGTCTCGATCGGCAAGCTCCAGGTCCAGAACTCCGAGCTGTTCGTGACGATCAAGGAAAACGGCGACCCGATCGACGCCAACGCCAGCACGCAGCTTCAGTCGATCAGCCGTTTCAAGGACTTCGGCGTTTTCACCGGCGGCATCGATTCGGTCACTCTGACCATGAGCACCGATTCGACCAACCGCATCGCCGAGATCCAGGTGTTCGCCACCGACACCCTGGGCCAGCTTGCCCAGAAAATGTCGCTGGCAGTCAACAACCCCAACTCGGTCCTCGACCTGGGCATGGCCGCGACCATCGCCGACGGCGCCACGCTGGTGTCCATCGGTAAAGTCGGCCTGGCCCCGGCCGGCGGCGGTGTGGGTGCCACCTCTATCGTGGTGACCACTCCTGAGCCGGGACGCTCAATGACGTTCGGTGGCGAAAGTTCGCTGCTTTCGGCCCTCGGCTTCAACGAGATTCAGACCGCTGTCTCCCCGATCTTCTCGATCACTGTGAAGGATATCGGCGCCGGCACTATCCCGGACCGTGTCTCCCGCGTTTACGGCGACACGGCCAGCGGCCTGATCCAGGGTGTGGACCTGCGTTTCCGCACCACCCTCGATATCAGTATCAGCGCCACGGCGAAGGACGATATCAACGCTTACCAGGTATCCAAAGTGGTCCAGAACGCCCTGGCCGGCCCGGATGGATTTGTGGTGCAGGTTTCGCCGCGTCCTCTGTCCTTCCAGATCGGACCGAACCACGGCAACTACCTCAACACGCAGATCAGCGACATGTCCTCGACCAGTCTTGGCATCGCCGGGCTGAACGTCTCGGACCAGTTCTTCTCCCAGCAGTCGATCAAGTCGATCGATGTGGCGATCAGCCAGGTGTCGAGTCAGCGAGCCCAGTTGGGCGCCGTGCAGAACCGTCTGGAAAGCACGATCGCCAACTTGAACGTGGCCGAGGAAAACCTGAGCGCTTCCGAGAGCCAGATCCGCGATCTGGACTTCTCCGACGAAGTGATCAAGTTCACCTCGTCGCAGATCCTGACCAGCTCCGCCACCTCGTTCCTGACCCAGGCCAACGCGCTGAGCAACAACGTGCTGAGCCTGATCCGGGGATAATGGCCCGAGCGGTCTGAGTGGAAGGTGAGACTGTGATGTGACCGGCTGATTCTAACGGAAAGCGACCGAGAGATGACCGCAGGTAACTACAGATCCGCTGTATGAAGTGCAAGCCGGCTCCGGGGACCGGGGGTATGTCACCGGAGCCGGCTTTTTACACAAAAAAAACGGGCTTTTGAAGCTGCAACTTCAAAAGCCCTGCACCGATCTTCCGCGAAGAAGCATCCTTGAAGCCCATCCTGGGCGACAAGAATCGGGGTGCGACTTCCGACAAAGCAAGTTCCGTACCCCAGTATGCCGCGCCTGCGTGCCAGGCGCGGCATTTCTGTCTTCTGCAGACGGGTCATCCCGCACTGCAACCACACATTACAGGTTTATTTTTCAAGCATTTACAACTGTTTTAGACGTAACACCGAGCCCGTTGGAAAGGCACGGCGCAAAGCCCGGCCAGCGGCGGGCCACCCGATCTCCGACAGTGCGGACCGGCAAAGTGTGCAGAGTGTTTCGGCCCTTAGCGCAATTTTTTCCGCTCGATTTCAGGCTGTCCGCTCTTTTAATACGGCAAAAAAAGCGCAAAAAAAAAGATTAAAGATATCCAGCACCTTGCCGATATACGATATTAGAATTCGGCCGCAGTGACCGCTGCAACCGGTGACAAAGGCTGTCGAGGCGAAACTGCAATTTCCCCGGCGGCTTTGGCTGAATCGGATTCCGCGAAGAAGAGACCTGGCAAACTGGGGTGAGAGTCGGAGGAGTGGTTTGTGCATTTGCTTGCACCTCCTTTCTGAATTTCTTCCCCTGAAGTTCCTCCTGGTTTCACCTCTCGCGGTAATCCAAAGACAAAAATCAAGTTAATCCGGCCGTCGTATTTATTTTCCGGCGACCGTTATCGAGCGCAGTAACCCGGTCCGTCAACGGCTGCAACCGTCCGGCCCGGTACGGGAAAATCCGCGAAGAAGCGTCACGGGGATTCCGCAGGCAGCGGACAGTGTCCGGCATACAAGCTCCGGATACTGTCCGCCTGTCCAGCCGCGAAGTACGTCCGACCCCGTCCTTTCCTTTCGCAGACTTTCCCAGGCAAAACCCGAAAACGCTTTTTTCGCTGTATCCTGACCGCCCCTGACGCGGTCGGAGCGCACAGACGGACCTCTCCACCTTCCTCCGTTATCCGGTCGCCGCCAGATGCGGGAAAAGGAGAGGCCGGGCGCACCGTCCAAGCCGGAGGGTTCATCCGGGCCGATGGGTCCGTGGCGGCCGCACACCGTCACCCAGCCCATCTGTCCGGTGGTCGGGACCAGTGGTACTTATCGGAGCGAGATACCAGGGTAACCACATAAACCGACCCGGGTGAACGGACAGGACCCGGCATCAAGGAGGATACAATGCCTGGATTGTCGATCAACACCAACAACACGGCACTACTGGCCAAGCGGCAAATGGGAATTGCCAGCGAAAGGGTGAGTAAATCCCTCGAACGCCTTTCCTCCGGCCTGAGGATCAACCGTGCCGCGGATGACGCCGCCGGGCTGACCATCGCCGAAAACCTACGTGCTCAGGTGGTGGGGCTGTCACGTTCGATCGCCAACGCTCAGGACGGTATCTCGCTGATGCAGACCGCCGAGGGCGCCCTGGCCGAGAACAACAACATCCTGCAGCGTATGCGGGAGCTGTCGGTGCAGGCCGCTAACGGCACCCTGACCAGCCGCGACCGTCTGGCCATCCAGAACGAAGTGGACCAGTTGATCGATGAAGTAGACCGTATCGCCAACTCCACCGAGTACAACTCGATCAAGCTGCTCAACGGCAACGTGGGCGCACTGGTCAGCACCAACGACCCCAACAGCATTAACGGCATCACGGTGGGGGATGTAGGCAACGGCGGGCTGTTTTCGATCACGGTGAGCGCCCAGGACCTGGGACAGCTCCAGGTGCAGACCTCCGAAGTGTTCGTGACGATCGACAGTAACGGCAATGTAGCCAACGCCCAGGCCACCACCCAGCTCCAGTCGATCAGCCGCTTCCAGGATTTCGGCGTGTTCGGCTCCGGCGTGGACAGCGTCACGATCAAGCTCGGCTCCGACTCCTCCAACAACCTGGTCGATGTGACCATGTTCCGCACCGACACCCTGAACGATGTCACCCAGCGTATCTCCCTGGCCATGAACGACCCGACGAGCTCCTCCGACCTCAGCGTAGGCAATCCCTCCGCAGTCGGGGACACGCTGGTGGGTGTGGCCACTAACGTGGGCGCGGATAACGTGACCCAGCTCTTCATCGTCACCCCGGAGCCGGGACGCCGCATCACTTTCGGCGGCGATGCCTCCTCGCTCAGCGCCTTCGGCTTCTCCGAGATCCAGGAGGGCAAGAGCCCGATCTTCTCGCTAACCGTGACCGATATCGGCGCCAACGGCGGGGTCGCGACCCAGAAATCGCTGAAAGTCAGCGGCGACCGGGCCAGCGGCCTGATCCAGGGCGTGGACCTCAATTTCCGCACCAACCTCGACATCTCAATCGGCGGGACCACCACCGTGGCCGGGTTCAGCGTGGTCCGTCCGCTCTCGGTTGCCAACTCGCAGAACTTCGTCCTGCAGGTCTCTCCCCGTCCGCTTACCTTCCATATCGGCGCGGCGGCAGGCCAGGAACTCTCGACCCAGATCAACACCATGAGCTCCAAAGCCCTGCAGGTGGACAAGATCAACCTGACCGACCAGAACCTGGCCAACCAGGCCATCCGTGCGGTTGACAACGCCCTCAACACGGTCTCCGCCCAGCGCAGTACTCTGGGCGCCGTGTCCAACCGACTGGAGAGCACAATCTCCAACCTGCAGGTGGCGAGCCTGAACCTGCAGAACAGCGAGGCGCAGATACGTGACCTGGACTACTCGACCGAGGTGATCGAGTTCGTCACCGGCCAGATCCTGTTCACCTCGGCGACCAGCTTCCTGCGCCAGGCGAACGCCCTGTCGAACAACGTACTCCAGCTGATAAGCTGAGATTGATCCCTTTCCTCCGCGCTTTCCGCTCGGGGGCAAGATTAAAGGAAGCAATGCATTGCCGCAGGAGGTAAGCGATGACGGACAGGGTCAGCCCTACTGAATCGCTTGTCACCGGCACGGCGGCCCGGATGGCGCGGGCGGCCGGAGCAGAGGTGTCCCGGCGGGCCGATCCACGCAATGGCACGACTGACCAGCAGAAAGAGGCATCCAGCGCCCAGGGGGCGAAGTCGGCCGCGAAACAGAATGCCGAAAACGATCCCGCCGAACTGGTCGACGAGCTGAACCGGTCGCTGGAGGTGTTCAACCTGGAAGCCAGGTATTATATCGACGAGTCGACGGAGAGCAGAGTCGTGCAGATCATGGACGCCCGCAGCAAGCGTCTGATCCGCCAAATCCCGAGCCAGGAATTCCTGGACAACGCCAGAACCTTGCGCGAGCTGATGGGATTGCTGTTCGATAAGAAAGTTTGAACCCGGGCGCACAGAGAGTACGCCGGAACGGGCGGGTGGCTCTGCCAGGAACCCCGTCCGGAGGAAGGCCCCACGCTGCAACGCGGGGCCTTCTTTATTTTCCTGGCATATGGCTGACGGAGTCTTTCTCCAGCCGGAACTTCAGTCCGCTCTCCGGCGGCTCCTCCACCCCATCCGGCAGGAACCCGGCCCCAAGCAGCACCCGCACCGAGGCTGGGTTGTCCTGCGCAGTCCGGGCGACAACCCGCTCCACACCGGGCTGCCTGAAAGCCCACCCGACCAGAGCCCGCACCATCTCGCCCGCCAGCCCGCGGCGACGCCACTGCGGCAGCACGGAATAGCCGATCTCCACCTGGCCTTCCCCGTCCGGAGCGCCAAGAAATCCAGCGCTGCCCACCAGCACGGGTGCAGCCGCCTCCCCTTCCACCTCCAGCAGCGCGTACCAGCCGTACCAGCCAACATCCTGCGGGTGCGCGTCAAGCTGCGCCTCGAACCAGGGCAGGGCCTCGGCCAGGGAGTCTATCGGCCAGCCCGTCGGCACCGTGGCGCCAAGAATGACTGACAGACGTGCAAGGTCGTGCATCTCGGCCCGCACGCTCCCGGCCGTGGAGGGCACCAGGCGAAGGCGCCCGGTCTGGATTTGCATAGCACCTCACCTTCATTCCGACAATTCATGCCCTGAAAAAACTTAGGGGCGGGTTTAAAACCCGCCCCTGCAATTTATTCGGAAAACCCTGAAAAGAAAATCTCCGTTTTCAGGCAGTTGCCATCAGACTTTCTTCTTCCGAGTGCCGGTCTGTTTCGGCGCAGCCACCGCCTTTGCCGAACCAGCCGTCGCGGCCGCGGCCTGCAGCGGGGCATGGTAGCGTTTCTGGATATACATCTGCTGGAGCATCTGGATCACGTTGAAAATCGTATAGTACAGCACCAGCCCGGAGGAGAAGTTGATGAAGAATATGAGCATCATGATCGGCATCATGTACATCATCGGCTTCATCTTGGGATCGGTCTGCGTGGGGGTGAGTTTCTGCTGGATGAACATTGTCGCCGCCATCAGCACCGGCAGCACGTAGTAAGGGTCGGCCTGGCTCAGGTCGTGGATCCAGAGGAAACCCTCGGCACCGCGCAGCTCGATGGTGCGCTGGAACACGTAGAACAGGGCGAACAGCACCGGCATCTGGATGACAAGCGGAAGGCAGCCGCCCAGCGGGTTGACTTTGTGCTCGCGGTACAGGCGGAGCATCTCCTCCTGCTGCTTTCGCGGGTCATCCTTGTAGCGCTCGCGCATCTCGGTCATCAGCGGCTGGATTTTCTGCATTTCGATCTGGCTCTTGGTGCTCTTGATGGTCAGCGGGTAGAACACCACCTTGATCAGCAGGGCGAACAGCACCAGGATCAGCGCGTAGTTGGAGACATAGGTGTGCATCCAGAGCATGATGCGCAGGATCATCTTGGTGAAGGGCTGGATGATGACCCAGCCGTACTCGAAAATCTTGGGCAGGCCGTAGTTGAGCCGGGTGATCTGGTCGTAGGCCTGGGGTCCGGCATAGAGCGAATAGACTACCGGCGCCCCGGCCTGGGCCGGCACCGGGAACCGTCCGCGGAAATAGATGCGCTTGGCCTCCATCTTGCCCGAGGCGCTCATCCCATCCATCGGGTTGTCCGGCACGAAGAAGGTGGTGATGAAGTACTGGCTTTTCAGCCCGCCCCAGAGGATCTTGTGATCGCCGCTGGGCTGCCAGTCGCTCTTGGAGAGGTCCTTGATCGACTTTTCCACCACCGAGCCGTTGTCGTAGTATATCGCCTTGTAGCTGGCGTAGTCGGCATCCGGCTTTTTCTCGTTTGAGACCAGGGTCGGGCCGAGAGTGACCTCCAGCGCGTTGCCGTTGGCGCCGCTGAGCTGCGGCGGAAGGTACATGGCGCTTTCGATCAGGTAGCTGTCGTTTTTGAAAGTGTAGACTATGCGGATCGTGGCCCCGCCGTTCAGGGTGTCGACAAAGGTGATACTTCCCTGCGGGTTCGACTTGTCCAGGCGCAGGCTGAGCCGGTCGGGACTGAAACGGCGCGCGCCCAGATCGACATCCTTGCCGCTGCCGCCGAAAATCAGGCGGGAGGCCAGGAAGCGGCTCTCATCCGGGATGAGCTGCACCGGGGGCAGTTTGTCGGAGTCGGGGTTTTTCTTGGCTCCGCCGAAAGAGGGATAGTGCTTGAGCCAGGCTTTGACCAGCACGGCCCCGCGAGTTATAAAACGGTACTCGTACATGTCGCCTGTCACCACGATCGTGTCGACAGGCGTCTGGTCCACCGGCTCGACCGACGGCGCGGATAGATCGCCCAGTGAAGCCTGCTCGCTGGGGGCCGGGGCAGCGGTGTCGGCCTTGATGACCTGGGTCGTGTCGGCCGGCGCGTTGACCGTGGCCGGACGGGGCTGCGGCTTGGGAGCGAACCACAGCATGTAGACGATCCAGACCGCGAAGATCAGGGCCGTCGCCAGTGCCGTTCTCTTATCCATCACTACCTCATGTTCTGATTGACGTTGTCATCCGCTCGGGAGCGACCCAGCTCAGGGCAGGTCCACTCCGCCGGGATGGAAGGGGTGGCAGCGGGAAAGACGGCGCAGGGCGCGCCAGGCGCCCTTGAACGGTCCGTACTTGCTCACGCTCTGCCGTGCGTACTCGGAACAGCTCGGATAGAAACGGCAGGCTGGCGGCAGGAACGGGCTGACCAGGCGCTGGTACAGGAATATCAGCGCCAGCAGGACGGCCTGCAGGGCCTTTTCGATCCATTTGAACATGGCATGTCCACTACTGGGATTTGCTCCCGGCCGGCGGCTCGCTCCTTGCTGCAGCGATGGATTCCACTTTCCGGGCCAGGCGCTGGTAACGCTCGTCCAATTCGCTGTAATTCAAACCGTAGCATTCCGGCGTAATCCGCAGCACCACCATTCGTCCGCGATCGAGGACTCCGGCGCGACGCACTATCTCCTGAAGGCGGCGGCGCAGACGGTTGCGTTCGACTATGCCGCGCTTGAAACGCGGCACCACCAGGGCGAAACGGCTGTGGCAATCGGCGGCGCAGGGAAGGACATTCATCTTGAGCAGCCCGTCCCCGGCCCGACACCCATTGTCCAGCACGTGGCGGATATCGCGTGAACGGCTCAGGGCGATCCTGCGGGCCAGACCCACCTGGATTCCTTTCCGGTTGACTGCAAATACGGCAGACCGGAGAGTGAGGCCGCCGGCGGATAAAAATCTGCGGTCCCTACGAGCGTAGTCCGGCCCCGGGGGGCGGAACAACGTTCATGGAGACCGCAGCGGATTTACAGGACCGGTTTCAGAGAGCGGTGCGCTTGCGGCCGCGCGCGCGGCGGCGGTTGAGCACCAGACGGCCGCCGTGGGTGGCCATGCGGGCGCGGAACCCGTGCTTGTTGTGCTTCTTCCGGTTGCTGGGCTGGAAAGTTCTTTTCATCTTCTAAGTCTCCAATATGCTCTGGCTGCGGTAATTTTCAAAGGCTTTGAAGATACAACCGTCCGGGTGGACTGTCAAGACTTTACGCGTCCCGGCCTTTATCACCCGCGGCCACGCCGTCCACTGACAGGATATTCCGTCCGGCCCGCGGTTAATTTAGTTCCCTGCATCGCTTTTTCCAATTAAATTTATGCAGTTTTCGCGCGCCGCACTCACGAGACTGACGGCAAAGGTTGACAGCCGCGGGGTAAAACCGTTATTCTAAGCGCCTTTAGCCGTTGGCTCCGCGACAGCGCCCGGAGCAAGGGACATTCGGCAAACAGGGACAGGGACAACACACTCATGGAACAACTTCTGCGAGAGGCACTTCTGCGGGGCCTGGCCGCCATGCAGGTCCAGGATATCCCCGAGTTCGTGATCGAAAAGCCCAAGGACCCCCGTCACGGCGACCTGGCCGCCAACGTGGCCTTCCTTCTGGCCCGCAGCCTCAAGAAAGCCCCGGCCCAGATCGGCCGCGAGCTCGTGGAGGCCATGGGACCGCTGGGGCCCTATGTCACTTCGGTCGAGGTGGCGCCCAACGGGTTCATCAATTTCCGGATCAGCCCGGGCTGGTGGGCCGACCAACTGGCCCGTATCCAGGCTGCGGGCGAGGGCTGGGGCCGCAGTGACAGTTTCGCCGGCCGCAGGATCGTGGTCGAATTTGTCAGCTCCAACCCCACTGGGCCGCTCACTATCGGCCACGGCCGCCAGGCGATCCTGGGCGATTGTATCTGCTCACTGCTGGCCGCCCAGGGCGCGGATGTCTGCCGCGAGTACTACTACAACGACGCCGGCAACCAGATGAATATCCTGGGTCGCAGCCTGCGCGCCCGCTACGTGCAGCGTTTCCGTCCCGAGTTCCCGTTCCCGGAGAACGGCTACCGCGGCGAATACATGCTGGAGATCGCCGAGGCGTTCGAAAAAGAGCACGGTGAGCGCTGGCTTCCTCCTGCTGGTGACACCTCCGACCCCGATCCGGCCACGCTCAAGGTGTTCCGTGAGTTCGCCGCCGAGCACATCCGCCGGATCATCGATATCGACCTGCGCCAGTTCCGGGTGGCGTTCGATGTCTGGTCGCTGGAGAGCCGTCTATACACCGAGGGCAAGATCGACAGCCTGCTGGCCCTTCTGCGCGACAAGGGTCTCAGCTACGACAAGGAGGGTGCGGTCTGGCTGGCCGCCAGCCGTTTCGGCGACAGCGAGGACCGGGTGATTGTAAAGAGCACCGGCGAGCCGACCTACTATCTGCCCGACCTGGCCTACCACATGGACAAGCACCAGCGCGGGTTCGACGAGGCGATCAACATCCACGGCGCCGACCATCACGGCTATGCCCCGCGCATGCTGGCCGGGATGCGCGCCCTGGGCTACCCCGAGGGCTGGCTGCGTTACGTGATCCACCAGATGGTGAGTTTCAAGGAGGGTGACGAGGTGGTCAAGATGTCCACCCGCGCCGGGCGCTTTGTCACCCTGAGCGACCTGTGCCGCGAGGTGGGCGTGGATGTGGCCCGCTACTTCTTTGTCATGCGCAAGGCCGACAGCCACCTGGTGTTCGACCTCGACCTGGCGCGCAAGCAGAGCAACGAGAACCCGGTCTACTACTGCCAGTACGTGCACGCGCGGATCTGTTCGCTGGCTCCCACCGCGGCCGAGGCCGGGGTGTGGGACGGCGACCGCGGGCTGTGGAAAGATTACCGCCCCGGGCGCCTGGTCGAGCCCGAGGAGTTGGAGCTGATCGCGCACCTTCTCGATTTCCCGCGCCTGGCCGCCGTGGCCGCCGCCGCCCTGGAGCCGCACCACGTTCCGTTCTTCCTGGAGGAGCTGGCGCGTAAGTTCCACGGCTGGTACCAGCGTCACCGTATCGTGAGCGAGGACAAGGCCCTCTCGCGCGACCGTCTCTACCTGGCCGACTGCGTGCGCACGGTCATGGCTGCGGGCCTGAGCCTGCTTGGAATAACAGCACCGGAAAAAATGTGAAAGGAGCCTCATACATGAGCCAGGCCAGCCCTGAGCCGATTGTCGCCGTGGGCACGATCGGCATAGACACGATCGAGACCCCCACCGACCGGGCCGAAGCGGTCCTGGGCGGAAGCGGGACCTACTTTTCGGTGGCCGCCTCCCTGTTCAGCCCGGTCTGCCTGGTGGCGGTGGCCGGCGAGGACATGACCGCGGCCCAGTGGGGCACCCTGCGCCGCTCGAACCTGATCCTGGACGGTATCGCGGTGGTCAAGGGCGGCAAGACATTCAGCTGGGGCGGACGCTACCATGCGGATGTCAACCGCCGCGACACC
>CAYLSM010000157.1:0-10664 GCA_964386505.1 uncultured Gemmatimonadales bacterium
CGGCACAGGACAGGCAGCAAAGAAAAAGGCCCGGGAATATTCCGGGCCTTTCGATTTTCAGCCATGTTCAAAGCCAGTCAGCAGGCGCCCACCGGGGTGGGCTTGCAGCTGTCATCGCCGCTGCCCGCGCCGGGGCCGACATTGTGAGCCTGGGTCAGGTTGAAAATGTGGTTGCGCACTCGTCGCAGCGCCCGCCAGCCGTAGCTGAACAGGAACTGCCAGTCGCGCTTGCGTCCCGAGGCCAGGAACCGGACCTGTCGCGCCAGGAAACGCGGGTCGAGGGCCACGCCGTAGAGGTCGCGGATGGCCTTGTAGTACTCATCGTGCGGGATCGGGGTCTTGACTATGAGCTTACTCATGTCGAAATCGTCGTAATCCTCGGTCAGCATCACCCCGGCGTCAATACACTCCTGGTGGTAGGGGGTGAAATCGAGCGGGGTGCAGATAGTCACCTGAAGGGTGCGGGCCAGGCCCTTGAACATGATCTCGCGTGTCATCTCCACGGTCTGACGGAGCTGCTCGCGGGTCTGCCAGTAGTAGCCGACCATCAGGGTCAGGTGCGGGTGCAGGCCGTACTTGGTGAACCATTCCAGATTGGGCAGGATGTGCTTGGGCAGGTAGCCCTTGTTCAGACGGCGGAGAGTGACCTCATCCGCCGCCTCCAGCCCGATCAGCACGAACCGGAAATTGGCCTTGCCCAGCAGCTTGATCGTTTCCTCGTCCAGGTAGGCGAAGCGGGTGTTGAACCCGAAATATACGCCTTTCTTGTGCAAGCCGCGGTCGATTACCCCCTGGGCGAACTCGCGGGCCTGTTTGCCGCGGTACCAGACCCCGGAGTCATCGAATATCTCCCGCACCCCGTAATCCTCTATCAGGCGCTGGTATTCGTTCAGGCTCTGCTCGACCGGGCGGATGCTGAAAGTGAGGTCCGGACCGTTGTACCGGCAGAACGTGCACTTGCCGAACATGCAGTCGCGGATCACGCTGGTGGCGTAGGTGCCGGGGGTCTGGAGGAAATTGCCGTTCTCGAAGGCGTAGTTTTTCCATTCGACCAGGTCACGGTCCACATCCGGGCTGTTCTCCAGCGGCTCGACCTGGCGGAAATTCCCGGTGTTGCGGAAATCGTTGTCATCCATGCGGATCCAGAGGCCCTCGATGTCGCAGGTCAGGCGCCACTTGTCGTGCTCGGCAATGTAGGGCACCAGCCGCTTGAGGGCGAAATCTACATGGTTGCTGCGCAGGACCACATCCGCGCGGCTGTTCTCCAGGGTTTCCTGGGGGCGGCGCATGGAGTGGAACCCGGTCATGATCACTATCGTGGCCGGGCGGTCGGATTTCAGACGGTCGGTCAGGCGCCAGTAGAATTTCATCACCGGAGTGGTGCTCTCGAACACCACGATGTCCGGTTCCCAGGCGAGCAGATCGCTGTACCACTGGTCGAAACTTTTGCCCTGCGCGTTCCCGTCATCCCAGCGCACCTCGACCCCCAGGTCGCGAAGCCAGGTGGCGGCCTGGGCGTGGATCACCGGCAGCAGGTAGGTCGGTTTCTTGAAGAACTGCACGTTGCGGTTCTGCGAGACCATCGCTTTCTGGCCCCGCGTGTTGACAATGGGCGGATATGAAATCGCCACTTTCATCTGGGAACTCCCTCATATATATGAGCCGCGCGGACAGTGCCGGTCCTTATACGGCCGCTGCCGCCGCAGCCGGGGCGCCAGTCCCCGGCCCTTGATTTCAGAAAAAGGCCTCGGTGAACAGGTGGTCGCCGTTCACCCCCTGACCGCGCAGGATCTCGCTGGCCTCGGCCACCATCTCGCTGTTGCCGCAGAGGTAGCAGTAGCACTCCGGATCGGCGGGATGGGCGCGCAGGTAGTCGGTCACCCGGCCGCGGAAATGGCCCCCGTCCTCGCGGGACAGGCAGGCCGTGTAGCGCTCCGGCGCGTAGTGCCCGCGGTCGTAGCACTCGGAGGCGAGCCGCACTCCATGAATCAGGCGATAATCCAGCCAGGGGAAACTGGCCAGGTAGCTGTGGAACGGGGCGATCCCCACTCCCGTGGCCACGAACAGGTAGCGCCGGGAGCGGTCCTCGGGCTTCTCGATCACGAACCGCCCGTAGGGGCCGTCTATCTCCACCGGGTCACCGGAAGCGAGCTGCTTGAGCCGCGGCGAGACCTGGCCGTCCTCCACCTCGCGCACCAGGAACTCGAACCAGGGATCGTCATGGCCGCCGTACATCGAGTACTCGCGGTTGAGCCCAGAACCCCACGTGCCCAGGGTGGCGCACTGGCCCGCCACGGCCGGGACCTCCAGACGGTCGACACGCAGGACAAACACCTGGTCGGTCAGGTGGCGGATCGACTGCACGCGGTGCAAACGGCTCTCGGTCCGGTTTTCCTCACTCTGCCCTGACCGCATCGATCCTCATTCGTTATCGGAAACGGTTTTTCGCTAAAAGTAAAAATTGCAAGCAAATATGTTAATTGTCAAGGCCGTTGCGCTGCCGCGTCCCGGAACGGCTTTTTGCCGTGCAATTTACGTACCGCGCTTTCCGGTGCCAATACGCCACGGCTGGTTTATAAAAGGAGATTCAAAGTTTTATTCTTCTTTCGTTTCGGCGAAAGAAGCAAAGCCAGCGGGGGCCGTGAACTCGTCCACACTACATCTCTCATTCAACCAGTGGTGTTCCCGAAGCTTTGATACCGCTGCAGTAGTGTAGCGGCGGCGCTGCCGCGAATCGCCGCCAAACCGCTGGATACTTCCTGCCTTGGTGTTTCACGCGCGATTGCACGCTGCCTTCGTTGCAGGCTCGGACAGGCACGGCCCCCAAAAGACAAAAACTGCGGCCCGATGGGCCGCGTGAAGGTTGTGCTTCGGGGGCTTTTACCACCCGCGGCCACAGGCCGCCGGGAGGCCGTATGTCTGAGCCTCGACAAAGGAGCGAAGTAGAAACCACGCGCACACAGTACGAAGGCAAAGCGCCCGCGGTCCGGTGGGCGATCAGCGACAGCGCCGCCCGGCAGTGAAGGCAGCGTGCAGGAACCACGTTCACACCACGGGTTCAAAGAACCAGGATGCCCGGGCGAGTTTACGGCCCCCCTTGGCTTCTGGTTCTCTTGGCCGTAACCAAGAGAACAAACGCCAATATCGGACACGGCACGCCGTGACCCTGCAAATCAGAACAGTCTGCCGTTTCGAACCAAGCATAACGACAGAACAGCCTACTCCTCGGCGCGCATTACGTTGGCCAGGGCGCCCAGGCCCTCCACCTCCACCACCACCCGGTCGCCGGGGGCGAGGAACACCTGCGGGTCGCGCCCGGCGCCCACACCCGGCGGAGTGCCGGTAAGAAGGACATCCCCGGGCTTAAGGGTCATGGTGCGCGACAGGTAGCTCACCAGCTCGGCCACGCCGAACACCATCTCGCGCGTGTTCGAGCTCTGCATCACCTTGCCGTTCAGGCTCAGGCGGATGTCCAGCGCCTGCGGATCGTCGACCTCATCCGCGGAGACAAGCGCCGGTCCCAGCGGGCAGAACCCGTCCGGGCTCTTGGCCCGCACCCACTGGCCGTCCTGGCTCTGGGCATCCCGCATGGTCAGGTCGTTGGCGCAGGTGTAGCCGAACACACATTCCAGGGCCTCCTGCGCGCTCACGTTGCGGCAGGAGCGGCCGATCACCACGGCCAGCTCGGCCTCCCAGTCCACCATCGTGCTCACCGCGGGCAGACCGATCTCATCCTCCGGCCCGGCCAGGCTGCTGGGGTACTTGGCGAACAGCACCGGCCGCTCCGGCAGGGGCGATTTCATCTCGGCGCAGTGGTCGCGGTAGTTCTTTCCGATACACATGATCTTTTCGGGATGGCTGAGCGGGCGTACAAGTTTCGCTCCGGGCATGGCGGTCAGGTCGCCCCGTTCCAGGGCGGCGTGCACCCGCGCCAGGGCCGGTTCTCCGGCCTGGAGCAATTCCTCCAGGTCTCTCCATGGGCCGGCTGAGGCAATCGGGGCATAGAATCCATCCGGAAGGCGCACCGCCGGTACGGGTCCGCAGGAAGTGGCAAGCATCGCCAGTCGCATTATAGTCTCCAAAGTCTTTCCGGGTTTAAAGTCAATCCAGATATGTTGTCCTGGATCGAGGCCGCAATGAAGAACGATAATCCAGCCCGCGGCGAAAGTCCAGCCTGAACGCCGCAAAACGGATTCATTGACTTTTTTGCCGGATGGGTTGAAAATACCGGAAAGGGAATCCTTTAGCGCCGACAACCCCGCGGTTGCTTGACTGGCTGTGGCGCCTGCAGGTAAATTCTTATGTACACTGACCCCGATTCCCTGAAAAGCCGCCATGAAAGACCGGAAATCCACCTTGAAAAGCCCTGACTCCCGCACCTTTGCAAGCTTTCAAACACCCGGTATCCAACCGTCCGGGTCCGAAAGCTGCGGACCTCCGCCCGAGACACTGTCCCAGGGGCACCTTTTCGGCTGGCTGGAGCTGGACCAGAACTGCACCATCCTGCGGGCCGACAGCTCCGTGACCTCGATTCTGGGCCGCACGGAAAGCGAGCTGATCGGGACACGGCTGCCGGAGATCGCCCTGCACTGGGAGGAGCAGCGCCCACCGGGCGGCGGCCACGAGAAGAGCCACCTTCTGCGTGAGATGGATTTCGCCCGTCCGGACGGTTCGCCGGTGATCTGCCTGATCGGCTGTCTGGGTCTGGAACAGGAGCGCGAGGGTATCCTGCGCTGTATCCTGATCGACCTGACCGAGCGCCGGCGCGAGGAGGAGGAGCTGCGCGAGAGCCGGACACACCTGGACAACATGCTGCACGGTGCGCCCGACCTGATGATCCAGAACGCGATAACCAGAGGGAAAAGCTACAATAACTTTTGATAGTTTGCGAAAAAAAAGGCGATCATGTGGAGGAGATAAAGCTTTCTTGTAGATGATTTTTGAAAACAGGTTGCACTATTTGACAGAAATATCGAGGCACTCTTGAGGGCGAATAGCATCATCATCGACCTCAATGTAGTGCATGCCGTGGCGCTTCAAAATGTATTTGATTAGAGAAATCTTATAAACCTTCCGCCTCGGCCGCCGCTCAAAATCCAGTATGCCGTCCTGACAGAGCTGGTGGACCTGGCGCTCGGTGATATGCAGCAACGCTGCAGCAGTAGATACCGACACCGGGTCCACCAGCCGATTACTCACCTGCTGGATATCAGACTGCAGACCAGGATTCAGAGACTGTACTATCTCGCTCAGGCGGGTTTTGCGCATAGCAGGCTCCGCTGCTTGGAGTTGAGATAGGCCAGCATACGGCAGGCCTCCGCATACGTGGGGGCCTCCGGATTGCGGACCTTTAGCCGCTCGCGGAAAAACGCCGCCGGGTCCACCAGGTATGACTGGCGGCCCAAATGCTCCTGGATAGCATTGAGCTGGTGCGGCGTGGCCCCGCGCAGGTAGAGGCCGAACGGCGGGGATGGAACCCATATCCCAGGCACCAGGCGCTTGAGCTGGTATGCCACCCCGCGCAGTTCCTCCAGGGTGCATTGGCTGAATGTCTCACCGGGTTGGCCGGAAAGGCGCTCGGGCGCGAGTGAGCGTGGATCAAAATCCCAGCCGATGCGGCGTGCTCCGGACCAGATGATGCGCAGCAGCGCTTTGCGATATTCTTCAGCGCTCAATACCTCGCGAGAACTCATTGCTTCACTCCCGGTAAAATAATAATTACGTTAATCTTAACTCCCGCTGGCCGGCATCGGGATCTCCGAAAAATTGTTTAACAGCATCTTTAGCCTCGGTGCGCAATTCATAAGCAGATACCTCCGGGTCATCGCCAGGCTCCAACTCGGCGGTCAGCTCGACCTCCCACCGGGTGTTGGAAAATGAGCTGCGGCTGCTGCGCAGCTCCCCATAACGGACCGTCACTCGCGTGATTTGCATGGCTCAGAACTCCACCTTAATATCATCAAACACTGGGGCAGCCGCGCCTTTAACTTGATTCAACAACAGCCACATCACCTCGCGCATCTGTGGATGGGCGGCCTTACTGAGGCGTAGCCTGAAAATATGCCGCCACTCGCGCAGATTGGCTGTTATAACAATTTCTGTTTTGAGGCTGTTAGGGAGAACCGAGCGGGCCTCCTGGGGGGAAGCGCCAAAGGCCAACAGACCCAGATATGCCGTTTCCGCCTGCTCGCAGAAGTTTTCCCAGAGCTGATATCGGTGACTATCCTCCGGCCAGAAGCAGGGTAATATCACCGTGATCTGATCCTTGTAGCAGCAGTAGCGCGTGGACTCCTGGCTGTAGCTGGCCAGACGGTGCCGGACCAGCTCATGGCTGACCCCACGGTCGCAGATGAAACGGGCTGTCATGGATGCGTGCTCCAGGACGCTCTCATGGCCGCGGGCAATCAGACGCTGGATAAACCCGATATACGAGTCGGCGGAGGCGTGTTCCTCGCTCTGGTAGCAGGTCCGGCCCGCCAACTCGATCCTTTGTAGTATATCCCGCCACGCCTTGAATTCGGGGGAAAGAATACAAACCGAGGGTCTGATGATAATCATTCTGCGGCCCCCAGGCTCTCGGCCGCAGCGGCGACCTGGTCGGCATCCTCTGGGTGAGCGACCCAGTCGCGCTTGGTGACGTGGGTGACAGTCTCCTCGATGATCTCCTGCAAATCCCAGCCGAGGGCATCGGTGAGTTGGGTGAGGTAGATCAGACAATCGCCGATGGCGTCGCGGGCGTCGGCGGCGAACCTGGCCGGATCATCGTAACCGCGGATGCCCTGACGGTGTTTGAGTAGGGCGTGGGCGAACTCGCCCAACTCCTCCATGACCCCAAGGGCCATCAGCTCGGGGCCTCCGGCCAACTTGTTGCCGACCTGGAAAGCGGCCATGCGGCGCTGTATTTCGCCCAGACTGAGCGGCGGCTCCGGCAAGCCGTTTGCCAGGATATTGTCTCTGCCGGGCAGGTCCTGGAGCAGCGCCCAGGCGAACGCGGCGTAATTAGCGAGATTGACCAGGTGAGTGAGAGCATCATGAGGATGGGTATTTTCATGGCGGATTTTACACATGATCCGCGCTAATTGCTCGGCGCAATCTCTGGGTGTGAGGAATTGCCATGTCTCGGCTCCATGCTCCGCGGCCCCGTGTTGGAGTTGGTGGCGCATGGCGGCGGTGAACATCTGTAGAAGTGTCTGGCGGTCCATTAAAGCTCCTTTGTGAAGGTAATACTATATAGAAAACGTCGATGTAGTCGGGTCTTGATCTGGATCGAGCAGGCTGACCTGGCCCAAAGCCGCGGCGACCTGGGGCGACCGTTTCAACTTGTACGCTATCCGCAGGTTGCTCAGAGCGCGGCGCACGCGATTGTTGAATGTGGCATCAAGGTCAGCCTGGTCGATGATTACATAAAAGCCATTGATCTTTCCGCAACTTGATCCCACCGGTTTGCCGAAATCAGCAATCAAGCGCTGTACGGCGGCTTGCAGGTCACGGGTGGAAAGGCCCAGGTGCGCCGCGAGATCAGACATCGGGATTGCGTTCTCGCGGCCACGGGCCTCGCGAGCCAGGATGCTCCAAATGGATGACTCCGGCTCAGGCAGCGGGAGCGGCTCCGGGAGCGACAGTTGGCTTGTCGATACGGTCGAATCGTTCACGGTCAATCTCAAAGGAGAAAGGACGTTCAGAATACCGCTCCATGCCACAGGCGGCGAGCTGCTGGTCTGGCACATCGGACATCCGCAGTTCGTCGCGCTTGACTTCATAGGTGACTTTCAGGTACTTCATCAGTCCGGCAGACATGGCCAGTTCGGCTGCCTTGGCCCAGGTTATTTTAGTCAGCGTGCGCAGGCCGGTGCTCTGGCGGAAAAAGATCGAGCCGTAAACAAACTTGCGGGCGATAAAGTTTTCCTTTTTGCGTTCACCCTCGGCCCAGAGGCGCAGACCGACCTCCAGCATTTTGATTTTCTCATCCAGCGGGGCCGCCTTCATCTTGAACGCCTCTTTCGCATTGTTGACCGCGAGCTGATAATCCCGCTCCTCAGCCTCGCGGAGCATGGTCAACTCACCGATCTGACGCAGGGCATTATCGGCCTGGTCGGCGTTTGCAATGATCGTATTGCTCTCAACCTTCGTGCGTGGCATGGATTCCCTCCTGTGTTATGTTGTCATGCCTGCGGAAGCAGGCGGTTAATTTCTGCCTCGGATTTGCCGTCCCGGCGCAGATCCTCGATCAGCCTCTGGCGCGAGGCTTCGTAATCGGCGGGACGCTCCACGGGCTTGCGCTGACGCTGGCCAGATATCCGATCAGCCTCCCGCTGCTGCTCCGGAGTGAGCCGCTGGTACAGGCTCGCGGCGATGGAACGCGGCGGGGAAACGGCGGTTTCAGGCTTGCGGCTGCCCGCGACATCCTCGACCAGCTTCCTGACCGCGGGGGCGGGAGCCTCCTCTTTACGGCTGGCCCCGGTGCGGTGGTTCTCGTAGTGCCGGTGTTCCGCCTCGGCCTCGTATTTCGGGAGCTGATTCAAAATGGCGATCTTTAAATAGTTGTGATTTTTAAACCCGCGCAGCTTCTCAACCCGCTGGCCGATCTCGTAAAGCATCGAGCGCAACAGGCCCTCCGGGACCGTGTAAACCTTGCGCCGGAAAGTGAACGCCTTGGATCGCCATATCTCGACCAGTTCCTCCAGAACAGGGCGCAGGCGTTTCGGTTCTACGGCCCGGCCGGTGGCGGTGGCGAAACAGGCCAGGTATGACTCGGCGACCGCCCGGTCGCGTCCGAACGCGGCCATCAGATCCTCAATACGCAACGTATCGGCCTTGGCCGCTGCCTCGGAGAGGCGGATCGGCTTGCCGCAGTGCGGGCAGGGGAACCGGTCTTCAATCGGCGGCAGTCCCATTATGCCTCCCGCCGTAAACGGATGATTTCGCGCGCGATAGCATCGAGCAGAAACCTGATTTCTCTGGACCCGAGAGATTCTGTCGCGGACAGAATCTCGGCAGTCATGACGGCGATCTCCCGGTGTCTGAGATACCGGGCCAAACTGCGATCAGGCGCGGCGGGCCGGAACGGAATATCTCGCCCGGCGACGTTGTAATCATGCAGCTCGCGGCAGTCCGGGCACTGCTCCCGTCCGGCGGGCAGCACTTGCAAACGCAGACGCCGTCCGCAGCCATTGCAGGCGATCCAGACGCTTCTATCGCCTTCGCGCCAGACATTGACCGGATGAGAGATATTTGCCGGGAGCATGCGCATGCGAAATTCCTTGATTACGGGCGGGCACGGTGCACCGTGCCTCTACACAAAAATCCTCCGAGACGGCTTGCCAGCCAACTTACAAGCAGGACCAGCAGGTCAACCGCACTGTTGTAAAGCCAGGTTTCGAGCATTTTTCACCGCTTTCCGGTGCTCGGTGGTTTGCCGCCGCGCAAAGGCCGAGATATCATCGAGACAGCCGGGGCTGAAAACGGTCTGGGGGTTCGGAACAAAAGCGTATTGCCGCCAAGGCCGCTCCCAACTAACCTTCCCCAAAAAATTCCGACGGGCGTTGTACACGAACCAGCAGCGGGTTTTCAGGTCCGGGCGTCGGGTCACTTCCTGCACGGCCAGATATTTGCTGATTGTCTTCATGGTCATATCCCCGCGTCGATCAGCAGCACGGCCATTAGGCAGTAGTTGTAGGCATCCATGAGCGTGTCGCAGATGGACTCGCTCTTGACCCGCGCCTCGACCCGCGTGAGCTGCTGGACGCGCTTGAGCTTATCCCGCAGCCGGATGATCACACCCACGCTGCCGTAAGTCTTGAACCCGTCGCCGTAATCGTGGTTCTTGGCCTGGAACAAAACAAAAGCCTCGTGCTGGTAGCTTTCAACCTGCATTATATCGACTGGCACACCGTGCCGGTGGTGGTGCGCCAATACCAGCGCGCGGGCAGCGCAGTCGATCAGCTCGGGACGGACCGCGCGGCCGTTGATGTTGACCGAGTCCGGCGTGACGATGGAATTCTTCGCCAGCAGCGCGTCATAGAAAACCAGCGCGGCAAGCTGCTGCAGGTAGCAATCCAGTCCAGCCAGCTTTGTCAGGCGCATCGAAACCTCCCCTTGCAGCAACGGGAAGCGTTCGAGGTCGGAAAGAATCGGTGTGGCGGTTTCTGTCATCTGTTTCTCCCGCTCAGTCGATGAAGGTGAAAATGGTGCGGCCGGAGCCATCCGTGGCGGTATGTTTAGCAAGCTTTCTGTTGCCCAGGGCGGCGAACTCGCGGGCGGTTTCTTTGCGGGCCAGCTCGCGGGAATTGTCTATGACCCGCGCTCTGCCGGATTCCAACAGAACACCGCCTGTCTGCACGTGCTTCCCGCTGATTCTTGTGCTCACAATGCTCCTCCGGGCAGGCTGTCCACGCGGATTTCCGGCCACCAGGGGCGAATGATGATCGAGTCGCCGGCGTAAAAGGTATAAGTCCGGCCGCCGTGGGGGCCGAAAGTGTCGACACAGATATCGACGGCAAGCTCCGGCTCGACCGGCGAGCGGCCGCAGGCGGCGAGGAGCAGTAAGATGAAGATGAGGCGTTTCATATAAATCCCCCTCAATCCCCCTTTTCCAAGGGGGGAGGTTAGACCTGCTCCGCCACGCCGGGCACATCACAGGCCGCGGCGGCTTCCCGCTTGAGAAT
>CAYLSM010000158.1:0-10583 GCA_964386505.1 uncultured Gemmatimonadales bacterium
CCTTTTGTTTCTGTGCCTTCTCATAGTTTCAGCTTACGCCCAGTCCCCGGACACTCTCTGGCAGGCCAAGGTCGACCCGCGGTTGGGGCTGCGCTGGTCAGGAACCATGAACTCCACCGCCACCCGCCTGAGCGCCGCCCGGGAGAGCCAACGGGTGATCGTGCGCTTTGCCGATGAGCAGTCCGAGCCGCCCGTGGGACTCACGGTGCTGACCCGCAGCGGACGGATCGCCGTGGCCGAACTGAGCCTGGACCGCCTGCAGGAGGTGGCCTCCAGCGCGGCTGTCTCCCGTATCCGCCTGCCCCGCGCCTACCATCTGAATGACGACGAATGCCTGGCCTCGATCCGCGCCGAGCGGGTCCAGCCGCGGCTGGGAGTGACCGGCAAGGGAGTGATTGTCGGCGTGTTGGACACAGGCATCGACTGGAGCCACCCGGATTTCATCCGCGAGGACGGGACCAGCCGCATCCTCTACATTCTGGATTTGAGCGACTCCCTTAAATACAAGAAATACGAGGAGCTGGGCGACCGTGGACCGTTCGGCAGTATCCTCTACACCCGCGGCATGATCCGCAAGGCGCTCGCCGGGGAGGGTGTGATCCGGGAGCGGGACTATTTCGGCCACGGCACGCATGTGACCGCTGTTGCCGCCGGGTCCGCCTTCCGGGCGCCTGCCAGCCAGGTGACCTATGGCGGGGTTGCCCCCGGCGCGGACATAGTGTTTGTCAAAGTCACCGCGACACCACACGATTCGAGCCTGACCGACGCCGCTATCATGAACGGCGCCTGGTTCGTGGACTCCGTGGCCCACGCGCTCGGACAGCCTTATGTGCTCAACCTGAGCCTGGGCGGGAGCACGGGGGCGCACGACGGGACCGATGACCTGGACGAGTATCTCGCGGCGCTGGTTGCACCTGGCAAGAGCGGGCGGGCGGTGGTGGCCGCAGCCGGAAACTCCCGGGTCGACCGGGTGCACGCCACCGGGGATTTCAGCCAGGAACCGGACAGCGTGGTCTGGCTGGAGATCAATGTTTTAGTCGGGATGGGCGGTTCCATGAACGAGGTTTATTTCGAGGCCTGGCTGAGTGACGATAATCCGGGCGTCTCTGTCACCGTGGTCTCTCCCCGCGACAGTGCCTACGGACCTTTCGCAGACGGGTATGGGATGGGCAGCTCCGCCGGGATCACCCGGGATGGGCAGATTACTGTTAACAATGCTTACGGCGGAGTGGAGCCACAGAACGGCAACCGTCTGGTTTCGATCTCCCTGCTGGATGCGTCCTGGTTCAAGCCGGATCCGCTCCACACCACTTTCTATTCAATCCGCAGCGGGGTCTGGAAAATAGGTCTGCGCACCACCAAGGGTAAGTTCGATGCCTATCTGTATGGAAGCCGCTGGGTACAGACCGCGTTCCGCAACTACTACACCCAGTCGGGCACGGTGCAATCGCCGGCCGCGCACCCGGACATTATCGCCGTGGGCGCCTATGTGGCGCGGGACGACTACACCACGCTCGACCCGCCGGGAGGCAGCGGTGCGGCGCTGCGCGGGGCGCCGGCCCTCGGCCGTCTGGCTACGTTCAGTAGCGCCGGCCCCAATCGCAAAGGGGTGCAAAAACCGGAACTCTGCGCGCCCGGCCAGTGGGTGGTCTCGGCCCTGAGCCGGGCCGCCGACCCGGTGAACGAGACACTTTCCATTTTCCGCAGTCCCCTGACAGCCTACCCCTATCTGATGCTAACCCCGGACTCGATCCACGCGGTGAGCCAGGGGACCAGCTTTTCCGCGCCCCATGTGGCCGGCCTCATAGCCCTTCTGCTTGAGGCCGACCCGAGCCTTGACAACACCGCCTTGCGCAAGATTCTGACCGAGACCGCCACCTCAGACAGCGCCACCGGCGCCCTGCCAGACAACCTGTTCGGCTACGGGCGTGCGAACGCGGTGGGCGCGGTGCGGCGGGTGCTGGGGATAAGCCGCGATTCGGTGCGTCTGGCCGCCAGCGTGGAGCCCGCTGCCGGAGTGATCAGCGACAGCCTGGTCTACACAGTGGCTGCGGACCTGAGCGGCTCGGCAGAGGCGCTGCGGGAGTTCTCGTTCAGCCTGCAGTTCCCGGCCGAGGCGCTCAGCCCCGAGCTGCGCCTGGACTCCCTGGGCCGTCTGAGCGATGACCTGCGTATTCGAATCGACACCGCCCAGGTGAAAGCCGGGCGGCTCACGGTCAGCGGGACCCGCCAGGATGGATACCTGACCCGGGACAGCCTGTTCCACCTGACATTCCGGCCGGTAGGCCGCACCGCCCGTGACAGCGTGCATCTCAGCCTGGGTCTGCTCAGCCTGAGCGGCGACCTCGCCCCGCTCGACCTGAGCGGGATTACGCTCCTGGCGCAGAGCGCGCCGGTCAGCCTCGGCGCCTCGCATTATTGCCTCCTGACCGGGGACCTTGACGGGGACGGCCGCCGGAGCGCTTTCGACCTTCTGGAGCTGCTCAAGATTCTGTCCGGGACAAAAGAGGGCGGTGTTTGCGCGGATGTGGACGGCAGCGGGAAGACGGATATATTCGACCTGCTGGACCTGTTGAAGCTGCTTTCAGGCGGACAGTAGCCTATCCGGGCAGGGTCAGGCCGATGTGCTGAATAAGGATTCTGAGCCCTATCCCGATCAGGATCACCCCCCCGGCCACCTCGAGCCAGCGGGCGCGCCCGGCGCCGATCCGGTTGCCGAAATACATCCCGGCCAGTGTCAGACCAGCCGCCACCAGCCCGATGACGAGGGCCGCGAACCAGATATTGCTCGTGATGAGCGGCAGGCTCACTCCCACCGCCAGGGCGTCGATACTCGTGGCCACGGCCAGCAGGATCAGCCAGTGCCCGCGGGTCGGGTCGCCCATCCCGGTCGGTTCCTCATGGGAACCGAAAGACTCGCGGATCATTTTCAGCCCGATCATCCCGAGCAGGCCGAAAGCCACCCAGTGGTCCACCGGCTCGATCCAGCGTTGCAGCTTGGCCCCGGCGAACCAGCCGATCAGCGGCATCAGGAACTGGAACAGGCCGAAATGGAAGGAGAGCCTGAAAAACTGGCGCGGCGAGCGCCAGCGGATGCGCAGGCTCAGGCCCACCGCCACGGCCAGCGCATCCATCGCCAGGCCGACCGCGATAAAAAGTACAGGCAGCATTCCACTCATACTATCTCCATATACGAAAGCCTCCCGGAACGCAAGGCCCGGGAGGCTTTCGGCCGAACCACCCCGCTGGTAGTTATTCGAGTTTCATTTTCAGGCTGCGTCTGAGCCCGCGCGTGATTATCAGATACCAGACAATGCCGGCCAGCATCCAGTAACTGACATATTTTCTTACACTTGGGTCGAGATTATAGAACACCCAGGCTATCACAGCCATGCCCATGAGCGGCATCAGGATGAACCGCACCACCTCCCAGAGGCCGAATTTCTCGGGCCGTCTCCGGATGGCATATTCGCAGATCACGCTCAGGTTGACCGAGAAAAAGCCGATGAACGCGCCGTAGTTGAGCACCTGGGCCGCGATCTCGAAATTCATCAGGAAAGCCAGGAACAGCGAGACCACCCCAATCAGCAGCAGATTGTAGGTCGGTATCTGGTATTTTTTGCTGACATAGGAGAAAAACTTCCTCGGCAGCACGCCGTCGCGGCCCATGCCGTAAAGCAGACGGGCGGCCGAGACCTCGCCGGCCAGGGCGCAGGACAGCCCGGCCACGATCATGATGATGAAGATGAACATCTTGAACCAGGCCCCGCCGATGGCCTGCGAGATTATCAGCACCGCGCCGACATCGCGCGGCAGGGCGCTGTAGTCCGGCCAGACCAGTTGGGCCAGGTAGGCCACGGTTACGAAAATCACGGCGCAGAGGATCGCCACCCAGAAAGTGGCCCGGCCGATGTTAACCCGCGGGTTCTCCACCTCCTCGGCCAGGGTCGAGACACCATCGAACCCCACGTACGAGAAAACCGCCGTGGCCGTGCCGGCCATCAGAAGGTTCCAGCTGAAAGTGGCCGGGTTGTAGAACGGCAGGGTGGACCAGAGAGTCCCGGCCCCCACGCCGTGGTTCAGGGCCATCACCGCGAGGATTACGAACAGGATCGCTGCCAGGATCATCGCCCCGGTCATCAGGGTGTTGGCCCAGGCGGTCACCTTGATGCCGAAGAAGTTCACGAAGGTCATGGCCACCACGAAAGAGACGATCCAGTACCAACTGGGTACGGAGGGCCATATCTGGAGGCAGAGGTCACGGGCGGCGATTACGCTAAGCTGAGGCAGAAGGAGATAACTCAGGAACAGGGCCCAGCCCACGATGAACCCGACGTGCGGATGGATCGCGTTGGTGGAGTAGGAGTAGGCGCTGCCGGCTATCGGGTGCCGGGCCGCCATCTTGCCGTAGCTGGTGGCGGTGAAGATCAGGGCGAACAGGGCCACGATGTAGACCGAGGCCAGGTGGCCCAGGGTGGCTATCGCCACGATTCCCAGCATCGGGAACGGCGCCGTGGGGGTCACATAGGCCAGCCCGTACATCACCAGGTGGCGCAGTTTGAGCACCCGCTTGAACTCCTGTTTGTAGCCGTAAGAATCCAGGGACTCACCCTGAACGTTGCCTGTTTCCTGGCTCAATCTGGCCTCCCGATTCTGTTGCGTGTCTGCCGAAAGGGCTGGAATTCGGTCT
This sequence comes from uncultured Gemmatimonadales bacterium, assembly GCA_964386505.1. Taxonomy (GTDB): domain Bacteria; phylum Gemmatimonadota; class Glassbacteria; order GWA2-58-10; family GWA2-58-10; genus JAJFUG01. The sequence goes on from CAYLSM010000158.1 coordinate 4,691, forward strand.
TTTTTCCGTGACAATGAACGAACCAGAAATTACAGCGAGACCCAGATGGATGCAAGTTTAAAACCCGGGTTTTGCTTTCATCTGTTTACAACCCGCGGCTCGGGTGCTAAAATACATACATACAGTGCCGGACCCACTGTTCCGGAGAGCCCTGGCTTCCCGGAAGGTTTAACTGTTCCCTGACTACCAGCCGGAGATAGAATGCTGACCCTGGAGGATGTGAAAAAAGCTGCGGTAAGACTGGCTGGAGCGGCCAACCGAACTCCGGTGATGACCTCACGGACCCTGAACTCTCGCTGCGGCTGCCGGGTGTTCCTCAAATGCGAGAATTTTCAGCGTGTCGGGGCGTTCAAGTTCCGCGGGGCTTTCAACGCGGTGGCGCAGTTGAAGCCCGATGAGCGCAAGGCCGGGGTGGTGACCCACTCCAGCGGCAACCACGCCCAGGCCCTGGCGCTGGCTGCCCGGATCGCTGGGGTTAAAGCCGTGATCGTGATGCCCCACGGCAGCCCTGCGGTCAAAAAGGAGGCGGTGCGCGGTTACGGCGCCGAGGTGGTGATGTGCGAGAATAACCTGGCCGCGCGCGAAAGCACCACCGACCAGCTTATCCGCGAGCGGGGCCTGACCCTGGTGCACCCGTACAACAACGAGCGGGTGATGGCCGGGGCCGGGACAGCCGCCCTTGAACTGATCGAGGAGGCCGGGACGCTGGATGTTCTGCTCACTCCGGTGGGCGGGGGAGGGTTGCTGAGCGGCAGCGCCGTGGCGGCACGCGGTCTGAACAAAAAAATCCGCGTCCTGGGAGTCGAGCCCCTGGGCGCGGATGACGCATACAAGTCATTCGAGGCCGGACGGATCATTCCGCAGGAGGACCCCAACACCATAGCCGACGGGCTGCGCACCACACTGGGCAGCCTGACGTTTCCGGTGATCCGCTCCCTGGTGGAGGGAATAGAGCGGGTGAGCGAGTGGGAGATTCTGGATGCGATGCGTTTCCTCTGGGAGCGGATGAAACTGGTGGTCGAACCCTCGGGGGCGGTGCCACTGGCCTCGCTTCTGGCCGGGCGGGTGACCGGCGGGGCGAACCTTCGCGTGGGCCTGATAGTGAGCGGCGGCAACCTGGACCTGGGCGACTTTTTCAAAACCCTGGAAGCCAAAATCTGAAACGGCTTTGAAAAAGAAAAGGACCCCCTGTTGATGAAACAAAGCCGGATGAAAAGAATCTGGGAACTAGGTCTGCGGCTGTTCTGGGACGAGCGCGCGCAGATCGCGGAAACAGTCAACCTTTTCGTCATTCTCCTGTTCAGCTTCGCTGTCATCCTCCTGGCATTCGGATTTGTCTATTACCTGATCCAGATCATTCAGGGCACCCCGCGCACACTGATCGAGTGCCTGTACTTCGTCTGGATAACTTTCGCCACCATCGGCTATTCGGACGAGGGCTTCGCAGGCACCCAGATCATCCGTCTGGTGACCATTCTGATCGGCGGTTTCCTTCTCACCCGCTACATCGTGCTGAGCGCCCACATCTATGCCCGTTTTGTGGTGGATGAGGTATTCAACCGCAAGCAGATCGAGCGGATGAAAAGGCGGGTGAGCCGCGCCAGCGGGCACCTTCTGATCTTCGGGGATGACCGCGAGCTTATCAACAAGATCATCCAGGGTCTGGGCGGCAGCCACGAGTTTTTCCTGATCAGCGATGACCGCAAGCTGGTCACTGCGTTCAGGGAACGTTACAAGGACTTGAATTACATCCCCGAAAAGCCGTTCAGCAGCGAGACGGTCGACCTTCTGCACCCGGAGGTCGCGGCCGGGGCCTATACGTTGTTCAAGGACGATGAGAAGAACATCCTGCTCGGGGCGATGCTCGAAAACCGGGTCAGGGTGATCAGTTCCTACTCTGGTGACCACTCGGTCCTGCCGCGATTCAAGCGTATCGGCGTGGAGCCGATCGCACCGCATTTCATGAGCGGGCTGAAAATAGTCTCCACCCTGATCCGTCCCCATGTGACCGAGTTCCTCGACCGCTTTGTCTTCCCGGATAAAAGCGCGCTCGAATTCCGTCTGCGCGCCCCGGATGAGCCGCATGAGGGTCTGGTCCTGGCGGTGGTGAAAGACGGGAGTATGGATTTCAGCGCCAGCGAATACGCCGGTCAGGAATGCCTGACCCTGGAGCCACGCGAGGGGGAGACCTCCGAACCTCTGCCATCCAGGATGGAGGCAGCCTGGATGCCCTGCCGCACCGACCGTTTCCTGGTGCTGGGCGGCGGGACTATCGGCAAGGCGGTGATCGGCGAGATTCTGGCCACCCGGCGCGATCTGACCCTGGTCGAGCCGGAGGCCGCCAAGATCGAGCAACTGCGCCGTCATTACGGCGAGGAGGCCGCGCATTGGGTAGTGGGCCAAGGCGATCCGGATAACTACCGGATGGACGAGTATGACAGGGTAGCGATTGTCACCCCGGCCGATGAGATCAATTTCGCCATCGGCCTGGACTTTGTCGGCACCTCGCTGCACCGGGTGGTCCGGGCGGTGGATGACGACATGGAGCAGCATTACCACCGGATCGGCGCGGTGCCGGTGTTCGTGGGGCGAGTAGGTGCGGTGCGCATGCTGCGTGAGGTGACCAACCGCCTGACAAACCGGGTCCTGAGCGGGATGATCCACCAGCAGTACCGTCTTGACCAGGTCTGCCTGGCGCACCCGTCCAGCGCCGAGGAAATCTCCGCCCAGTTCAACGTGAAAATTCTGGCCCTCTGCCGCGAGGGGCTCTGCCGTCTGCTCCAGGGACGGGACGAGCAACTGCATCCTGGTGACACCCTGGTAATCTGCGGTCACGTGGATGACAACAAGCGCCTGCGCATACGGCACCGTCTCGAAGGACTGGTCTGAATGACAGATTCACCGCTGTTCGAGCTGCAAGGGGTGGATGTGTCCGGCTCCGGCGGCAAACGTCTCCTGAGCGGCATCGGGTTCAGCCTTCCCTCCGGCAGGTGGAGCGCGGTGAGCGGACCGAGCGGCTCGGGGAAGAGCACTTTGCTCAAGGTTCTTTCAGTACTGCTTAGACCCTCGGCTGGCAGCCTGCTCATCCAGGGCGCACCGCCGGAGCGCCGCAGCGTGACCGCCCTGCGACGCCGTCTGCCGCTGGTCATGCAGGAGCCGGTGCTGCTTGGCCGCACGGCGCGCGAGGACCTGGCCGAGGCGTTCGCCTTTGAGGCCGCGGAGGGGGCCAAGCCACCCTCGGGCGAGCGCCTGGACAATCTGCTGGCCGCGGTCGAGCTGCCGCGCGAAATACTGGACCGCGACAGCGCCCGCCTCTCCGGGGGTGAGAAACAGCGGGTGGCGATCGCCCGGGCCCTGGCCCTGGAGCCGCAGGCCCTTTTGCTGGATGAGCCCACCTCCGCGCTTGACCTTGTCACCGCCGAGCGCGTTTTCGACAACCTCGCCCGCCACTGGCCCGGCCTCAGCCTGGTGCTGGTCACCCACTCCAAGCCCCTGATCGACCGCACCGCCACCCAGTTGCTTCTGCGTGAGGGCCGTCTGGAGAAAGTTGCCCACGGCCTCACGGATAGCGAACTGCGGCATTTCCTGGAGGTGCGCCAGTGAACGCCCAATTCTACGATATCAGCCTCTGGGGCCTGGCCGCCGGGTATGCGATTGTCTTCCCGGTCTGGCTGATTGTCTGGCGCAAGCGTCTGGGCGTGGGCCGCGACCTCGTTGTCTCCACCCTGCGCATGAGCCTGCAACTCCTGGCCGTGGGCTACGTGCTCAACTGGCTGTTCGGTCTGTCGCTCTGGTACCTGGTGGTCGCGGTGTTCCTGGCGATGGTCTATTTCGCGGCGCGCACTGTGATCGCGCGTACCGGGATGGCCTTGCGCGGGTTCACCTGGAAACTGTTCCTGGCGATACTGGTCGGAGTGGGTACGGTCACCGCGTTCACCGCCCTGTTCGTGATCCGGGTGCGGCCCTGGTACGAGCCGCGCTGGTTCATCCCGCTGGCCGGGATGGTTATCGGCAATTCGATGAGCGGCTGCGCCCTGGCCCTGGAGCGCTTTTTCAACGAGGTGCGCGACCGCCGCGCCGTGGTGGAGACCCGTCTGAGCCTGGGGGCCACCGCGCGCGAGGCCACCCAGCCCATGCTGCGCGCGGCGTTCCGGGCCGCGCTCATCCCCACGCTCAGCTCGATGAGCGGCATGGGGATCGTGTTCCTGCCCGGAATGATGACCGGACAGATCCTGGGCGGGATCTCGCCGCTGGAGGCGATCCGCTACCAGCTTATGATCATGCTGGCGATCCTGGGCGCGGTGGCTTTCTCCTGCTTCCTGATCCTGATCCTGGAACAGAGGAGTTTTTTCGACGAGTATCAGAGCCTTCGGCAGGACATTTTCGGCTGAGTGGGCAGGGATGCACTTCGGCTTAAGATCGGACCGTCATGGGCAGGCCGTTTTTTTCGTGGGGGCGGTTTGAAGTAATATGTTAAAATGTAGGGGCGCACACGCGGGTGCGCCCGGGCGGACACATGGGTCCGCCCCTACGTAAAGCATTGAATGTTAAGGGTGTCTCAAATTTCCATGCGGATGACAGAGGAAACAATGCACCGGATCGAGGGCCTGGCCGAGCGGATAGCCGAATCCGGCGGGCGGGCCTTTTTTGTGGGCGGTTATGTCCGCGACAGCCTGCTGGGCCGCGAGCCCAAGGATATCGATATCGAGGTCTACGGCCTGGAGCCGGACACCCTGGTGGAGATACTGTCCACCGCGGGGCGGGTTGATTTGGTCGGCCGTCAGTTCGGCGTGCTGCGCGCTGCCGGCCTGGATGTGGACTGGACTTTGCCCCGGCGCGACAGCGCGGGCCGTCACCCCCGCGTGGCGATCAACCCGCACCTCAGTTTCCGCGAGGCCACCCGACGGCGCGACCTCACCGTGAACGCCCTGCTGAAAGATGTCCTCACGGGCGAACTGGTCGATCCCTGGGGCGGGCAGGCGGACCTGGAAAAGGGCGTCCTGCGCGCCCCGGACCGGTCGCTGTTCGTGGAGGACCCGCTGCGTTTCTACCGCGTGATGCAGCTTTGCGCGCGCCTTCAGATGACCCCGGACCCGGAACTGGACTCTCTCTGCGCCGGGATGGAGATACACACCGTGGCCCGCGAGCGGGTGGAGGAGGAATTCAACCGTCTGTGGCTGGAGGCCGCCCGCCCCAGCCTGGGCCTGGCCTGGGTGCAGCGCGTGGGCCGTCTGGCCGAGGTGCTGCCGCCTCTGGCCGGCACGCCGGCCACGCCCCAGGACCCGGACTGGCACCCGGAGGGGAATGTCTGGACCCACACGTTGCAGGTGGTTGACGCCGCCGCGGCGCTGAGAGAGGGCGAGCGCGGGCGCGACCTTATGCTCCTCTGGGCCGCGGCGCTGCACGACTGCGGCAAGCCCGCCACCACCCGCCAGGAGGGCGGCCACCTTCGCAGCCCGGAGCATGACCGCGAGAGCGAGAGCCTGGCCGGCCCGTTCCTGCGGGGCCTGCTGCGCTCGCAGCGCGTGGCCGAGGGCGCGGTAAAGCTCATAGCCCAGCACATGAAACCCCTGCAGTTCCACCAGAACCAGTCCTCGGAAAAGGCGTTCAAGCGCCTGGCGCTCAAGCTCGCCCCGGAGGCCGACCTGGAGCTTCTGGCCGCGCTGGCCCTGGCCGATGGCCGGGGGACAAACCCGGCAGGCGGTGCGCCGCTGACCCGGGATTTCGAGATGGTGGACTGGTTCCGCGAGATGAGCGGGCGGGCGCGGGTGAGCCGCGAGCCGGAGAAGCCGGTGCTAAAGGGAAGGCACCTGCTTGGATTGATAGAACCGGGGCCGCGCCTGGGCCAGGTGCTGGAGGAGGCCTACCGGATACAGATCGAGGAGGGGATAAC
>CAYLSM010000159.1:0-10561 GCA_964386505.1 uncultured Gemmatimonadales bacterium
GGACGGGGAGCGCTGGTCGCTGGTGCGCTCGGGCCTGGCCAGCGTGAGCTCGATAGTAAGGGGCAAGGACGGGACAGTCTGGGTCGGCAGCGGCAACGGCATCCACCGCTGGAGGGACGGCGCCTGGGTCACCAACTCCACCGAGGACGGGCTGCCGAATACGGCGGTCTTCTCGATCTTCCAGGACAGCCGCGGACGGGTCTGGGCCGGCACGATCGGCGGCCTGAGCCTCTACCATCCCGAGGCGGACAGCGACCCGCCCCTGACGTTCGTGCCCGAGAACGAAAACCTGCGCGAGACCCCGCCGGATGGTGAGGTGCGGCTAATTTTCTCCGGTGCGGACCGCTGGAAACAGACCCGCACCGAGCGCCTTCTGTACTCCTGCCGTCTGGACAGCGGCGAATGGTCGCAGTTCAAGCCCGGTAACGTGGCCGTGTACAACAAATTGCCCTACGGCCCGCACTGTTTCGAGGTCCGGGCCATTGACGCCAATCTGAATGTCACTCCCGAGCCGGCCGGGTTCGGGTTCACCGTGCTCGTGCCCTGGTACCGGGAACTCGGTTTCCAGATCATAATCTCGGTTGGCGGCGCGGTGATCATGATCCTTCTGGGCTATGCGGTCCACCGGCATGTCCTGCTCGAAAAGCTCGTGATAGAGCGCACCCGCGACCTCCAGCGGCAGCATTCGAGCCTGGAGGTCATGCTCAAGCACCAGAGCCTTCTGGCCGCGATAGCCTCGCGCATGAGTTCGGCCGTCTCGTTCCAGGCCGCGGTCGAGGAAATCATGCAAGCGATAAGCGAGCGTATGGGCCTGGATGAGGTCTTCCTGCTTGACCCGGTCCTGAGCGGCGCCGCGGAGCAGGACGGTGGTGAAAAGTGTGCGCCGGATGCTTCGGAGGGGTCCGAGAAAACTTTCGCCCTCACCCCCTGGCTGCTGCAGCGGATCAGGCAGAGCGGGTGTTTCGTGGCTGAGGATGTCCGCGTGATGGAGCCGGACCGTCGTGATTTCTTCCTGGCGCGTGAATTGGGCTCGATCTGTATCTTCCCGGTGCTGATTTCCGGGCAGGTGGTCCGTCTGGTCTGCTTCGGCCGCCGGGAGAGGTACGACTGGAAACCGGAGGAAATCGAGTTTTTCCAGACCGCTACCGACATAATAACCAGCGCCTGGGAGCGGTTCTGCCATTTCCAGGCCCGCCTGGAGGCTGAGAAAAAGCAGGGGGAGTCGATCCAGATGGCCGAGAAAGCCTCGCGTCTGGCCTCCATCGGCGTGATCGCGGCCGGGATAACGCACGAGATCAACCAGCCGCTCAACGATATCAAGGCCGTTTCGGACACGGTGCTTTTCTGGCTCCGGAAAAATGCGGGCCTGATCCCTGAGCAATACGAGAAACTGCTCCTGTCGATTTCGGGAAGCGTGGGCCGCATTTCGAGGATAATCAGCCAGATGCGCTCCTACTGGGCCTCACCCGGTGGAGGCCGGACCGAGATAATCAGCCTGAACAAGGCTGTGCACAGCGCCTTGCTCCTGATCCGCGGTCAGCTTGATTCGCATGGCATAAATCTCGCTCTCGATGAAAAGGACAAGTCCATTTTGGTCCAGGCCAACAAGATCAACACCGAGCAGATTGTGCTGAACCTGATGGTCAACGCGATCCATGCCCTGGATACGGTGGCTGGCCGGGACAAGAAGATCAGGATCAGGCTGTACCAGGTGGATGGCGTGGCCTGTCTGGCAGTGGAGGACAACGGCCCCGGGGTGCCGGCCGAACTGCGGGAAAAGCTGTTCGACCCGTTTTTCACCACCCGGAAACCGGAGCAGGGCATGGGCCTTGGCCTGGCGATAGTGAAGCGCTTCGCTGAGGAGTTCGGCGGGCGGGTGCGGGTGTCGGACTCGGCCGCAGGCGGAGCGGTGTTCACGGTCGAGATTCCGCTTGTAAACGTGGATTGAGGACGGGGCTAAGCTATGCGCATACTGTTTGTCGATGACGAGCCGCTGGGACGCGACGCCCTGAGCGTGCACATAGAAAGCCAGCTCGGCCACCATGTCACCTGCTGCGGCGGCGCGGTCCAGGCCCTGGAGGCTTTCCGGAACGAAGCCTACCAGATGGTGCTGAGCGATATCCGCATGCCGGGCATGGACGGGATCGAGCTGCTCAAGAGGCTTAAAGAGCTGCCCCAGGGCCGGGCCGCGGATGTGGTCCTGGTGACCGCCCACGGCGACATGTCCACCGCGGTCTCCGCCCTGCGGGCCGGGGCTTACGACTATCTGAACAAACCGATCGACCTGGACGAGCTCACCGCGGTGATCGAGAGGGTGACCGAGCACCAGGCCCTGATCAAGGAAAACTACGAGCTGACCCACCATTTCAGCGAGAAAGTCCGGGAGGCCACGCGCGAGACCCAGTCCCGCCTGGAACAGCTCCAGAGCGCCTACGCCGGCGTAGTCGGCCTGGAGGGCGTGGGGGTGTTCTCGGACACGATGCGCCAGGTGGTGGACACCGCCCGCAAGTTGCACCGCGAACGCTCGATCTCGGTGCTGATCGAGGGCGAGACCGGCACTGGCAAGGAGATCATCGCACGACTCATCCATTACGGGGATGGGGGAGTGAGCTCCCCGTTAGTGCCGATCAACTGCCCGGCGATCTCGCCCAGCCTGTTCGAGAGCGAGCTGTTCGGCTACGAGGGCGGAGCGTTCACCGGGGCCAGGCGGGAGGGCCAGAAAGGCAAGTTCGAGCTGGCCCAGGGGGGGAGCCTGTTTTTCGACGAGATAGGGGACATGCCCCTGGATCTGCAGCCCAAGCTGCTGCGGGTCCTGCAGGAGAGAAACCTGTTCCGGGTGGGCGGGCTGAAAAAGATCGAGATCGATGTGCGGGTAATTTGCGCCACCAACCGAGATCTGGAGCGCCAGGTCAAGAGCGGCCGGTTCCGTCAGGACCTGTTCTACCGGCTGAACGTGGGCCGGCTCTACCTTCCGCCGCTGCGCGAGCGTCGCGAGGAGATCGGCCCCCTGGCCCAGATGTACCTGGAACAGCTGGCCCGTCAGAAAAAGCTGCGTTTCCGCTCGATCAACCCGCAGGCGCTGGCGATCCTGGAAGATCACGGTTGGCCGGGCAACGTGCGCGAGCTGAAAAACACCATCGAGCGGGTGGTGCTGCTGCACGATGACGAGGAGATCAAGCCCGGACATCTGGATTTCCTGCTCTCCGGCAAGCCTGTCCCCGCGCTGCGGGGGGCCGCCGCCGGGGTCGCCGAGCACGCCCTGTCGATCCTTCTGCCGCCGGAGGGCCTGCGCCTGGACGATGTCGAGGCCCAGGTGATACGCAAAGCCCTCGACCTGCACCAGGGCAATATCACCCGCACCGCGGCTTTCCTCGGCCTGACCCGCTGCTCCCTGCGCCGCAAGATAGAGCGTTTGCTGCCCGAGTCCTCCCGGTGATTTTCCCTCTGCTATTCGCCGCCCGACCGGATTGATAATATCCGGCTCAAAATGAGCCAGTGACTCAATCCGATACGCCTTTTTTCTCCTCCGGTCCGCAAAGCGATCATCCAATTACCGCAATGACAGCCTTTTAATTTCCGGCCTCTCCCTGGCACCTTTCTTGTCAAAAGACCTCCCAGAATCGGGTGCGCTCGCAGCACCCGTTTATCCAAGTCCAGACAAAGAACCACTGTTTTCCATGGTCTTCCATCTGATCCCCCAGGATGGACCGGAGGCTTGGGACAGGGGGAGAGCGAAAGGAGGGCGGCCCACCCCGGCGGCGGCCTGACCGAGTAGCTTTTCCCCGTTTGTAACAGCAGTCCTGACAGACATGGACAGTCGCAAGCCGATCTGAAGCCGCGATCCTTACTCAACCCAACACCCACCGGGCCGTACCGGCGAAGGAGGGGAAATGAAGCTTGCATAGTACTGTCGACAATTTATCCGGAAAGTTCCCATGAATTGTCAGGAGGATTAAATGGAAAGAAAAAAAATGCACCGTACTGGAGCATTACTGGTCCCGGCCCTGTGGCTGCTTATGCTGCTGAGCGCCGGGCTGTTGTTCGGCCAGCTGAACGTGGGCAAGATCGAGGGTACGGTCCGGGACAAGGAAAGCGGACAGCCCCTGGCCGGGGTCCAGGTGGTGGTCGAGGGGACCCGCCAGGGCAATGTCACCAACGCGGATGGCTACTATTTCATTCTGAACGTCTCCCCCGGCCGGCGGTCGATTGTCTTCACTTTCACCGGATACCAGAAGACAACGGTCGCCGGCCAGCTCATTCTGGCCGGCCAGACCACCACGGTGGATGCCAGTCTGAGCGCCACGGTCGTCGAGCTGGAAGGGATTGTGATCGAGGGCCAGAGCGAGGTGCTGATGCCGCGGGATAACACCGCCACCAAGCACCGTCTGACCACGAGCGAGCTGAGCGCCACTCCGACCACGAACCTCGAAGACCTGCTGGTCCTGCAGGCGGGAGTGCAGTTGGGCGGCGAGGGCGGCTTGAGCCGTGGACTGCGTATCCGCGGCGGCCGTCTGGGCGAAGAGGCGATGATGGTCGACGGGGTGCTGGCCCGGAATTTCACCGCCGAGCCCATGGCCAACAACGATCAGCCGAACTCGAATCCAAATGGAAATATGTACTCGCAGGAAATCTCCTCCATCGGTGCGGATTCAAACCCACTGGAGCTGGCCACCGGCTCGGTCGAGGAAGTGGACGTAATCACGGGAGGCTTCCAGGCTGAGTACGGTAACGCCCAGTCCGGCATTATCAATATCGTAACCAAGGAGGGCGGTCCGGAATTCCGGGGCAACGTACGCTACACCACCGACATGGTGATGCCCATCACCTCCGACTGGGGTTACAACCAGCTCCAGACTGGTGTGAGCGGACCGATTCCCCTGATCCCGAACCTGTTCTTCAACGTATCGGGAGAGATACAGAGCGCCCTGGACGCCGATCCGACCCATGCGGATGAGGGCTTCCGGGGGGTGAACCAGAAGTTCGTCGACCGTCTGAACGCCGCGGTCAAAAACGACCCTCTGCTGGGCAGCCAGGCCCCGCCCTACTCCTTGGAGATGTTCCGCAACGGGTATGACGGTTGGGCGGCCAAGACCGGGAACACGCCCGGCCTTTTCACTCCCGGAAACCCGGTGCGCCTCCCCGACAACTGGAAAGACCGTTCGCTGCTTTCGGAAAAGCTGGTCTACAACCCCCTGCCGGGCCTGAAGTTGATTGTCAGCGACAACTACTCGCGCAACCAGCGCTCCTACCCCGTGGGAAACAGCGCTTTCAGCGGGGGTGAGGGCAACTACTTCCTCGATGGAATTTTCACCCGGGAAGATTTCCCGAACCGTAACTGGAAAGCCGGAGAAACCCAGGTCTACATACCACAGAGCTATGCCCGCCGCACCCGGACTTACAACATGCTGGCCGGGTTCGACTGGGATTTCCTGAAAAGCTCCACGCACAGCGGCGCCCTGCAGTTCCGGCTGTCGCGTTTCAGCACTAACGATGTCGCCAGCTCAAGCCTCAAGACCGACTACCGCCGCGAGGACCACACCACCCTCTGGGGCTGGTCTCTGCACGATATCCCGTTCGAAATCGAAAGCTACCCGAACTGGGAGATACCGACCAACAACGTGGAAGCCCAGCACGAGTACCTGCCGGACGGACTGACACACGGGGCGATCGATAATCCCTACGACACCCCGTTCGGCATGATGACTGAGAACTGGGCCTATTGGCTGGCCTATTTCCATGTGGACGAGAGCCAGTGGAATTACAAGGGCGATCTCGATTTCCAGCTCAACCGCCAGAATCGCGCCAAGCTCGGATTACAGTGGACCGATTTCAAGAACCGCGAGCTGGAGATTCACGGCATCGAGCCGCGGCGCCTGGGAGAAAACGGGCGTAACGAGTTCAACTACCGCCCCCGGATGCTGGGGGTCTATCTCCAGAACCGGACGGACCTCGGAGATTTCATCTTCGATTACGGAGTCCGCTACGACTGGTTCGACCCGGTGGACAACTGGGGACGCCGCAACGGTGATAACCTGGGCGACCGCTTTTTCGTCAAGAACCTCTCCGCCTGGTCGCCGCGTTTCAACGTGGCTTTCCCTGTCACCGACCGCTCGCAGCTAAGGTTCTCCTACGGTACTTTCTCCCAGTTGCCCGGCATGACCACGATATTCTCCGAGCTCAACCCGGGTAACCTGAAGTTTTCGCGGACCCAGGCTTTCGAGACCGGGATCAGTTTCCTGCCCTCGAACGATGTGGTCCTGGACCTGGTGGCGTTCTACCGGGACATCGACGGAAACGTGACCCAGAAGACTTACTTCCGCGATTACTACCGGTTTGTGGAGGGGATCCGGATCCGGGACTGGGAAACCGGTTTCACCAACGGCGACATCGGAAACATCAAGGGTTTCGACTTGACCCTGCAGAAAAAGTACTCCAACAACCTGGCCTTGAATTTAGCCTATACCATCCAGTTCTCCAGGACCACGGGTTCCAATATCGGAGCCACGCCCAACGGCGCCGGTGGAGGACGCCAGGGAGCCGACAACGCTTATCTGGATGCGACCACAAACGAAACATTCACCCCGCCTGATGTGCTGTGGCCGAATGACGGCGACCGGACCCACGAATTCTCGGCCCTGGCGCAGTACCTGGTTCAGACAGACTATCTGCCCGGCGATCTGGCCAAAAAGCTCCTGAAAGATGTCAACCTCAACGCCAGCTTCTCGCTCAAAAGCGGGCAGCCGCTCACGGATGACGCGACGCTTCTGGATTCAGACCTGACTTTTCTTATGTCGCGCAGCGTACTGCTCAACCACTACCGCGGCCACTGGTATTACAACCTCGACCTGCGGATCAACAAGAGTTTCAGCCTCGGCAAGTCGCGCAAGCTGAATTTCTATTCCGAGATATTCAACCTGCTCAACCGTAAGAACAGCGCGCTCTATCCCTCCGGCTACCAGTCCAAGGAATACCTCAACGTTGCGGGTGGGGTGGACCTGAACTGGAATGACCCCTCGCTGGACCAGTACAAGCGGGCCAGGTTCAAGAACGACTACAACCAGGATGGCATCCTGACCGTGGAGGAACAGGCCAAGGGCGCAATCGCGCAGCAGTTCATGCTCGATACGATGAACAAGCGGCGCTGGGGAATAGCCAGGCAGGTGCGTTTCGGCCTGGACCTCAATTTCTGATCCCATGGCCGGATGCCCTGCTCCGGATCGAGAGTAAACAGCGCAACGTTCAGCAGGAGATAAACAAATGAAGCTGATCAAGATCTCTCTGATCGCTCTGACCCTGGCCGCCGGCGTACTGGCTCTGGCCGTGCCCCTGCGGGCGGAGGTGAACCAGACAGTCACCGCCTCCGGCAACAATGTCGGCTTTGTCGTCGTTTCCACCGGCAACGATCAGACATTCGCGGGCTCACCGGCGCACCAGTTTCCAGCCGGCTCCGGCAACCAGATCGCCGCTGATCGCTGGACTTTCGCGCTCAACTGCGTGCGCGACCTGGACGGCGACGGATCGATTGAGGACACCATGTGCACACAGTCGAGCGGTGCCTGGATGCGCGGCTACACCGCCACCCCCGAGGCCCGCGCCCTTCTGGAGGCCGCCTACCAGAGCGGTATCGAGATGAAACTGGGCGCCAGCACGGTCGAGCTCAACCAGGTCTGGTCCTCACTGGACGCGGCCGACCTTGAGGTCTGGCCCCTCCAGTTCCGCGAGGGCCGCTCGGTCAGTGGCGCACCGATTGTCCACGGCGCCCAGACCATCGCCACTTTCAGCTCGGATGTCTGGATACCGGGCGAGCTGGGTAGCGGGGCCTCGCTCGAAAACCAGTTCTATTTCCTCAATTTCAGTATCAGCGCCAACATGGTTTTCGGCCACACCCGCATCCAGAACATGAGCGAGTACCTCAAGTGGAACCGCGACATCGCAGATATGGTGGCCGGTACTCCGGAAGGCCAGACCTGGCGCCAGTGGGAGTTGATGCACGTGGTCACTGCCATGACTATCGGCAGTGGAAGCACGTCAGACGTCGGCTGGGCTTTCCATCCGGGCCTTAGGGTGCCTGTTCAGTTCGATATCGACGGCACGAACGAAGGTTTCACCGGCGGCTATACGCCCTTCATCGCTTTCAAGCTCCTCAACCCGCCCTCCTGGCAGGGTGAGGTGATGGACTTGACTAACATCGAGAGCCGTCTGGGCAGCACCACCACATACGGTTTCAACAACGGCCCCAACCTCCTGGCCACGGGGCGGCCCACCGGAGAGGTCTGGCGGTTCGGGCTGGGCGATGGCGGCGATGTTTTCAGCGGACAGATCAACCCCTTCACCGGTCAGACCGCCCAGGGCTGGCCGGGCGTCCTGCGCGACACCAAGTACGAGAACCGCTGGGTGTTCGGTCACGCCGGCTCCTCAGTGTATTCTTTTTACAGCGTGCTGAACGATTTCGCTCCGCGCGACACCACCAGCATCGACTACGTGTTCATGTTTGTAAATCCGGCCAACCCGCCGGCGGTGCTGCCCGCGGACCAGATTTCCAACATCGACGATCCGGACTTCCAGGCCCAGCTCGCCCCGATCGAGGACTATGTCGCCGCGGCGCAGTCGATCCTGAGCAGCGGCTATTCCCTGCCCGTGCCGCCGGTGGCCCCGACTATCACCATCATCCCCGGCGACCGCCAGGTTACGCTCACCTGGAGCGACATCAACCTGTCCCAGTCCGACCCCTACTACGCGTTCCTGCAGGCCAACCCGGAACTTGACCCGAACCACAACTACGTGGAGAAGGATTTCGAGGGTTACCGCCTTTACCGCAGCTACAACGGGCCGAACGACTCGCACGCCGAGCAAATCTGGGAGGGCAACCTCTCGGACGGGACTCTGATGTTCAGCTACATCGACAAGATCGATAACGACGAACGGCGGCGCATGGCCAACGGCCTGCGGGTCTGGTACGCTCTGGTGCCGTATGACAAGAATTTCGACCCGGTCACCGGCGCGCAGTTCAGTCTTCCGCCGACTGAGGCCAGCAAGATCTGGTACGGCAGCCCGCAGAACGGTCTATACACCGTGATCCCACGCAGCGACGCCAGCAACTACCGTCCTGCCACCGCGCTGCCGATCATCTTTCACCCGCAGGCAGGAAGCGCGATAGGTGCCTCCACCGCCCTTCTGACCGGCGATGGGACCGGGAAACTGACCCAGCCTCCGGCGCTGCTCGATCCGGACATCCAGGTGGAGTTCGATGCGATCAACAGCGAGCGGATCACCAGCGCTTTCACCCTCACGCTCGCCTGCACCGGCGCGGATGCCTATATCCCGGATGGTTACTGTGACCTGACGATGGCCGGCCAGAGAACGCTGACCCTCAGCGGTGGCGGATACGACGGCCCGGCGATGGACATTTACGGCGGCGGGGACGACGAGCAGAAATACTCCTTCAGCGGCCCGCGCGACTCCCAGGGCCTGAACTATGTGCTGAACGCAGCGGTCAAGGGCCTGTCCAAGGCCAATATGTTCGGCGCCCCGCTTTATTTCAACCTGGATGACGGCGGCTACCTGACGGCCCATCCGATCATGGAGATCGGCCTGTTCACGGGCCGGGGCTGCGGCGATGATTACCTGCCGGGATCCAATCCCAGCAACATCTCCCTGACCCGCTCCGGACGGTACCAGGTCACCTGGAAGAGCGCCGGCGAGGGTTATCTGACCGTGGAAGTCCAGGATCTGACCCGTGGTCAGGCCTTGGGCCATACCGGTTTCGTGGATGAGATGGGCTGGGGTTTCCAGACCACAGAGGATTTCGGCGGCGGGTTTACCGAGGGCGGCGAGGGGAATTACCAGATCGAGGCGTATGTCGACCGGGTGCCCAAGGCCGAGCGTCAGTACCGCATGCTGGACAAGCTGCCCACCGACCGCACGGAGGAATTCGGGTTCTGGATCGACGGTCTCTGTTGGGTCGTACGTCCCCTGGGCGGCGAGGTTGAGATGCCCGCTCCCGGGACGGTCTGGACGGTGGACGTGGCTTTCGGCGCCTGGAACGAGGCGATGACGGTGTTCACCCAGTACGCCGACCTGCCGCAGCCAGGCGACAAATGGACCGTGGATGTGAAGCCCTACAGCCTGAACCCGGAGGACGCGGACCTGAGCCGGATAGGCGTGGTCCCCAATCCCTACATCGCCTCCTCGTTCCTGGACATCGGACCGGCCTCGCGCCGCATCGAGTTTGTCAACCTGCCCGCGATCTGCACGGTCCGCATCTACTCCCTGGGCGGCGTGCTGGTCAACGTCCTCAACCACATCGGAGCCAACCGCAACGGTTGGGGCGACTACACCGACTGGGACGAACTGGACCTGGAGAGCAACCCCAAGCAGTACCAGGGCTGGGACAACCACGGCGGCACCGAGCCCTGGAACCTGCGTAACCGTTTCGGCCAGATGGTGGCCAGTGGACTGTATTTCTACCATGTGACCGATTCGCGGGGCAAGACCTACACCGGCAAGTTCTACATCGTCAACTGAGGCAGAGGGGACGGGTCGTAACTGAAATGAACAGCCC
>CAYLSM010000160.1:0-10531 GCA_964386505.1 uncultured Gemmatimonadales bacterium
CCAGGTTCGCGGTGAACAGCCCGCCGTGGCAGGCCTTGCACTGCACGTTGCGGTGGCTCGAGCCGGCCCAGTGGTCGCGCGAGGGGACAATCTCGTGGCAGAGCGTGCAGTATTCGCCCGAGACCGAGCCGCCCGCGGTATAGCCCAGGTTGAGCAGGAACAGACCGGCGGCCAGGACCACGGCCGCGCCGGAGAATATTTTCAAGCCGCGTTTTTTCATTCCGGGTTCCACAGAGGTTTGACACGCCGGACGGCTCAGGAGCGGAACCGTGTCCCGTTCCATTCGCGAACGATGTACCCGGCGCTGCGAAAAGCCACAGCCATGATCGTGAGCACTGGGTTGAACCCGCCGTTGTTCACCTGCGTGCTGGCATCCACCACGAACAGGTTGTCGATATCGTGAATCTGGCCATAATGGTTGACCACCGAGGTGGTTGGGTCGGCTCCCATGCGGCAGGTTCCGGCCTGGTGCTGTCCGCCCGAGACCCCCAGTCCGGGCAGGGAGCGCCAGGTCCGGATCGCACCGGCCTCCAGCAGCCAGCGCTCAGCCTGGCGGGTCATGAAATCGCCGGTTTCGCGGTCGAGCGGGTGACGGCCGCCCGAGATCCTGGCAACAGGCAAACCCCAGTAGTCCTTGACCTCGGGGTCCAGTTCCACACGCGATTCGAAAGTGGGCAGCTCCTGCACCGCCGACTTGACTCCCATGGAACGCCTGTACCAGTCGCGCTGGAACTGCTTGTGCTCCAGCCCCCAGCGCGCCGCTCCGGGAGGACGGACCCCGGTGAACAGGTAGGGCAGGCGGATGAACTCGTTGACCAGTATGCCGCCGCCGAAGATGCCGGGATTGCCGTGGTTGAAATCCATCGACGAGATACAGGCCCCCGGCCCGACATCATCGTACAGCTCCCGCTCGAACAGGCCGTAAGCCCCGCAGTAGGCGTGGCCCTGGAGGTTGCGCCCCACCCAGTCGCTGCGGTTGCCCAGGCCGTTGGGGAAAAGCTTGCACTTGGAGTTGAGCAGAAGGCGCGGGGTCTCGGTGGCCGAGGCCGAGAGAATAACCAGGTCGGCGCTCTGGAACTGCAGCCGGTCATCCGGATCGAAATATTCCACCCCGGTGGCTCGTCCGCGCTGGTCGGTGACCACCCGGGAGGCTAAGCAGCCGGTGCGCAGCTCACAGTTGCCGCTGGCCAGAGCCACGGGGATCACAGTGTTATGCGTGCCGCACTTGGCGTTGACCTCGCAGGCGAAACCCACGCAGTAGCGGCAGGAAACACAGGCCTGCCGTCCGGCATAGGGCACCGTGTTGCGCAGCATGGGGATGGGAAAGGGATGCAGACCCAGGCGCAGTCCGGCCGCGTGCAGGATCCGTCCCTCGAGTGTGTAGGGCTTGGGCGGCATCGGGCGCTCACGCTTACGCGGCGGGGCGAACGGGTTACCCTCGTCGCTGCCCGAGACCCCGATCTCCCACTCGACTTTCTCGTAATACGGTTCCAGGTCGTCGTAGGAAAAGGGCCAGTCGGCCAGCGTGCTGCCAGGGATGTCACCGTAGATGGAGCGCAGGCGGAAATCCTGGGGCATGAAACGCCAGGCCATGGCCCCGTAGCTCAGCGTACCGCCGCCCACGCAGGCGGCGTTGTTCTGATAGCCGTTCTCGCTTGGCAGCACCTGGACCCAGCGCTCGCCCTGTCGGATCACCCGCCGCCAGCGACGGTCATCCGGGCCGAAACCGGCGCCCAGTTCGGAGGTGCGCTGGGAGGTCAGCTCATCGTGGTCATGGTCCTGGAATGTTTGCCATGGGCCGCGCTCGAGCAGCACAACCGACAGCCCGGCCGTGGCCAGTTCCTTGGCCACCACGCCGCCGGCCGCACCAGCCCCCACAACCACTGCATTCACTCTTGGCAGCGCCATCGATATTCCTCCGAACCCACGGCTTCAGGAACGCTGGTTGCGTCCCACGATCTGCGGATAATTCAGACCCAGCATCCGGTAGCTCACATAGTCGCGGTTGCCGCCGTGGCGCGGCGGCCCGTAATAGCCCTGAAGGCAATGTTCGCACAGAAGGCCGAAAAACTCGCGCGCCTGCCCAGGCTCCCAGATTCCATCCGGGACTTCGCCTTTTTCCAATCGTCCCAGCAGCGTGGTCTGTTGATCGTCCGACAGCGTATCCCAACGTGCGGAATATATGGCCTCGGCAGTGCGGGCCAGGCGCGTCAGCCCCTCATGGTAATTCCTGGCATACCGCTTGTAAGGGCCATCCAGCTGGCGGTCGATAAAATTGACCACCCCGGCGAACCGTCCGCCCGGATCGCCGTCCGAGGGGATTATCCGCTCCGAAATATCGTCCACCAGGCGCGCCTCGTCCTCGCTGAACACCCGCCACGGGCGGCGTTCCGCCAGGCAGCCGGAGCCGAAGGCCCCCATTGCTGCGGCCGCGACAGCACTCACTTTGAAAAATGTCCGGCGAGCGATTTTATCGCTGCTGTTCATTGAATTGTCCTTTAACGAAACCAAATGGACACTGAAGGACTAAGTTAATCCTACCGGCCGGGTATTGAGGAGGATTGTAGTCAATCCGGCGTTTCAAGTCAACCCTAAATTAGTTAAAAAAGTTTCACTTTATCGCCTGCAGGAACAGCGCATTCCATTCGGGTGCATTAAGCGAGATATCATGAAAAGAGCACGTCTCCACTTGCACTCATTGATTGAATCTTATTAGATTTCAATTAGTATCATCTTGACATAATCAGCCCTCCGGTTTCGCGGAACGGACTGCACTCTCCCTCCCCCAGACCCGGCCCCCTGCCACTTTTTCAACGCCGGGACTGAATCTGCAGCTCGAACCTGAAGAAACAGGATAACGATTGTATGGCCGCTCTGGATCGGATCAATGTACTTATTGTTGATGACGATGAACTGATAAGAATTTACCTGCGCGCTGTCTGCCAGATAAACGGCTGGAGGTGCGTGGAGGCGGGTGACGGGCTCACGGCGATCGAGATCCTGCGCAGCAACCCGGACGCCTACAGCCTGGTCCTGCTCGATCTGCACCTTCCGGGGCCCTCAGGCTTGCAGGTGCTTCCGGAGCTGCTGAAGCTGGGCCGGGACCTGGCGGTCATTGTCATGACCGGCTACGCCGAGGTCGGCACTGCGGTCGAAGCCCTGCAGAAAGGGGCGGTGGACCTGATCGAAAAACCGCTGGATAACAGCCTGCTGCTATCCAGAATCGAAAAGGCCCTCGAATTGCGGGACGTTCAGCGAGCCAACCGGAACTATATCACGAGCATGGAGCAGCAGGTTCGTCTGCGCGCCTCGCAGTCGGAGCAGGCGCGCAAGGCGACGATCTTCGGCCTGGCCCGCCTGGCCGAGCAGCGGGACTGCGCGGGCGGGTTTCATCTGGAGCGCATGGCGCACTATACGTTGACCCTGGCCCGGAGCCTGCGAAACAGAAACCTGCACCGCAGCACCCTGGACGACGCCTACCTGGAGAACCTCTTCGACTCCGCCCCTCTTCACGACATAGGCAAGGTTGGGGTGCCGGAATCAATCCTGCTTAAGCCAGGTCCGCTGGATGAAAAGGAAAGCCAGTTGATGCGCTCGCACACCAGCATCGGGGAGCGCGCCCTTCAGGATATCCAGTCCCGCGTGAAGGCGGAGGATTTTCTACAGATGGGGATAGAACTGACCCGCAGCCACCACGAGCACTACGACGGCTCGGGCTATCCCGAGGGGCTGTCCGGGCAAGCGATTCCTCTAGCAGCCCGGCTGGTCGCCCTGGCCGATTTCTTCGAGGCCGTGACCACGGTGCGAATCTACCGTCCGAGCGTTTTTACCAGGGAACAGGCCGCTACGATGATTGTCGGGGCACGGTGCTCGCATTTCGACCCTGACATAGTGGATGCCTTCCTCGCCTCACAGAGTGAATTTATCAGGATACTCAAGGATTTCACGGACTGAAAGCTCCCAGCGCCTGCTTTAAGAATCCACCAAGACAGTTGCATGCCACTTGGGAAGAGGTTAATGTTAAGCCGTATCCGGCTTATGACCAAACCCAGTCCAGGAAAGTTGGATGAAACGGCATTCAGCACTTGATCATGTCTGGTGGGGCAGGTTCGAAATCCCGGAGGACCGGGGCGGCCTGTGGCGGATCGGCTCGGCCGGCATCCGGATCGAGCGCACCAGCCATGAATGGGTATTGGGCTGCGAGACAGTCGAGGAGACCAACGGCGAGGAAGTCTCGATCCAGATTCCGGTGGAACGTCTGGGACGGTTCGAGTCGCATTGGAGCGTGAAACGGTTCGGCATGGGCGCCACCCAGAGCGGGATCAACGTGGTGCCGGCCCTGGCCGACCGTCCGGTGGTTATCCGCACGGATGTCCCGTTTCACCTTCTGCCGCGGCAGGAAATAACCTTCTATATCAGCGCCCCGCTCTGGTTCAGTATCGAGACCGGGGAACCGGCATTCAACCTGGCCGACTTCCCGATACACCGTCCCAGCGACACCTGGTTCGGCCCCTCACCCAAAGAGGGAGAATACTGCTACGCCAACCGGGTCTACGGCCAGCTCAAGCTCGAAAACATCCGTTTCCGTCCTCAGCGGGCCATCTCGGTGATCCGGCTGAACAACCGCACCACCGCGACCATCCTCATCGAGCGCCTGAAACTTCCCTCGCCGCATTTGTCTCTCTACCAGGGGGAGCATGGCTGGCTCTGGACCCAGGGGTTGAACGTGGAATTCAACCCCGATCACAGCGCTGAGGTCCAGTTGCGTGAGCAAGCCCCGGCCGAGGCCGGAGCACCCAAGCTGGTAAGCGGCCCCCGTCAGAAGGCGGAAAAAAATATCCTGACCCGCGCTTTCGATTACCTTATAAGTTGAACCCTGCGGAGCCTGCAAATGGCTAATGCCTTCTCCTGGTTGACTCACTATCTGACCCCGGATCGGGTTGCCTCCCTGGTGCGGGCGCTGATAATCCTGTCGGCCGGAATAGTTATCTCGCGTCTGGTGGCGGCAAGCGTTGGGAAGATTTTGTTGCGGCGCTCCGGGCAGATGCAAAGCCAGATATTCCGCAAGATGACACTCTATCTGCTTCTGACCCTGGTGCTGATCTCGGCCCTGAGCGAAATGGGTTTCAAGCTGAGCGTTCTGCTGGGAGCGGCGGGAGTCTTGAGCGTGGCCGTGGGTTTCGCCTCGCAGACCTCGGCTTCGAACATCATCAGCGGCCTTTTCCTCCTGGCCGACCGCCCTTTCCAGATCGGCGACGTGATCCAGATAGGCCAGACCACCGGCGTGGTGCATTCGATCGAGCTGCTGTCGGTCAAGCTCCAGACTTTCCAGAACCACCTGGTGCGCATCCCCAATGAGGAGCTGATCAAATCGCAGGTAATCAATTACACCTACTGGCCCATCCGGCGCATCGACATCGAGGTCGGCGTGGCTTACAAGGAGGACATCGGCAAGGTGCGCAGCGTGCTGATGGAGGTCGCCGACCACAACCCGCTCTGTCTGGAGGAGCCGGAGCCGCTTTTCATTTTCTCAGGCTACGGCGATTCCGCAATCAATCTGCAGTTCTGCATCTGGGTGAAAAAAGAGAACTATCTCGCGGCGATGAACAGCACCAGGCAGCAGATCAAGGAGGCGTTCGACCGCAATGGTATCGAGATCCCGTTCCCGCAGGTTTCTGTCTCCACCGCCAGCGTAACCGATCCTTTCCCGATCGCTCTAAGCCGTCGTGGTAAAACCACCTGATTTTGTCTTTCGCAACGCGGGAAAAAGGCGAATGGCGCAGATCGAAGCAGTTTGTTTCTTGACAATTTGCTTGACCGCCAAGCCCGCTCAGATTAATTTATCCTCAGTTCCGCTGTTGACAGATATCTGCGGCCTTAACCCTCCCATCGGGAACGCTTTCCTTGACCTCTGATCAATTCACCGGAGAACATGTATGACCAAGGCAGACATCGTTGAGAAGATCTCCGAAAAGACCGGATTTACACAGAACGAGACGCGTCTGGTTGTGGAGCAGCTTCTTGAGGAGATCAAATCCTGCCTGTCCCGGGAGGAGCACCTGGAGGTACGCGGTTTCGGGACTTTCAAGATCAAGAACTGCCGTGAGCGCAAGGCGCGCAACCCGCGCACTAACAGCGAGGTTCGTGTCCCGGCCCGCAGGAAAGCCATTTTCAAGGTTTCCAAGGAGCTGAACGAACAGCTCAACTGATTTTCTAATAATAGATACACTCCACAAGGACCTCAGCAGACTACCGGCAGCCTGCCGGGCATGATATTTCCCGTCTCTGAGAGCATCTCCGGCTTAGTGAAAACCTTTCCCTCTGGATTATCCTGCGATCGGTACGTGGCTGAACACCTGCGCCTGTCTTGGGGCTTTACCTGGCGCAGGTTTCTGCCTGTCTGAAACCAACATCCCCTCGGACTCTGGCTTGCTCTGAATTTTGCCCGCAGGTTGAGATACAGTTGCAGAGGAGTGGAGACGGTTCAGAGCACGGGGGGGCCGCGCCGGGCGCCTGAAAGGCGCCGCGCGACTGCGCGCGCCCGCCTGAGGCGGCGGCGCGGCCCCCCGCCGCACTCCGAGCCTCTTCTTGCTGTTCTCATACTCCGAAGCACAAAAAAGCCGGCCGTGGCGGTCGATCCGCCACGGCCGGCTGGTTCAACCCAGAGAACGAGACGCCCTCACTCCCCTTCCAGGTCCACTCCCAGTTTCTTGCGGAACGCGTTGCGCATGGCGCGGGTGTCCGCCTCAGTCTTCTTTTCCAGCAGCTTGCCGTAGAGTTCCGGGCGACGCGCTGTGGTGTGTGAGCGTCCAAGGCTCAACTCAAGCTGCTTCGGGTCCAACTCCGTGATCACCATGTCGTCGTGCAAAGCGAATGTCTCTGCCTGCACGATCCCGTGCGGATTGATCACCACTGCGCCGCCACAGCGCACCTCATCGGTGCCGTCCACTCCGCAGCCGTTGCTGAGCACGGCGTAGGTGCCGGTGTCGTAGGCCCGGCTGGGCAGCCATTTCATCAGCCACTGACGACCCTTGGGTCCGAGCACCTCGGCACGGATGACCTCGGGGTTTTTCTCGCGGTCGTACCATAATTGTGGCGCAATCTTGCCCATCCCGGCGCAGGGGATATCGAACCCGCCTGTCTGGTGCGGCAGGAACATAAGCTGCGCGCCCTGAAGCTCGTAGATACGCCAGTTCTCCCATAGATTGCTGTCGTAGCAGATCAGGATGCCGGCGCGCCAGCCTTGGATGTCCACCAGCACGTACTGGTTGCCTGCGCTCAGGTGCTTGTTCACAAACGGGTGCAGCTTGCGGTAACGGAAAATCGCCCCGTCCGGAGCGGCCACCACATAGGTGTTGAACAGCTTCCCGTCCTCGCTCTGATCTATTTCGAGCAGACCGGCCAGGACTGTGATCTTGTTGTCGATCGCCAGACTGGACAGGACATCCACCGACCGTCCTCCCGGCACCGATTCGGCCAGCGCGCAGAGGCCATCGTAGTCCAGCCCGGCCAGGTGCATGTAGCTCGAGATACAGCATTCCGGGAACGCCACCGCGGCCGCGCCCTCAGCCGCGGCGCGACGGGTGAAATCCTCCACCTTGGCCAGGTTCGCAGCCTTGTCGCCGTTTTTGTGCTCCATCTGCACTGCGGCCACGCGCAACTTATCCATCCGCTCTCTCCTCGTTCTCGGTTCTTGAGACTGTGGACATTTATCTACCGGTCAGGCCTCGGCGCTTTCTCCGAAAAACTCCTCCTCCAGCATCAGGCACAGTGCATGGTACACGGGCAGGTGCAACTGCTGGACCAGGTGCACCTTCGTTTCCGGCACCCGGATCGTGACCCCGGCCAGGCCTGCAAGCTGGCCACCACCCGCGCCTGTCAATCCGAGCACCGTCATACCGCGGGCACGGGCCGCGCGGGCGGCATGGAGCACATTGGCTGAGTTGCCCGACGTGGTTATGCCGAGCAGGACATCTCCAGGACGGCCCAGGGCCCAGACCAGTTGTGCGAAAGCGTACTCCGGGTCGACATCGTTGCCGAAAGCCGTGCTGAACGCGTTGAACCCGGTCAGCGGAACAGCCGGAAGGCCACCCTGGAGCTTGGCGGCAAGCGGCTCCCCCAGGACAGCGCGCGCGGGGCCTTCCACCGGACGGCGGCTCACGAAACCTTTGAGCAGCTCGCCGCTGATATGCTCACAGTCGGCCGCGCTGCCGCCGTTGCCGCACAGGAGCAGCTTTCCGCCCGAGGAGAAACAGCCGCACAACAACTCGAACGCGCGCTGGATGTCCGTTGTGCAGACCGCAAGCTGCGGGTGCGAGGCGGTCAGGTCCGCGATATTCTTATTCACTGTCAGCCTTTCCTTTCGCCGGGGGTTGATGTTTTCCCAGTCCATGGTGCAGGGCGAGCAGGAAATCACGGTTGTCCGCGCTCAGGTAGCGCATCTGCCCGCCCATGCGGCTGAAACTCTTGCAATAACGAAGGTAATAGTCCGGGTTGTTCTCGGGCGGCTCTCCGGCAGTCCAGTCCCAGTGCGACTCGGCCAGGTCCACCACCAGGATATAGTGGCCCGTGATCGTTTTGCCGGTCTGAAGGGCCAGGTTCTGGCCCATGGAGAGCGACTTTTCGAACACCATCGGCGACATCACCGCCGAGCCGACCGAAATGTACACCCCGTCCGAAATGCCGCTCACCGCGGCGGCGTAGCGCAGGAAATCCCGCTCCGCAGCCCGCCCCAGAAGGGCCCCGTTGTTCATCGGATGGTTGTAGATAATGTCGTGGCCGAACATTGGATGGCCGGTGAACGGCACCCCCAGGCGGAAAGCCGTCGCCTGGGCGCTGCTTGCGTTCCAGGGGTGCGGAACTTTCAGGAAACCGGCCGGTAGCTCGAAACGCCGGACCACTCCCAGCAGTTCAGCCGCAGCCGCGGCCCGCGAGGGATCGGTGGTCAGGCATTCGCGCACCTGCCCTGTCAGCTCCGCCTCGGAGGGTATCTCCAGCCCCTGGCCCTCGATCAGCGCCCCCACCGACTCCCCGTAGCCCCGTCCGCGCCAGGCCCCCACGTTCAGGGACAGGTTGATGTAGAAACCGGTCTCCTGCCAGTTGCCGAACTGACCCCGGGCCACGTTCTCCCGGACATCCTCGCTTGTCATTCCCAGATAAGAAAGCTCCCAGTCGTGGATAATTCCCGCCCCGTTGGTGGCCAGGTGGCTGACCCAGCCCTCGGCGGCCAGGGCGCCCAGCACCCGCGACAGTCCGTTCTTGATACAGTGTGCCCCGAATGCCAGGATCACCGGCCGTCCGGCGCGGCGTGCGGCTGCGATGCGCTCCACCGCCTCGGCAACCAGTGTCTCGGCCTTGGGATTCAGCTTGCGCGGAGCGCTGGCCGGGTCGATTATGTTCCGTTCGGCGCCCACCTTGTTGCGCCGCTCGGCCAGTGGCAGCATTTTCACCCGGCCGCGATCCAGGGACGGGTATGATCGAAAGTCCTTATCAGTATTCATGCCTCTCCACACCGATTATCATGCGTGTATGAAATCCGGTTCAAAGCAATTAATTTAGCTCAAATCGCATGTAGTGGCAACAGTTACGGTTTCACCCCGGGCAACCTTCCACCTGGAACACCTGACCCGGGGCCATAACCTTTGTCCCGGCGGGACTAAAGTGTTAAATTATCCCAAGGCCGGAGGCTCTTCCCACGCCCGTCACGGTCTGACCCGCGGCGGGTGGAGCGGCCCTGCCATGTGCCACTACCGAAGCACAATCATATATCCAAACCGAGTGAGGGAAACACCGATGAGCCACCAGACTGTGGACAGAAGCCGTATCCGCGTGCTGGCCGAGAAGGCCGGCATCCCCCTGTGTGACGCCGTGCTCAAGGCCCTGAAAAAGAGCGCCGACCGCGGCCTCAAGCCCGTTACCCTGTTTGCCGCCTGCCCCAACAGCGAGGCGGTGACCCGCGCCGCCCTGCGCTCCGCGCTCAAAAACGATGCGCCGATCAAGTACGCCGCCACGCTGAACCAGGTCGATCTTGACGGTGGCTACACCGGCTGGACCCAGGAGCAGTTTGTCGGCCTGGTGCGTGACGAGGTGGCGCGTATCGGGCTCGCCGGCCCGGTGATCGTGGCCCTGGATCACGGCGGCCCCTGGCTCAAGGACAAGCAGACCATCGAAAAGTGGCCCCTGGAGCGCGCCATGCAGGGGGTCAAGGACTCCCTGGTCGCCTGCGCCGACGCCGGCTACGACCTTCTGCACGTGGACCCGACTGTCGACCGCACCCTGCCCAAGGGCCAGATAATCGACATCCACGTGGTGGTAGAGCGCACCGTGGAGTTGATCACCCACACCGAGCGTCACCGCCGCGCCAAGGGCCTGCCCCGAATCTCCTACGAGGTCGGCACCGAGGAGGTCCACGGCGGCCTGGCGGACATGAGCGTATTCCGCAGCTTCCTCGAAGGTCTCAAGGCGGGCCTGAAGAAAAACGGCCTGGAGGATGTCTGGCCCTGTTTCGTGGTCGGCAAGGTGGGCACCGACC
>CAYLSM010000161.1:0-10467 GCA_964386505.1 uncultured Gemmatimonadales bacterium
GAAAGGAGGAAACGCCCCGCGCAAGGCGGATTTTCCGCCCGAGTAACCTTTCCGGAATTGGCAAACCATCGGCAAGGACACATAAAGAGACAATCCCGGTTTTATATATCACTTTCAAGGAGGCGACACCATGCTGCAAGCCATCGATCTGAGCAAACGCTACGAGGACGGACACCTGGCCCTGGACCACCTGAACCTGACCGTGGGCGCGGGCGAGATATTCTGCCTTCTGGGGGCCAATGGCGCGGGCAAGACCACGACGATCAACCTGTTCCTCAATTTTATCGAGCCCAGCGACGGCCAGGCGCTGATCAATGGGATCGACGCGACAAAAGAGCCGCTCCAGGCCAAGAAACACGTGGCCTACGTGAGCGAGAATGTCATGCTCTACGGCAATTTCACCGGCCGCCAGAACCTCGATTTCTTCGCCCGCCTGGGTGGCAAGACCAATCTGAAGAAAGAGGACTACTATATGTACATGCGCCGGGTGGGCCTTCAGGAAAAGGCTTTCGAGGCGCGGCTGAAAACATATTCTAAAGGCATGCGTCAGAAATTGGGCATCACCATCGCCATAATCAAGGACTCGGACAATATCCTTCTGGATGAGCCTACCAGCGGGCTCGACCCCAAGGCCGCGGCAGAGTTTGTCACCATTCTCAAGGGGCTGCGCGAGAAGGGCAAGAGTATCCTGATGTGCACCCACGACATTTTCCGGGCCAAGGATATCGCCGACCGCGTGGGGATCATGAAAGAGGGCCGCCTGGTGATGCTGCGCACGCGCGAGGAGTTCCTGGAGGACGACCTGGAGAAGCTGTACCTGGACTACATGCAGGAAGCCGTGGTGGCGTGAGGAGTGGGATTCCAGCCAAACCGCGGCTCCATTTGTTCAGCCTCAATCTCTATCAATCCGGTGATTCCTTTTCAGCTTGCGGAGGCACTTTACTATGCTTCTGGCAATTATAAAGAAAGAGTTCCTGGACTTCGTATCCACTCCGAAATGGATATTCGTATTATTGATCTGCACTTCTCTTATCCTCTTATCCCTGTATTCAGGGATAAGAGACTATGAGCGCGAGATGCAGGAATACAGCGCGGCAATGTCGGACAGCCGGAGTGCTCTGCAGAATGAGACGGACTGGAACAATATCGAATGGTTGGACGCGGTTAAAATCTACCGACCGCCACAGCCCCTGGGTGTACTGGTGAGCGGCATCCAGCCGGCGGTAGGCCGGGAGGCCACACTCAATAAGTTCAACTGTCCGGAACTGACCGGTTCGGACTACGACGCCAATCCGCTGATCGGGATTTTCGACCGTCTGGACCTGACCTTCGTTGTGCGGGTGGTCCTCAGTCTGCTGGCCATCGTGTTATCCTACAACGCTATATCCGGGGAGAAAGAGCGCGGCACGCTCAAACTGATAGTGTCCAACCCGGTACCGCGCACCACGTTTCTGATAGGCAAGGCCATGGGCGGCTTTGTCAGTCTGCTCGGAGTGCTGGTCGTGCCTTTCGTTCTTTCTGCGATCATGCTGTCTGTCCAGCCAAACATATCTTTTTCATTTGAGGAATGGCTGCGGATCGGGCTGATTTTTGCGCAATATCTGCTTTACATCACTGTGTTTTTTTCCCTGGGCCTGTTCGTCTCCAGCTGTTTCGGAAGTTCGGCGCTCAGCCTGCTGATGCTTTTGTTCGCTTGGATTGTTTGTATCAATATCCTGCCACTGGCCTCCTCTATGGTGGCCGGGCAGTTAAATCCGATTCCATCGGAGCAGCAGATAGCGGCGGAGAAAGAGATGTTCAAGAACCAGATGCTCGATTCGGCCTTGCCGACCTGGGAAAAGTGGCGGGAGAAAAACCCAGGTGAATTCAGCGATACCAAGTGGCGTGAAAGGGCCTCAGCGGCCATGGACGGCATCTATGCTAATCTGCTGGACAACATATACGCCCGGAATGCAGCGGTAGAGGCGGATTACCGGAACCGTCAGGACAGGCAGCAGGGACTGGCCTTTAATCTGGCCCGGGTTTCGCCGGCCGCGAGTCTGGTCTTCGGCTCGATGGACTTGGCCCGTACTGGTCCGGACGACTTCAGGCGATTCAATGAAGCTTTGCGGTCCTACCAGAAGGTTTTGTTTGCCTGGACCACCGAAAAGAGCCGCTTGGCGATGAAAGCCGGGCAGATGAAGCCCGATCTCGCCGGCATGCCGGAATTCAGTTTTCAGCCCGAATCGTTTGCGAATTCCCTGCGTGCGGCCCTGCCGGCTTTATGCACTCTGGCCGTTATGCTTCTTTTGCTGGGGGCCGGCGCTATCGCGAGTTTCATACGTTACGACGTGCGTTGAGACCGAATTAGGTCGATGCGAAAACAGGTCGCCCGTTCCATTGCTCGACTCCCGTTCGCCGACCGATCTGCAGGGACTGTCGATTCAAGGACTATTCCTCAAGCGTGCATTCCGTCCCAACGGAGGCGCTACGAATCCAGAGAGAGGATCCGATGCTCAGGGACATCATCAGAAAGGAAATTCAGGAATCGATTTCCACTCCCAGAATGGTCTTCGCGTTTCTGCTCAGCACTGTCCTGGTCTTGTTTTCGGTGTACGTAGGGCTGAACAGCTACAGCCTGGAGCGGCGCGAGTACGAAACCGCCGTGGCGACCAACCGCAGCAACATCGAAAACATAAAGGAGTGGAGGCAACTGCTGGACAGCGGCGGGACGATAGTGGCGCGGCCGCCCCAGCCCCTGAGCTTCATGATCAGCGGAGTGCAACCCACGGTGGGCAAGGAGGCTCGGGTCACTGTCTGGAGGAGTATCGAGCTGACCCGCTCCAAGAGCAAGGGCAATCCCCTGATCGCTATTTTCGGCCGGCTGGACCTGACTTTCGCCGTACGGGTTGTCTTGAGCCTGCTGGCCATCATTTTCTCGTACAACGCCCTGTCCGGAGAAAAGGAGCAGGGAACGCTAAAGCTGATTCTGGCGCAGCCGGTCCCGCGGTCGAAACTTCTGCTGGGCAAGACACTGGGTGGCCTGTTCTGCCTGGGCCTGGCCCTGGCCGTGCCTCTGCTTCTTTCCCTGATCCTTGTCTCGTTGCACCCGGATGTCATGCTATCCGGCGAGGACTGGATGCGCCTGGGGCTGATTCTGGTGTTCTACCTGCTTTACATCAGCGTGTTTTTTGCCTTGGGACTGTTTGTCTCGAGCCGGCTGGGCAGTTCGGCGCTAAGCCTGCTGGTGCTGCTTTTTGCCTGGGTGGTCAGCGTGAGCCTCATCCCGCAGGCCGCGGTGATGGCCGCCGCCCAGTTGCGGCAGGTCCCATCCGCGCAGGAGACGGCAGCGCGCAAAAGCGCGTTCTCGCGCGAACAGATGCCCAAGGAGCAGGAGACGATCAATCAGTGGAGCAAAAAAAATCCACCGCCCGGAGGTGACTATTTCAACGTGGAATGGCGGGCGAGGCAGTGTAAGGAACTGCAAATAGTCGGCGACCGTTTGCACGCGGAGGTCTACAGCTACCAAGCCAGGCTGGACGAGGAGTACCGGTCGCGGCTGAGCCGCCAGCAGAGCCTGGCCATGTGGCTGTCGCGCCTGTCACCGTCGGCCTGCCTGATGTATGGCTCCATGTCCCTGGGCCAGACCGGGTTAGCCGAGAACGAGCGCTTCCTGGATTCGGTGCGTTCCTACCGCCAGGTTTTCACCGAATGGGGCAACCGGATGATGTGGTCGCGCACGCCAGAAAACACGCCGATGGCGGATTGGAACAAACCCAGGTTGGACGGGTTCCCCGAGTTCAAGCCCAATTCAGAGAGCCTGGCTGGATCGCTCCGGGCCGCCCTGCCCGATTTCCTAAGCTTGGTTTTCATGATTGTGCTGCTTTTCGCCGGAGCCTATGTGGCTTTCATCCGTTGCGACGTGAGGTGATCATGCTCGTCACGATCATCAGCAAGGAAATCCGGGAGAACCTGGTCAGTTTCAGGTACATTCTGGTCACCGCGGTGACCCTGCTCCTGGCCGCGCTCAG
This sequence comes from uncultured Gemmatimonadales bacterium, assembly GCA_964386505.1. Taxonomy (GTDB): domain Bacteria; phylum Gemmatimonadota; class Glassbacteria; order GWA2-58-10; family GWA2-58-10; genus JAJFUG01. Next base: position 4,011 of record CAYLSM010000161.1, read on the forward strand.
CGTCCTGGTGATGTTCCGCGACTACCAGGGACGCCTGGAACGCTACGAGGACCTGAAGCCAACCCTCAACAGCACTGCGCTCCTTCTGCCGCCGGCCCCCCTGTCCATTCTGGTCAAGGGCATGGACGAATCTATCTGCCAGCAGTACAGCGTGAGTGGCACCAATGTTGGCGCAGGCGGCAGCGAGAAAGCGTACAACGCCATTTTCCGTCTGTTCGACACCCCAGACCTTCTCTACATAACGAAAATAATCCTCTCCCTGTGCGCGATGATAATCTCGTTCCGTCTGGTCTCGGAGGAAAAGGAGGCCCGCACCCTGGCCCTGACCCTGAGCCACAGCCTGGGGCGCCCGTACCTTCTGCTGGGCAAGTGGCTGAGCGGCTTGGCCGGGCTGGTGGTGCCATTCGTGCTGGCAGTGCTCGGCATTGCCATTCTGCTCGACCTTTCGCCGCAGGTGCACCTGGGCTATCAGGACTGGCTCGGTCTGGCGCTGTTCTGTCTCAGCTCGATCCTGTACCTGACATTCTTTTTCTCGCTTGGCCTGCTGGTCTCCTGCCTGAATGTCCGTTCCTCCTCGGCCCTGGCCGTCTCACTGTTTCTCTGGGTGTTGCTGGTGTTCGTTCTGCCCAGCCTGGGCGGAGTGAGCGCTGCGGCGCTGTCCGACCTGCCCTCGGCCGAGAGCTTTTCCGCGCGCAACGATCTGGCGCTCCTTAAACGCTGGGCCCAGCAGTTCCAGGTGGATGAAGGCCGCGGTGAGATAAAAGACTTTACGGAGAGAGATAAAGTTGTGGCCGACTACCGGGTGCGCCTGGACCGTCAGATCGAGTTGACCCGCGTAATCACCCGGGTCTCGCCTGCGGCGGTGTATGCTTTTCTGGCTACTGATTTCACCGGCACCGGCATTTACGAGCGTCTGCGCCTGAAAAAGTCACTCCTCAATTATCAGAACCTGCTCAAAGACAACGGTCCGGCCGGGGCCGGGCAGGCAATCACATACTCGCGGAGCACCACCGGCGAGGTCCTGTCCTCCACCGGCCTGCTGAATTTTCTGATCCTTCTGCTGCAGAACGCGGTCGTGCTGGCGGCCGCCTGGGTGGCTTTCCTGCGCTACGACGTGCGCTGAGGGCAGATTATTAACAATCCGGGGAGAACTGCCATGCTGCGGACCCTGATCCTCAAAGAGTTCCTCGACAACCTGCTGAACCTGCGTTTCCTGGCCGGGCTGGCTATCGCCGCTCTGCTCACCGTTCTCTGCCTGATGCTGCAGTCGCACTCCTACAGCCGGCAGATGCAGGATCACCGTATAGATGTCCGGGCGCAGAACGAGTTCATCGAGCAATACGGCCCGACGAGCCCGTTTTTCACCGAATACCCGCGCAACCCGCCCGAGGCGCTCAGCCCGGTGGTGCTCGGCCTGTTTACGGATAACACCCAGGGCTTCGACGCCAATTTTGTCCCTGAGCTGTTCCGCCCGCTCGATCTGGTGTTCATCGTCTCGATAATAATGAGCCTGCTGGGGATACTGTTTTCCTACGACTCGATCTGCGGCGAGCGCGAGAGCGGAACACTCAAACTGGTTTGCTCGAATTCGTTCCCGCGGGCGACTATCCTGTTCGGCAAATGGCTCGGTGGCACGGCCAGCCTTCTTGTCCCGTTCTTTGTATCCATATTGCTGGGAGCTGTCTACATCACGAGCCACCCGGGTGTGAGCTGGCACGCCACTGACTGGTTGGCTTTCACCGCCCTGGCGGCGGCCTCGACGCTCTACATCTCGATGTTCTACCTGCTGGGGCTGGCGGCCTCGGCTTTCTCGCATTCCTCCTCGGTGGCGATCCTCAAGTCGCTGCTGCTCTGGGTGCTGATCGTGCTGGTGCTGCCCAACCTGGGGCCGTATGTCTCCACCCGGCTTTGCCCCATACCCTCGCTGATCAGGCTCAAGAAAGAAAACAACGAGCTGAACGAAGCCCTGGGCAAGGCCGGCAGTGTCCAGAAACAACTGGACGAGAAGCGGGCGGAGCTGGACCGCCGCTTCGAAAAGCAGTACGGCGACCTGTTCCGCCAGTATAAGGCCATTCCGGACGATCAGGTGCTGTTTCGCACGGGCATGGAGGCTCCGGAGTCGGATCTGAAAGAGATGGGGCTTACTTACAGACGTGAGTGGAGTGAGATCCGCGACAAAATCTACCAACCGATAATTGACGGCTACAAAAAGATTCAGGAGAAACTGGAACTGGAATCGAAGCGCCAGACCGAGATAGCGAAAAACATCGCCGCGGTCTCTCCCTACGCCGACTATCTCTACCTGGCCTCCGACCTGGCCGCCACGGGTTTCGGCAACGCGGAATACGTGCGGCGGCACACCGAGGAATACATGCAGACCACACAAGAATACAGTCAAAAGAAATCGGAGGAGAAAGACCGGAAGCGGATTTCCGACTGGCGAAACATGAAAAATTCCCCGTTCGACCTGAGCGACCGTCCGCACTACGTGTACCAGAGCCAGCCCCTGGCCGAAAGGGTGAAATCGTCCCTGCCCTGGGCCACGGTGCTGGCGCTGTTCAACATTCTGTTTTTCACCGTCGCATTTGCCGGGTTCCTGCGCTACGATGTGCGCTGAGAACTGCTATTTGCATAAGCCGCAACACATGAAAGCGTGACAGCCTCCGCTTTTGTCCCTGGCCGGGTGGGTATGGACAGTATCCCGGCCGGGGACCGCAATCCGTCCGTTTCTCCGCCTGACGTGCGGCTTTTCCCACTCTGTAGAGCTGACCTCAAGGTCTTTCCAGGATGCCTGACAATCTGTTTTTATTTTCCCGGACTTTTAGTTATAATTTATTATATCCTAAAGAAGTGAGTGTGACGGCGCGAACAAGGACAAAGGCGAGATGAGCATGGAAAACGGGAATGCGGGACCGGAATGCTTCGAGAAAGAAAGTTCTGCCTGGCTCTTAAGGCAGAAGGATGAGCTTATAGAAAGCCTGCGCCAGGAACTGGATGAGCGCAGCCGCCGTCTGGAGGCATTCCGTGCTATATCAGACATGTACGAAATGCATCTGGATAAGGACTGGCGCCTGCTCTGGCATACGAGTAACCTCCTGCTGCTATCCACGGATTTCGTGTCCCTGCGACAGTGCAACGCCCACCTGAGAGAAATCCTTAACCCGGGCGATTTCGAGAAGATCGAAAACTATTTCAAGGAAGTCACCGCCCTCAAGAACCTGCCGTACGATGAAGGCGAACCCTGGAACCTGCGCTACCGCGGCTTCTCCGGCACAGAGAGAATCGGCCGGGAATGGCTGCCATATTGCTATTCCGGGATGATGAACTGGACTCTTTCAGAGGGAAGTCTGATCCACCGCAGCATTCCCGATTGCCAGGACGACAGCTACCTGATGACAGCCCAGGAGTACGGCGGAGCCGGAGAGGACCTCCGGGTGGTGTTCCGCTGCAAGACGCCTGACAACCCCGAACTGATAAGAGACATATCCCTGGTCATTTGCGGCCTGCCGGGACAGGCCGGTACTCACCCCGATCTGGTTGGATACACCCTGTGCAGCGGATCGGTGGAAAACACCCAGGGACGTATCCAGCGCTGGGGCAGCAACCTTTTTGTTATCCCCGAGAAACTGGAGCCGGGCACCGAATACCTGATCGAGGTCGAGCGTATAGGCGGCCGGCTGACCCGCCGCCTGACCGACCTTACACGGAATATCCCGGGCGAGTGCCTGACGGCAATCGACCCGGAGGCGGTTTACGACCGGAAAAACCATGTGGGTTTCACCACCTACAACGGGAATCTGGAGATATCCGGAGTCGAGATTTTCACCCGGCCCTCCCGTTTCAGGCTGGAGCAGTTCAGGATTCCGTGCTATGTGGAAGTCGGCCTGGCTCATTCCAGCGCTGAAGGCCGGACTTTCAGTGTCAGGTTCGGCGATTTGACAGATATCCGAAACGAGAATATCCACCTTTTGCTTCTTGAGGATATCACCGAACGTAAACGCGCAGAGGAGCAGCTTGAGAGGGAATCGGTACGCAGGCGCACCCTGTTCGATCAATCTCCTGACGGTATCCTGGTGATAGATACACAGACTACGCGGTTTTTGGAGTTCAACACCGCGGCCCACAGCCAGCTTGGCTATACGCGCGAGGAATTCGCCAAGTTGAGTATCATTGATATTGAAGTCGAGGAGACGGCGGAACAGGTCAGAAAGCACATCGCGCAGGTGATCCGGGAGGGCAAGGCGGATTTCGAAACCCGTCAGCGGACCCGACAGGGCGAGATCAGGAACGTGCATGTCACGGCGCAGATAGTGGATGTCATGGGCCACCCAGTGTACCAGTGCACCTGGCGCGATATAACCGAGCGCAAACGGGCCGCCGAAGCGCTGGCCTTGTCCGAGCTGCGGCTTCGCCTGTTCATCGACGCCAGCTCGGACCTGATGTTTCTCAAGGACCTGGACCTGAAGTATCAGATGGTCAACGCCGCCAATGCGGCATTTTACAGACGGAAAGAGAGCGAGATACTGGGGAAGACGGATGCCGAGCTGTTGCCTGAACAGGCGGCCCGGTTCTGTCGCGAGAGTGACCTTAAGGCCATCCGGTCTAAACGGCATGTGACCACGATAGAGATGTTGGGCGATGATGTTTACGAGGTTCATAAGTTCCCGGTGATCATTCAGGGCAAGGTTGTCGGTGTGGCCGGTGTCATCCGGGACGTTACCGAGAACAGGCAACTCGAGGCCAAACTCATACAGGCGCAGAAAATGGAATCTGTGGGTCGGCTGGCTGGGGGTGTAGCCCACGATTTCAACAACAAGCTCGGTGTGATAATCGGTTACGCGGACATGGCCCTGGATCAACTGGAGACGAATCAGCCGCTTTACGCCGAGTTGCAGGAAATTTACAAAGCTGCCATGGGCTCTGCCGACCTTACCCGTCAGTTGCTGGCTTTTGCCCGCAAGCAGACTGTCTCACCCCGCGTACTCGACCTGAACGAGACGATTGAGGGCATGCTCAAGATGCTCAAGCGACTGATCGGCGAGGACATCGATCTGGCCTGGTGCCCGGGCGCCGATTTGTGGCCGGTCAAAATCGACCCGTCCCAGATCGATCAGATTCTGGCCAACCTGTGCGTCAACTCCCGGGATGCAATCACCGACGTAGGCAAAATCACCATACAGACCGGCAATTGCTCGTTTGACGCGGATTATTGCGCCTCCCACATGGATTACGCCATCGGCGATTACATTCTTCTATCAGTGACTGATGACGGTTGTGGGATGGACAAAGAGACTCTGAGGAAGCTGTTTGAGCCGTTTTTTACGACCAAGAAAATGGGGGAGGGCACCGGCCTGGGCCTGGCCATGGTCTACGGTGCGGTCAGGCAGAACAATGGTTTTATCAATGTCTACAGCGAGCCGGGGCAGGGAACAACTATGAAAATCTACCTGCCGCGATATGCCGGTACGGACACGACGGCTCAGGCAGCCGATCAGCACGATCTCTTGGCTCGAGGCGATGAGACGATACTTGTGATTGAGGACGATTCCTCTCACCTGAAACTTGTCACAATCATGCTGGAAAGACTTGGCTATACAGTACTGGCAGTGAATTCGCCGGTCGAGGCCATGCATCTGGCAAGTCTGCACGCTGAGCAGATACAGCTTTTCATAACCGATATCGTAATGCCCGGGATGAACGGACGGGACCTGGCCGCCAAACTGAAAGAGCTGAACCCTGAACTGAAAAGTCTGTATATGTCGGGCTATACAGCCGATGTCATCGCGCACCATGGGATTTTGGAGTCAGGGGTGAATTATATCCAGAAACCGTTCTCCTTACAGGAACTGGCTTTTAGAGTACGCCAGGTGCTCGACAGTGGAGATCAAACAAGGAAATGACCTTTGTGCCGTACTTCCTGGGTGCAGTGCGCCAGTTGGTTGGGACAGACTGAAAAAGATAAGCCCCGGAGATTTCTCCGGGGCTTTTTCATGTGGGTGGAGTTTTTCGGAGACTGCGCGCAGGTTTTAGGAGCGCCGGGTCTCAGTCCTGGGGCAGGGTCTTGTACCAGGTGCGGTACATCACGGCCGCGGTCAACAGGAAAACCGCAAGCAGGCGCAGGAACATGCTCCAGTCGTGGAGCATGAAATAGAACGGCATCAGGTTCAGGCAGAACAGGGCCACCGCGCCCACCAGGCAGTTGGTCAGGTCCAGGGCCAGCATCTTCTCGCCGCTGAACCCAGGCCAGCGCTCTGTCACCTCGCGGCGTACCGGACCCCAGAACCCCCAGGGCTGGATATTGCGGTAGAACTCGCACAAGGTCTCGCGGTCCGTGGCCGGGGTGAGCAGGGTCCCGGCCACCGAGACCAGCACCGAGACAGCGATCATCAGGAAATAGAACACATAGTCCGGCCAGGCGATCGAGGTGAAGTTCTGCAGGATTTTCTGTCCGGCGCCA
>CAYLSM010000162.1:0-10448 GCA_964386505.1 uncultured Gemmatimonadales bacterium
TGACGGGTCCAGCTCATCTCGGAGATGTGCACCAGGCCCTCGATACCCTTCTCCAGCTCCACGAAAGCACCGTAATTGGTGATCGAGACCACCTTGCCCTTGACCCGCGAGCCGACCGGGTACTTGGCGGCGGCGTTTTCCCACGGGTACGGGGTAAGCTGCTTGTGGCCCAGGCTGATCCGGCCGTTCTCGAAATCGAGGTCCAGGATCTTCACGTTGATCTTGTCGCCCAGGGCGACCATCTCGCTGGGATGTGCCACACGGCCCCAGGACATGTCGGTGATGTGCAGCAGCCCGTCCACACCGCCCAGGTCGATGAACGCGCCGAAGTCGGTGATGTTCTTGACAACACCCTCGCGGGTCTGTCCGACTTCCAGCTCCTGGAGCAGCTTCTCTTTCTTCTCCTCGCGCTCGGACTCGAGGATCACGCGGCGGCTGATCACGATGTTGCGGCGACGCTTGTTGATCTTGATGATCTTGAACTTGAACGTCTGCCCCATCAACTCGTCCAGATTGGGGATACGGCGCAGGGCGATCTGGCTGCCCGGCAGGAACGCATCCACGCCCAGCAGGTCGACCACCACGCCGCCCTTGATCCGGCGCACCAGCGTACCCTCGACCAGCTCGTCGTTCTCGTGGGCGGTGCGAATGTGATCCCAGACCCGGATGAAATCGGCCTTTTTCTTGGACAGCACGATGATGCCGTCCTCATCCTCGAGGCTCTCCAGGAACACCTCGACCTCATCGCCGACCCCCACCTCGTCCGGAGTCTTGAACTCATCCAGGGAGATGGTTCCCTCGCTCTTGAACCCGATGTCGAGGACCGCCTGTGTATCGGTGATACGAAGCACGCGGCCCTTTATGACCTGCCCTTCCTCGATGCTGGACATCGTGGACTCGTACATGTCGAGCATGCGATTGTACTCGTCCTTGGTGTACTCGATGCCCGCGTCCAGCATCTGCCAGTACTCCTCGTCCTCCACGACCTGCTTTTTAGACGCAGCGGGTGCAGCCTCCACCTTCTCATCCTCTTCTTCCACGGTCTGCGCTGCGACTTCAGCGGTCGCCTCGACCGGCTTTGCCTCGCCGGCCAAAACAGCCTCGGGCTGGACCTCGGCCTGAGGGTTATCGGTGTTCTTTTCCAACTCCGCCATGAACGCGAGTCTCCTTGAAGGATTAAAAAGCCCCTTGACCTCAGGGGGTTCAGGGTTGATAACTACCACGAAAGTATAAACTTAAAAACATATTATTTGAAAGTCAACAATATTCGGTGAAGCTTTTTATTTATTTTTGACGAGTCTCGCTCTCAGCGCACATCGCCTGCAGTTCGGCGATTCGTTCCATCACCAGGCGGGCCAGAGCGACCTGCCCCTTCGGGTTGCGCTCGAACTGCGCGTACTCGTCGGGACTGATCGGCCGGCCGTAAAGCACGCGCATCGGACGGCGGCGCAGGAAAGCCTCCTTGAGCCGCGAGGTGCCGCGCAGGAACGCCGGGACTATAACCGCCCCGGTCTCCTGGGCCAGCATCCCCACCCCGAACTTGGGCTCGCCCAGTTGCCCCTCGGTCCCGCGCGTACCCTCCGGGAACATGATCACCACCCCCTCGCGTGCCAAAATATCCTTGAGCGCGGCTATCGCGGTCCAGTCCATCACCCCGCGGCGGATCGGCACGGTGTTATAGAAACGGATCAGCCAGCCGAAAAAGAAGTTGCGGAACAGTTCCCGCTTGCCAAGGAAAAATATCTCGCGCGGTACCGCGCAGCCTATGGCCGGCGGGTCGAAATTGCTCACGTGGTTGGAGGCCAATATTACCGGGCCGCCGGACGGGAATTTTTCCAGGTGGACAAAGCGCGCCCCGAACACCAGCCGCATCAGCAGGCGCACCAGGAACTGCGAGAGACGGTAGATTGTGCGGTATTCAATTTTGGCTGGCTTTTCGCGGCCCATATCCGTACATTTCCCCTGAGTCGTTATCTCTCCAGAAAAAACATTCTCCCTGCGGCGGGGTCAATTTAGTCCGAAATGCGACTGCGAGCAATACATATCGCCCCGCTGGTCAGCGGCCTTCTGCTGGTCCTCTCGTTTCCGCCGTTCCAGCTCGTCCTTCCGTCTTTCATCGCCCTGGTGCCTCTGCTGGCGTTCCTGGAGCGTGAGCGCTCCACGGTCCGCGCCGTGCTGGGGGCTTTCCTCTGCGGCCTGGTTTTCTGGGGCGCCCTGCTCTACTGGATCACCATTTTCACGGATGCCGGGTTCGTGGTGCTGATCCTGATCATGGCCTCGAACCTGGCCCTGTTCGCCTGGGTAACCCGGAGGCTGGAGAGCCGTTTCGGGCTGCCGCTGGCCGTGAGCGCCCCCTTTGTATGGACCGCCATCGACTATATCCACGCCCACGGCGACTTGGCGTTCACCTGGGGCCAGCCGGCCTACAGCCTGACCTATTACCCGGCTCTGATACAGTTTGCCGAGTTCTGCGGGCCCTACGGGGTGACTTTCTGGCTCGTGGCATTCAACGGGCTTCTTTACACACTTTACAAGCGCTACCGTTCAAGCCTGCCGGTGGGCCGCACTGCCTCGGCAGCGGCCCTGATGATCGTTCTCCCTCTGGCCTGGGGCTCACTGGTCCTTAACAACGCAGGGGATGATCTCGCCGGAGGCGACAACCTGCGTGTCAGCTACATCCAGCCCAGCATCGCGCAGGAACTCAAATGGAGCGCCGAGATGCGCGACTCCACTTTTGAGATCCTGGGCCAGCTCTCGGTTTCACAGGCCGCGGAACGCCCCGACCTGGTGGTCTGGCCCGAGGCCGCGGCCCCGGCTTACCTGCGCACGGATCGCCGCTGGCGCGAGTACGTGGGCTCGGTGGCCCAGGGCCTGGACTGCTACCTTCTTACCGGCGCTCCGGAGTACCATTTCCACGAGGACCGCAAGGACTACGACTCGTACAACTCGGCCTTCCTGTTCGCCCCCAATGGACTGATTGCGGGCAAATACGACAAAATCCACATGGTGCCGGTCAGCGAGCGGATGCCGTTCGAGGACATTTTCACCGGGCTTAAAAAAATCGACGTGGGCGGGTCGCATTTCGTGCCCGGGGACAGCCTGGTGGTGTTCCACACCGGACTGGGCGATTTCGGAACTCTGATCTGCTTCGAGTCGATCTTCCCGGAGATCAGCCGGGGCATGGTAAGAGGCGGGGCGCAGTTCCTGGTCAATATGACCAATGACGCCTGGTTCGAGCGCACCAGCGCCGCCTACCAGCACAGCGCTTTCCTTGTGCTACGGGCCATTGAGAACCGCCGGGCCATTGTGCGCTCGGCCAACACCGGAGTGAGCGCGTTCTACGACAGCTATGGACGGCGCAGACAGGCTACAAAGCTGTATGAAAGAACAGCGGCCACATCCGGGATACGTCTCCGGAGTGACCGCACGCTGTACAACCGTCTGGGCGACTGGCCGGCCCACCTGTGCTGGGTCCTCAGCCTGGCCGCCCTATTCGTCAGTTTCTTCCGCAACCGCAAGCCCGCCGCCTGAGCTTCGCGCCCTTATTTCAACGGCTCGTTCGAAAACTCGATCTCGCCGAAACGGTCGGGGTCGTGGAATGTCTTGCCCGAGATGGGAGACCAGGCGTAGTACTCGCCACGCACGCCCACGCCATCGGGAAGGTCGATACGGTAGAGGTTAAGGCGCCAGCGGTCGCCGGCCTGGGGCGGAGTGTGGGCCCCGGTGACTATGTCCTCCAGTGGCACGGCCATTTCCACGCTCCAGCCGCCATCCTTGTCGCTCTTGTCGTTCAGGGTCCCGTCCAGGTACACCGCGTGACGGAGACCGAAACTGTTCCAGGCCAGATGGCCCACGCGGCCGCCCGCAGTGTTCTCGATATAACCGTCCCAGAGCGTGTTCAGCGGGTTCACCTCCAGCTCCAGGTAGCTCCCGCGGTCACCGTCCGGATTGATAAAGGCCTCCACCACTTCCTCGTTGTAGATCGGCTGGTCCCTCTCGGTCATGGTGGACCAGATATGGCTGTCCTGGCACTCGAACGACAGGTAGAGGAAACGGTCATCCCACATAAGTCGCGCCGTGGTTTTCTGGCCCGCTTTCTCACCCTCGCGCGCTGCGCCCATCTCGATCGGCTCACAGGCTTTCCAGGCGGCCTCGTTCACCACCCCGTCTATCACTGGAGGGTACAACGCCCTTTTGACCACATAGTGACGGGTGGGAGGAGCGGCCTGCTCAGCCTGAACACTGGCTGCTGCCGCAAAGGCCAGAACGAGGGCGGCAAAGCCGGCCGAAAATTTTCCAGACACCAAGGCGCACCTCTCCGGTTGGATGAAAGTTGACATGCAGGCAGCACGGCAGCCGGTGAACGGCTATTCCTTTTCCACCCCGGCGCGGCAGCGGTTGCAGTAACCGTAGATGTCGAGCTTGTGGTTGGTGATGTTGAAATCGTGCTCCAGGGCCACCTTGACCTGAAGGTCCTCGATCGCGTCGTTCTTGAACTCAAGCACCTTGCCGCAACGGGTGCAGATCAGGTGGTCATGGTGCTTATCCTTGAGCACGGCCTCGAAACGCTTGAACCGCTTACCGAAACGGTGCTGCACCACCAGGTTGCTCTTTATCAGCACGTCCAGCGTGCGGTAGATCGAGGCGATGGAGGCGGCGATCTTTTTCTGGCGCAGCAGGTTCTGAATATCCTCCACGCTCAGGTGGCCGGTGGAGTTGAAAATGATCTCGGCGATCCGCCGCCGCTGGCGGGTAATCAGATAGCCGTTATCCCGCAGATACTTTATGAACTGCTCGGTCAGGTCCTCAGGCATAACGCCCCCCTGGCTGGTTAAGCCGCGGTCCGCGTGCGCGGCCCGCCGACATCGTGTTTGAGTTGTTCCGCTGCCGCTCTGATTTTCTGTTCGAAATCAAGTCCCTCGCCGGCGTAAAGCACGCTGCGCGAGGCGTTCACAATCGCTCCCGGACAACCGCCGTTTTCCGCCGCCCGGTCCACGCTCTCCAGGCTCCCACCCTGCGCCCCGATCCCGGGGAGAAGGAACGGCATCCCCGGCGCGGCTGCCCGCACGGAAGAGACCTGCTCGAGGTGAGTCGCCCCGACCACCAGCCCGATACTGCTGCGTCCTTGGTCCCACTCGGCGGCTTTCCGCGCCACCCGAAGGTAGAGCGGGTCCTCTCCGCCGGACTGAAAATCGGCTGAGGATGGGTTGCTGGTAAGACAGAGCAGGAATATGCCGCGGCCCTCGAGCTTGAGGTACGGCTCCACCGAGTCCCAACCCAGGTATGGGTTCACAGTGAGCGCATCCGCGCCCAGCCAGTCGAACGCCGCCCGGGCGTACTTGCCGGCCGTGTTGCCGATATCCCCGCGCTTGGCGTCCAGAATCACCGGCACCCGCCCGGCGATGTGGCGGATCGTTTTGCTCAACGCCTCCAGCCCGGCCATTCCCTCGGCCTCGTAGAAAGCCATGTTCGGCTTGTAGCAGCAGACCAGGTCGAGCGTGCAGTCGATCACCGCGCAGTTGAAACGGTAGAGCGCGTCCTCGGCGCCGCGAATATGAGCCGGGATTTTACTCCGCTCGGTGTCCAGACCCACGCAGGCCAGGCTTCCATTCTTCCTCGCCGCCTCGGCGAACCTTTCCCAACAACCGGTACCACCTGCCATCTGCGCGTCTCTCCCTGTCCTCTGTCAGCGGCCGTTAATTTTGTAACGTCTGCACAATATCTACAAAGATTGAGAATAATTGTCAACATTATTTTTGCTTTTATATTCCAACCGGCTGCCCCCCCGGCCTTTCAACAGCCCTTTGAGCCTGATTTTCAGTCTGGCAATGGTATCAGGCCTTTCCGCTTTTCTTTTCAACCCCGGCCCAGATTGTCCCGTAACAGAGCGGCCAGACGGGTGTGGCGCACCGCCATGCGGGCGTTTCCCACGGCCACGGACACGGCGCGCATGTCACCGGCCAGCACCACCACCTTGCGCCCACGCGAAAGGGCCGTGTAGAGCAGGTTGCGCTGGAGCATCACATAATGCTCGTTCAGCAGCACCACGATCACGGCCGGGTACTCGCTGCCCTGGCTCTTGTGCACAGTGACCGCGTAGGCCAGTTCCAGGTCCTCCAGCTCCAGGCCCTCATAGGCCACCGTGCGTCCGTCGAAATCCACCCACAGGCTCTGCTCCTCGCTGTCGAACGACGCTACCCGGCCGATGTCGCCATTGAACACGTCCTTCTCGTAGTCGTTTCGCAGTTGCATCACCCGGTCGCCGATCCTGAGGTCGCGGCCGCTGAAATTGATCTTTCGGCCCAGCGGGTTGAGCGCCCCCTGCAGGAGCTGGTTCAGGGCGCGGGTGCCGCAGAGACCCTTGTTCATGGGGGTTATAACTTGTAACCCCGCGGCCGGGTCCACGCCGAAAGCCGGCTCCAGGCGCTCGGTGATAAGGCGCACGAGCTGTTCGCGCAGAGCGTCGGGATCGCTCTGCGGCAGAAGAAAAAAGTCACGCTGGGGCGTCTCTCCTCCACTGCGCTCTATCTCGGACTCCAGTTCCCGGTCCCGCTCCTGCGGCTGGAGCCCACGCCGCACCCGGTGGGCGTTGCGGATGATCAGACTGCGCCCGGCCTGGCGGAACACCTCCTCCAGACGGTAGACCGGCAGCACGCCGCTTTCGATCAGATCGTACAGCACCATGCCCGGCCCGATTGAGGGAAGCTGGTCCACATCCCCCACCAGGATCAGGGCCGCACCGTAGGGTAGAGCATCCAGAAAACTGGCGAAAAGCGGCAGGTCGACCATCGAGACCTCATCCAGCACGAAAACCTCGCCCTCCAGCGGACGGCTCCGGTTGTGCAGGAACTGGCCCTCCTGGAAACTCCAGCCCAGCAGCCGGTGTATGGTCGAGGATGGCCTTCCGCCCGAGGTCTCGCTCATGCGCTTGGCCGCCCGTCCGGTGGGCGCAGCCAGGATCACCCGGATATGCGCCAGCTCGGCCGCGGCGATCAGGGCGGCGACCACGGTGGTCTTGCCGGTTCCGGGGCCTCCGGTGATAACGGCGATCCGGTCCTTGAGCGCACCGCGCACCGCCTCGCGCTGTTCGGCGGACAGGCTTATCCCTTTCTCGCGCTCGAAGGCGTCCAGTTCCTTATCCCAGCCGCCCACGCCGCACTCGGCCAGAAACCCGGTCCGCGTGCCAAGGATCGCCCCGATCCGCTCGACCGCCACCTCCTCGGCCCGGTAGCAGCGCGGCGAGTAGATATATGTTTCTCCCCCGGCCAGCTCGTGGCGCACCACCAGCCGCCCCAGTCGCACCAGGTTCTCCAGAGAGGGGCGCAGGCTCTCGTGATCCACGGCCAGAAGGCGCGCGCCCTCCTCCAGGAGACGCTCCAGGGGCAGACAGGTGTGTCCGCCGCGGTTCTCGGCCTGGGCCAGGGTGTGCTCCAGGCCGCTGGACAGGCGTAGCGGGCTGTCTGGCAGCACGCCGATATTCGCGGCGATCCGGTCGGCAGTGGCGAACCCGATCCCCTGGATGTCATCCACCAGACGGTATGGGTTCTGGGATACCAGTTCCACGGTCTTGTCGCGGTAGGTGCGCCAGATCCGGGCCGCCATCCCGCCGCCCAGGCCATAGCCCTGCAGGAACACCATCGCCCTTCGGATACCGCGCTGCTCCTGCCAGGCCTCCTGAATCAGGGCGATCCGTTTGACCCCCAGACCCTGCACCTCGGACAGGCGCTCCGGCTCGCGGTCGATCACCTCCAGGGTTTTCTCACCGAAGGCTTTCACAATCCGCTCGGCGGTGACCGGCCCCACCCCGCGGATGAGGCCCGAGGCAAGATATTTTTCGATCCCCTCCACGGTTTCGGGATGGACAAACTCGTAGCTTTCCACCTGGAACTGACGGCCGAAGCGGGGGTGGTTCTTCCAACTGCCGGTCAGGCGCAGGTTCTCGCCCTCGTTCACGCCCGAGAGGTGCCCCACGACGGTAAGGCTCTCACTGTCGCCCTGCTGTATGAAACGGGCCACGGTGTAGTCGTTTTCCTCGTTACGGTAGCTGATATAGTCGAGCACACCGCTGATCGTGTCGCGTATAGGGCTGTCAGGCATGACATTGCTCTTTCATTGCTGTCGATGGATTGAGAATCCTTGTCATTAAGAGGCAAAATAACGGCCCGTGGGCGCAAGATCAAGCCACGGGCCGTAAGTTTCAGGCGTATATTCGGTTTCAGCGAACGCAACGGGCGTAGCGGATACCCTGGAGGTCCCACCGCACCTGCATATTGTCCAGCCGGGAGCAGAAAGAGGCGTAGTCCTTTCGCCCGGGGCTTGTCCATCCCACCTCGGCCAGGGCGGCCAGGCGCGGGAAAGTGCGGCACTCCACCCGCGCGTCTGAGCTGGCCCACTCGCACCACATCTGGCAGCCCAGGCCCAGGATACGCGGGCGCAGAGACTGTTCCAGGCCGTCCGGCACCGGATCGAAAGAATAGGCCTCGGCCAGGGACAGCGCCTCGTAGGTGTCGTCGAAATATGTCTTCGAAGCCTGTGAGTTCACAATATCGTGGCCCTGGCGGGCGGCGCGCTCGATGATCGCAGAGTCGCCCAGCCAGAAATGCACGATTGTGCCCGGGGCCAGGCCCTCACCCGCGGGCTGCTCGGCCAGGGAAAACGCCCCCACGCTTTTCAGCAGGCCCTGGATGTCATCGCCCAGGATATCGTTCCAGCCGATCATCCGCCGTCCGCGGCTTTCCAGGAAACGGCTCATCCGGTTGGTGAAATAGAGCTGAACCTGAGCCGGGCCGGCCAGATGCTCACGTTCCATAAGAGCTTTGATGTCCGGCGAGGCCAGCCACTGCTCGAACACCACCTCATCCCCGCCCAGGTGAATCTCCTTGGAGGGAAAAAGCTCCATTGCCTCGTCCAGTATGTTCTGCAGGAAAGTGTATACCCTCTCATCCCCCACGTTGAAAGTCTGCTTGAGGATGCCGAACACCTGGGAAACCTCGGTGGGCCGGCCGCTGGCTCCCATCTCCGGGTACGCGGCAATGGCCGCGGTGGCGTGGCCCGGCATGTTTATCCCAGGCACCACTTTAATATGGCGCTCGGCGGCATATTGCACGATACGCCGCACCTGCTCCTGGGTGTAGAACCCGCCGTGGGGCTTGCCGGACCGGTCCGGGCTGTACCAGCCGCCCACCTGTGTGTCCTTGCGCCAGGCCCCCACTTCGGTCAGCTTCGGGTATCTCTTTATTTCCAGACGCCAGCCCTGGTCATCGGTCAGGTACCAGTGGAACACGTTCAGCTTGAGCGCGGCCATCTGGTCCAGGAGCCGCAGCACCTCAGCCTCACCGTGGAACCAGCGGGCGTCATCCAGATGGTAGGCACGCCAGGGGAACCGTGGTATGTCGCGGATTTTCACTCCGGGTGCGCTCCAGACCACCCCCGCGGCTTTCTGCGATGAGAACGCCTCAACTGGCAGCAACTGCAGGAAAGTCTGGATTCCATAGAAGACCCCAGCCGGAGCGAAGGCGGAAACTGTGACCGCCGCGGGGGTGATTTCCAGGCTGTAGCCCTCCGCCCCGAGCGAGCTGTCAATCGATTCCCGCAGAATTATAACATTCTGTAATTTCTTGCGATCTGTTGTTGATTTGATCTCAAGCTTTAAACCCGCGGGGGCCTCCAGGCGCGTTTCCAGATAGCGCGCCTCGGCGCTTAACGCGCTGTCGGCCAGAATGACTGTTGCGGAGTTGATGTCAAACTCTCCATTGGCGAGGTTCAACTCCTGCGGTTGGGGAATAACCGAAATACTCCGTTCAGCGGACCAACCGAACGCGGCCCAGGCGCACAGAAAGGTTGAAATAAACATCACCCGTCGCATCCACTCCCCCCCTCCCCAAAGTGGTTCTAACAGTTAATAGCACGCTGGCTCGGCGCTCAAGCGGCTGAGCGACGATCATTATTCTGGTCACCCGCTCAGCGCGGGACCTGGGCAAAATTTACATTCTGCAGGCTCCAGCGCTTTTCCATGCTGTCCAGCCGACGGCAGAAATCCGGATAATCCTTCTGCTCGGGCCGGGTCCAGCCTACCTCGGCATAGGCCGCGATGCGCGGGAAAGTCTGGTGCTCCACTTTGTCATCGGTCGGAGTCCATTCGCTCCACATCTGGCAGCCCAGTCCCAGTACCTTGGGCCAGAGCGATCTGTCCAACCCCTGAGGGATCGGCTCGAACGCATAGGCCCGGGCCAGGGGGATTTGCGTGTAGTCGTAATCCAGGTAGGTCTCGGTGTGCAGCGAGTTGATGATGTCGTGGCCCTCGCGGATAGCACGCTCGGCCAGGGCGATATCCCCGGCCCAGAACTGCACCACCGTGCCTGCGGCCAGGTTGCGGCGGTCCGGACGGTCCCGCAGGTCAGCGGCGCCCACGGCCTTGAGCAGTCCGTGCAGATCATCGCCCATGATAT
>CAYLSM010000163.1:0-10431 GCA_964386505.1 uncultured Gemmatimonadales bacterium
GCGAAGCCAGCAACGTGTCGGCCCCGGTCAGGTCGCCCCGGCTGAGGCAGGCCTGCCCGAGCAGGAACCGCATCCTGGGCGAGCGCAGCACCTGCTCCCCTGAACTGCGGCGCAGTTCCTCTACCAGGCGCAGGGCCGAATCGGGCTGGCCGATTCCGCTCAAGCAGCCGATAGCCAGCATCTGGGTATTGAGGTCCAGCTCGTAGAGGCCCTTGCCAGTGATTTCCTGGATGCGCTTGACCAGGCCCCAGGCCTCCTCGGCACGCCCGGCCTCGGCCAGGAGCGCGGCACTGCGCTGCAGAACCGGCACCTGGTTCGGCTCGCGTCCCGCGCCCGCGCCGGAGAGGTATTGCAGCCCGGCCCGGATGGCCTTGCCGCTCAGGCGGGCACGGTCCGCGGCGCGCTGCATCACCACCAGGGCCGCGCCGGTGTATGAGGAGTCCGGGAACCCGGTGGCCAGCGGCTCCAGCACCCGCACTGCTGCGCTGTCCTGTGTGCGCTGGTACAGAAGGTTGCCCAGTTGGGCCAGCGAGACACCGATATAGCTGGAGGCTGGGTATTCGACAATCAGGCGGCGAAACGCGGTCTCGGCCGTATCGGCGTTGCCGCGACCGGCCTCGAGCAGTCCCATAAGATAGAGGGCGTAGGGCTTGGTCTCATCCCGGCCCGGCTGCGCCAGCACACGCCCCACCACCTCGAGCGCGGTGAGCGTGTCTCCGCGCTGGGCCTGACGCGCCGCGCCGCTCAGAAGGCGCATGTTCTCCTTGGAAGCCGAAAGCGGCCCGGCCAGGGCCAGCAGCGCCAGGCCGACTACCATTATCGATACACTCGCTTTTCGCACTTGTCTCCAGCTCCACATTCTATCCGCCGCCAGCCCGGGGGCACGGCAGGCTCGCCTGTACTTGTAAAATTCCCGCCGAATCGTTAGCTTATTGAGAACAAAACACGCTTATCCCGTGTCCCGTAGCGGCACTGCGAAACGTAGCCGCCACGCCGCACGGGTTAACTGCCCACCAGCCCGCTGACCAGCCGCCGGTTGGGCAAGCATTTCTTCATTATTTATAACGTCACCCGCACGGAAAATATTCACCCCGCGCGCTGCCGGGGCCGCTTTCAGGGTCATCCCGGCGGAAACGGCGCGGGAAGCGGCACAGACCGCACTAATTATACCGGAGATCGGGTAAAATTGCAAGCGGGCTTTCCCCAGGGAAGTTCCGCGACCGAACGGAGGAAGCAAGAATGAAAGTCACGGTACTGGCTGGCGGTACGAGCACGGAACGCGAGGTGTCGCTCTCGAGCGCCGCCTGTGTGATCGAGGCACTGAAAAAAAGCGGGCATGCGGTGACAGCCCTCGATCCGGGCCAGAACTGGCAGGTGTTCGACCCGACAAGCGCTCCGCTCACTCTGGAGCGTAAAAGCTGCGGCCTGCCCCCGGCCGAGTCGATCAAGCTTCTGCAGGACGGGCAGGTGGCGCTCATCATCATGCACGGCGGCCAGGGCGAGGACGGCACGGTGCAGGCCGTGCTGGAGCTGGCCGGAGTGCCCTACGTGGGAAGCCCTCCGGGCCCCAGCGCCATGGCTATGGACAAGGTGGTGAGCAAGCAGCTTTTCGCCGCCGCCGGGGTGCCCACCCCGCCCTACCTTCTGCTGGACAGCCGTGAGCGAGCCACCTGGGCCGCCGCGGTCGAGGCGGCCCTGCCGTCAGTCGGCCTGCCGGCCATAGTGAAACCGGCCGACCAGGGCTCGACAATCGGGCTCGCCCGCGCCGCCTCGGCCGGGGAAATCCTGGCCGCGGCCGTGTCCTCCGCCGCCTACTGCCGACGCATCCTGGTCGAAAAATTCATCCAGGGCCGCGAGTTGACCGTGGGTGTGCTGGCCGGCCAGGCCCTGCCGGTGCTTGAGATAATCGTGCCGGGCGGGCTGTACGATTTCCAGGCCAAGTACAAGAGCCATTCCAACCGCTACATCTGCCCGGCTGAGATCCCGGCCGAGGCCGCCAAGCGCGCCCAGACGCACGCAGTGGACGCTTTCCGGGTGCTGGGACTGGAAGATTACGCCCGGATCGATTTCCTGCTGGAGGACAGCGGCGCGCTCTGGTGCCTGGAGGCCAACAACCAGCCCGGCATGACCGACAGCTCGCTTCTGCCCAAGGCCGCCAAAGTGCTGGGCCTCGACCTGAGCGGCCTTCTCGAGCGCCTGATCGAAAACGCCCTCGCGCGGCGCGCTGTCAAATGAAACGTGACACATAAGGAGGGCGGCTTGAGCGACAAGCCCCTGCGTGACATACAGAGCGAGACCGACCACCGCAACCTGGCGATCCAGAAAGTGGGGGTCAAGGGTCTGAGCTATCCGATCACCGTGCAGGACCGGGCCAACGGAAGTCAGAGCACGGTGGCGCGCATCCAGATGTCGGTCCTGCTGCCACACAGTTTCCGCGGCACGCACATGAGCCGGTTCATAGAAATCCTCAACCGGCACCGGGGCAATATCGCCGCCGACAACCTTCACGATATCCTGGCCGAGATGCGCCTGAAAATGAACGCCGAGGTGGCGCACATGGAACTGGAATTCCCCTATTTCATCCAGCGGGAAGCTCCGGTCTCCAGGTCGAAAGCGCTGCAGGAATACCTCTGCCGCTTCATCGGCTCGCTGGGCAGCGACAGCCGGGACACGGATTTCATCCTGGCGGTCGAGGTGCCGGTCACCACGCTCTGCCCCTGCTCCCGCGAGATATCGGACTACGGGGCGCACAACCAGCGCTCTGTGGTGCGCCTGAGCGTGCGATTCAGCGATTTCGTCCGGATCGAGGACATGGTGGAGTTGGCCGAGCAGTCGGCCAGCTGTGCGCTCTACCCGCTGCTCAAGCGCCGGGACGAGAAGTATGTCACCGAGTACGCCTACAACCACCCGCGCTTTGTGGAGGATGTGGTGCGCGAGGCGGCCCTTCGGCTGGAAAAAATGAAGGGAGTGACCTGGTACCGGGTGGAGGCCGAAAATTACGAATCGATACACAATCACAACGCCTACGCCCTGATCGAGAAAAGCGACACTCCCGCGGCTGAAACGCGCTCCACCCTGCACTGACACTCTGACCCAGCGTGCCCGAGGCCCGGTTCGCATCCAGCAAGAGCGGACCGGGCCTTTTTTCGCCCGAAAACCGCCCTCGGGTGTACCCGATCGGTCGTGATAACGTTAAAAAAACACTGTTGCTTTTAAGCTGAGCCGGTTGTATCATAGGTCGCGGCGTCAAACGGCCCCTTTCCAGAGGAAACCTGCCAAATCCGGCCCAAGTTGAAAAATTCCTCATCTTGACAGTTCAGGGGCCAAAAAACCGCATTTTCGCCCGAAACAGGCCGCAAAAACAGAGAAAAATGCTTTAATTACTTGCTTTCAGGATGCGATTTTTTGTTTCTTTCTTGACAAAAAACCCACCCGATCCAGTAAAAAGACGGTTCGCGCACCGCAGTCTAAGAAAAAATTCTTGACAAGCTCTTGCAGCAGGCTTAAACTCTTGGCAATACCTGCCAGAATCGCATCAAAACCGTGTCCCACCCGCACGGAGACTGTCATGCCCAAAAAAAGCTGGACAATTCTGGTCGTTCCCCACGATGAAATCCGTGTCCGCCGGCTCAAGATTTCCTATTGGTTGGTGGCTGCGGCTCTTACCTTGAGTTTCACTTTTCTGGCCGGTGTCGGGTATCTGACAGTAGTCTCCCTCAACAAAGAATACAACCACCTCAAACTCATAAACCTGCAGCTCGAAAACCAGCTCCTGACTCAAAAACTTACCGGTGTCGAACAGAAAATAAGCGGCCTGACCCAGCGTATCAGCGGTCTGATGGACGAGAACCAGGTATTCCGCCGTATCGCCGGTCTGGACCTGCTGGACAACGAGGTGCGCGAGGTGGGTGTCGGTGGAGCGTACATCGGCAACTACGACGAGCTGTTCGAGCTGAACAGCTCGGCCGCCCGCCAGCTTTACCAGCAGCAGGACCAGGTGGATGCCCTTTTGCGCAAATCCGACCTGATCAAGCAGAGCCTGGACGAGGCGATCACCAGCATGCAGTCCAGCGCCGACAAGTGGTCCCATCATCCGTCGATCATGCCCACCAAGGGTTATATCTCCAGCTTCTTCGGCCGCCGCGAACACCCGATCTACCACAACTCCCAGTACCACAACGCAATCGACATCTCGACCCGCATGGGCGAGCCGATTGTCGTCCCGGCGGACGGCCGGGTGGTCATGTCCAAGCACCAGGTGGGCTACGGCCTGACCGTGGTGGTCGACCACGGCTACGGGATCGTGACCAAGTATGCGCACCTGTCGAAGAGCAACGTGCGGGTGGGCCAGGAGGTCAAACGCGGCGACCTGATCGCCTTTGTCGGCCAGAGCGGGATCACCACCGGACCCAACCTGCACTACGAGGTGGTGGTCAACGGCGTGCCGCAGAACCCGCTGGACTTCATTCTCGACAACTACATCCCCTGACCTGTCCCCGCTCTCCCGTGGGGTATTCGGGTCGTGGGTCTTGACAGAAGGGGTTCGTTGCCCTATCTTGAAGCGTCCCAGGTCCACAGGACAGTCGCTCGCTAACCCCGTCAGGACCGGAAGGTAGCAGCGGTACGCTTGTAGTGATTGTCGCTGTGGGCAGCCTGGGACATTTTATTTGCAGGCATTTCTGTTCCGCTCCCCCCAGCCTCAACCGGCATTCTCTGGCCGTTTCCGGCCGTTTCCTAAAGTCGCCCCTGCAGTTTCCCGCATCCGGCCCCTGCTTTCCCCGGACCGGAGTAACTACTTTCCCGGAGAGCCGCAATGTTCATCCTGCATTCTTACGCACCGGCGGTGGCTTTGTGTGTGGTGACCATGCTCTGCTGGGGTTCCTGGGCCAACACCCAGAAACTGGCCGGCCGCACCTGGCGTTTCGAGCTGTTCTACTGGGATTACGCCCTGGGCGTGCTGCTGCTGGCCCTGGCTTTCGCTTTCACCCTGGGCAGCCTGGGCAGCGAGGGACGGCCGTTTCTGCAGGACCTGTGTCAGGCCGGCTCATCCAATGTGGTCTCGGCCCTGCTGGGCGGGCTGGTGTTCAACGTGGCGAATATCCTGCTCGTGGCGGCGATCGACCTGGCGGGCATGGCGGTGGCGTTCCCGGTGGGGATCGGCCTGGCCCTGGTGATCGGTGTGGTCAAGAGCTATACGGTCAACCCGGTAGGCAACTCCACCGTGCTGTTCGCCGGGGTGGCGGTGGTGGCCGTGGCGATCATCCTGGACGCCCTGGCCTACCGGCGCCTGGGGGGCGGCTCCGGCGGCGGCAAGGTGAAAGGCATCCTGCTGTCGGTGATCTGCGGTATCATGATGGGCTTTTTCTACCCGCTGGTGGCTCAGGCCATGGCGACTGATTTCGCCGCGCCCGAGGCGGGCCTGCTCACCCCCTACACCGCGGTGGTGCTGTTCGCCCTGGGTCTGTTCCTGAGCAATTTCATCCTCAACACCCTGGTGATGCGTTTCCCGTTCCGCGGTGAGCCGGTGGCCCTGAGTGACTATTTCAAGGGTTCGCTCGGCGTGCACCTGACCGGCGTGCTGGGTGGGGCGATCTGGTGCGTGGGCATGAGTTTCAGCATCATCGCCAGCGGTATGGCCGGCCCGGCGATCAGCTACGGCCTGGGCCAGGGGGCGACCCTGGTGGCCGCGCTCTGGGGCGTGTTTGTCTGGAAAGAGTTCGCCGCCGCGCCCAAGGGCACGGGCAAGCTGTTGACCGGAATGTTCATCCTGTTCGTGGTGGGCCTGGCCCTGATCATCTATGCCCGCACGGCGGGCGTGGCCTGACAGCCTCAGACCACAGCCCGTCAATACGAAAGGGGGGGCGGTCCGCTCGGGCCGCCCCCCGTAGTTTTTTTTCAGCCCCGCTTTCTCAGGCCAGGGCGATATCCGCCACCTGGGGATGGGCCAGGCGCTTGAAATCATCGTATTTCATCCGCATCACCTCGTAGTGGCTGCCCCCGTCGAACGCGATCTGCTCATCCTGTTCCAGGCGGCTGTCCACCCAGGTGGGCAATCCGTACAGTTCACCGAACGGAGGCATCGCTCCCAGTTCGCAGTCCGGGAACAGTTGCCGCAGCTCACCCTCCGTGGCCAAGCGCGGGTTTCTCATCTCCGAGGCCCGGGCGAACTTTCCCAGGTCCACCAGGTGCGGGGCCTCCAGCACGGCCATCACGTACCGGCGGCCGTCGGTGAGGATCACCGGCTTTGCCACCTGACGCCCGGCGGTGTGGATGCTGGCCGCGGTTTCCTGGGCCGTATAGGTGACATTGTGCGGCAGAATGTCGTACTGCACGCCCTCGTGGTTCAGACGCTCGATCAGTTTCCGGGACAGAGTCATCGTGGCGGCCCTCCCGCAGTTCAGGCCGGTGCGGCCGCCGCCTCGTGCATCACCGGCTCGCCGAACTCATCGAACCGGAACAGGCGGAACGCCCGCTGGCCGTTGTAGTCCAGGACCCGCAGATCATCGCTTTCGCGCAGGTCGCGCAGCACCACGTCGAAATGCCCGCCGTAGCGCTGGCGCGCCTGGTCCAGGGGGATCTCGAAAGCGATAAACTTCTCGATCCCCTTGGCGGCGAGCTTTTCCAGCAGGCCCTGGTCAGTGAGTGACTGGTGGGATGTCAGGATCACCAGGGGCGCTCCCCCGGTGAACAGCAGTGCGGCTTTCATGTGCCTCACCTCCCATGCAAAGGTGAAAGGCGGTGTGGAAAACAGGAAGAGACAGCGGGGACAGGCGGCGGCGCTCCGTGCAGGTGCGGAACTGTTCCGCCGCGGGGCCTCAATTAATTGTATGTCAGGACGGGCGGTTTTTTCAAGTTCTTGCCTTTAACAGGAATAAACGAGCCGGGGCAGGCTCGCGGCCCGCCCCGGCTCAATTTTCACCATCTCACCTGGACTGCCTCAGGCTGTCAGCATCTCGTGCGCGGCCAGAAGGTTCTCGCGGGTGGCCAGGCCGTGCGGGCAGGCCCCCTGGCAGGGCGCGTCGCAGCCGGCGCAGGCCAGCGGCCGGGCGCTTGCATCCAGGGCGGCGTAGCGGGCCATGGCCTCTTTCTCGAACCCGTAGTAACGGAAATACATCTGGTAGCGCATCACGCTGGCCACATCCACCCCGTTCGGGCATTGCGCGGCGCAGGTGCCGCAGTAGCGGCAGTAGCTGTTTTCCACCGCGGCGCGGTAAATATCCAGCAGCTCGCTGTCCTGGAGCGAAAGCTCCTTGCCCACCGCGTCGGAATAGTTGTTCACGTCATCGAATGAGCGCACAGCACAGCAGACCGAGCTGATATTCTCGTTGGTCAAGGCCCAGCGCACCACGGCCTGGTTGTACTCCAGGCCCTTACCGGCCAGGGCCTGCACCTCGCTCTCACGCGAGCCGGCCTTGGTCTTGAACACCACGATACCGAGGCCTTTTGCCCGTGCCTCGGCGAACAGCTTATCCTGGCTGGAGTTCTCCATGAAATTGTACTTGCACTGGATGACCTCGTAGTAGCCCAGGTCGATCGCCTTGCGCAGCACGGCCTCCAGGCTTCCGCTATGGGTGCTCACTGCCAGGTGGGCGGCCTTGCCCTCCTTCTTCATGCGCTCGAAAGCCTCGGGGATGGCCGGGTTGGCCGCCTGCTCCGGCTCGTCGCACATGTGGGCCAGGAACATGTCCACGTGGTCGGTGCCTATGTTGCGCAGGCTGCCCTCCAGGTTCTTCATCAGCGTGGCGGCATCCACCTCGCGGTTGCAGTTGCAGCCGGTGGAGATGATCAGCTTGTCGCGGTGCTTTTTCACCGCCGGGGCGATCGCCCGCTCGGCCGCGCCGCTCTGGTAGTCGGTGCAGGTGCAGACCAGGTTGATCCCGCGCTCCACGGCGGCCTCCAGTATGCCCGGGTTCTGCCAGCCGTAGGTGCCGAAACTCGCCTCGCTGGCGGCCAGCCCGGTCTTGCCCAGGGGACGGTATTTCATGGGGAAGGCTGCAGGTTTGTCGGCTGCCTGAGCCAGGGCCGCCGCCGGAAACGCTCCGGCAGCGAACAGTCCGTTCCGGATAAACCAACGACGGTCCAATGTGAGGCTCCTTTCGTAGAAACCGGCCGCGGCCGCGGGCAAGCGTTCGCTCGGTCAGCCGGACCTGTTGGCGGGACAACAAAATGGATGTGAGCCGGCACTTCACAAAAAAAGTACTAATTGCACTGTTGGCTGTAAAGACAATTTCCTTGCCTGGCGCGGCCATTCTGCCTAAATAATATTGTCCGCCCGTCTGTCAGCCGACCGGTACGGCCGCACGAGTGGAAATCCTGTCCTTTTAATCCAGTGTTGCGATTCTGTCCGGACGTATGCGACACATCCACTCTTTTCCTCCCGGAGATACCAGATGGGCAAAGATGAAGGCTCGGTGGCAGGCGGCCGCCTACTGTCTCTGGATGTCTACCGCGGCTTCACCATGTTTTTCATGGCCTCGGCGGGCTTCGGTTTCTCGGTGCTGGATGGCAATCCGGCCTGGCAGTGGCTGGCCAACCAGGTGGAGCATGTCCAGTGGGCCGGTTTCGTGGTCTGGGACCTGATACAGCCCTCTTTCATCTTCATTGTCGGCGCGGCCATGCCGTTCGCTTTCGCGATCCGTGTCTCCCGCGGACAGAGCCGTTCGCAGCAGTTCTGGCACGCGCTCAAGCGCTCGCTCCACCTGCTCGTTATCGGCTGCGTGATCGTGGCCATCCACAAGAACACGATCCTGATCGACCTGACCACCGTACTCCAACAGATCGCCATCGCCTATTTCTTCGCTTTCTTCGTGCTGGGCCGCGGGACCAAGGTTCAGATCGCCGCCGCCCTGGGAATCCTGCTCGTGCACACCCTCTGCTTCGTGCTCTGGCCCGGAGTGGGCCCGGGTGGCCCCTGGGCCAAGAACGCCAACTTCGCCTCCGCGGTGGAGCAGTGGGTGTTCAACCGGACCGATGGAGGCGGGTACACGGCTTTCAACGCCATCTCGTCCATCGCCACGGTCATTTTCGGCATCCTGGCCGGTGAGCTGCTGCGCCGCGACATCCCGGCCGGAAAGAAAGTGCGCACCCTGCTCATCGCCGCAGTGGTCTGCCTGGGTGTCGGAGCGGCGCTGCACCCGGTGATCCCGGTGGTCAAGCGCATCTGGACCGCCTCCTGGGCCATTTTCGCGGCTGGCTGGGCCTACCTTCTGCTGGCCCTGTTCTACTGGCTGATCGAGGTCAAGAACATCCGCCGCTGGTCGTTCATCTTCATGGTGATCGGGATGAACTCGATCTCGATCTACGTGTTCTTCCAGATGATGCGCGGCAACATAAACAACTGGCTCTGGACTTTCACCGGCCCGCTTCTCGGTCCGCTGGGCGTTCCCGGCCAGATATTCCAGTACTGGCTGGTCCTGGCCGTGCATGTCTATGTGACCTACTGGCTGTACAAACGGAAAATATTCCTCAAGGTGGGCTGAGCCGGACAGCCTCCGGCGCCTGTCTGAGTCAACCCTATCAGGAGACAGAATATGTCCTTTCGTTTCACTTCCCGCTTGTCTGTCCTGGCTGCCGCCTTGTCTGTCTGCCTGGGTACGGCGGGCCTGTTCGCCGCCGAGGTGATCCTTCCCACCTCGGTGATCCGGGACAAGGTTTACGGCGGCTGGGTCGGGCAGACCGTGGGCTGCACCTACGGCGGACCGACCGAGTTCCGCTGGCAGAGCACCTGGATCCAGGATTACGTCAACATCGAGTGGAGTGACAGCTCGCTTCTGCGCGCCTACCGCGACCACCCCGGCCTGTACGATGACCTGTACATGGACCTTTCGTTCCTGGCCGTGTTCGATTCGCTCGGTCCCGAAGCCCCGATAGACGTGCTGGCGGGCAAGTTCGCCAACGCCGGGTTCACCCTCTGGCACGCCAACCAGGCGGCGCGCTGGAACATCCTCAACGGGATCATGCCCCCGGCCAGCGGCTACTGGAAAAACAACCCACACGCCGATGACATCGATTTCCAGATCGAAAGCGATTTCATCGGGCTGATGTGCCCGGGGATGCCCCAGACCGCCCTGGACTATGCCAACAAGGTCGGCCATATCATGAACTACGGCGACGGGGTCTACGGCGGAGTGTTCGTCTCGGCCATGTACACCCACGCTTTCACCGAGAACGACATCGCCCGGGTGGTGGAACTCGGCCTGGCCAGCCTGCCCGCGGAGAGCCGCTACGCCCAGTGTATCAAGGATGTGATCGCCTGGCACGAGCAGTGGCCGGATGACTGGCACCGCACCTGGTTCGAGATCGAGAAGAAATGGGGCGCCGATATCGGCTGCCCGGACGGGGCGCTGGAGCCGTTCAATATCGACGCTGTGATCAACGGGGCCTACATCGTGGTCGGCCTGCTCTACGGCGACGGTGACATGGGCCGCACCA
>CAYLSM010000164.1:0-10375 GCA_964386505.1 uncultured Gemmatimonadales bacterium
GAGGGCGGCCGCACAGTGGGCGCCGGCGTGGTGGTCGAGATAATCGAATAAGTCACATACCCAATACTCTGTTCAAGAGGCTTACGTGCAGGGACAGAAGATTAGAATAAGGTTGAAGTCGTTCGACCACGCGTTGATCGACCGTTCGACCGAGGATATCGTAAAGACGGCTATGGAGACGGGTGCCGAGGTGGTGGGACCGATTCCGCTGCCCACCAAGCGCAGCATTTTCACGGTGAACCGTTCCCCGCACGTCGACAAGAAGAGCCGGGAGCAGTTCGAGCTTAAGACACACAAGCGCCTGATCGAGATCTACAACAGCAAGCCGCAGACCATCGACGCGCTGACCAAGCTCGACCTGCCCGCCGGGGTGGACATCGAAATCAAGGTCTGACGCGCACGCTGTGGGCGAATGGCTCGCATGGGGGCAACCGTCTCGGCGAGACGGCGGCCGTGCCCGTGTCGAGGGACAAACTGAGGACTATACAATCCTCGAGAGGTAATGGATGCTTGGATTAATCGGAAAGAAAATGGGCATGACCCGGATGTTCAGCCCCGAGGGGCTGGCCGTTCCGGTGACCGTGATCCAGGCCGGGCCCTGCAAGGTGACCCAGGTCAAGACCGGCACCAAGGACGGTTATGAGGCGATCCAGGTCGGCTACGGCTCGCGTAAGGAGAAGAACCTCACCCGCGCGGTCAAGGGACATCTGGCCAAGATTCCGGGATTCTTCCCGGTCCGGCTGGGCGAGTTCCGTCTGACAGATGCCGGTGAGTACTCGGTGGGCCAGGAGTTGGACGTTACGATTTTCACGCCGGGCGAGATTGTGGATGTGAGCGGCGTGATAAAGGGCCGCGGTTTCCAGGGCGTCATCCGGCGTCACGGACACAGCGGCGGCAGCGAGACTCACGGCAACACCGCGCATCGCGTTCCGGGTTCGGTCGGTTCGTCCGCCGATCCGTCGCGCACCTGGAAAAACCTGAAGCTTCCGGGTCAGTACGGTAACACCCCGCAGACCCAGAAGAACCTTCAGGTGGTCAAGGTGGACGCCGAGCGCGGCATCCTGTTCATCAAGGGAGCGGTCCCGGGACCGGCCAACGGCCTGGTGACGATCAGAAAGCAAAAGTAATGCAGGCTCCGCCGCGGGGAATGTGTCCGTGGCTTCGAGCGTAACAGACTGAGGAAACCATGACGCAGGCAGGATTGTACAAGCAGAACGGAGAAAAAGCGGGTGAGGTGGGACTGCCCGAAAGCCTTTTCGGGGCGCAGATCAAGGAAGGTCCCGTCTACTATGCGGTGAACGCCCTGCTGACCAACCAGCGTCAGGGTGATGCATCGACCAAGACCCGCGGCCAGGTGAACTTCAGCACCAAGAAGCCCTGGCGTCAGAAAGGCACCGGCCGCGCCCGCGCCGGTATGCGCACCAGCCCGGTGTGGCGTCACGGCGGCACCGTGTTCGGCCCGCACCCCAAGGAGTACGACGTGCGCGTGCCGAAGAAGGTGCGTCGCGCCGCCCTGACCAGCGCCCTGAGCGCCAAGGCACAGGAAGAGGCCTCCGTGGTGGTGATTGAGAGTATCGAGATGGCCGCTCCCAAGACCCGTGAGGTGGCTGATTTCCTGAAGAAGGTGGACGCCTACGGCAAGCGCGTGCTGTTCATGCTCTCGGCGGTCAACCCGGTGTTCTGGAAGTCGGCGCGCAACCTGGAACGGGTTGCGGTGAAGCCGTTCTCGGAGTGCAGCGCTTACGATGTTCTGCTGGCCGAGAAACTGGTAATAGAGAGAAGCGTACTCGATCAACTGGAGCAGAAGTGACGATGGATGCATACCAGATAGTGCAGCGCCCGCTGCTGACAGAAAAGAGTGACCGTCTGCGCGAGGGTAGCCGGCAGTACTGCTTCCAGGTTGATCCGGGTGCCAACAAACTCCAGATCAAACAGGCGGTGGAAGAACTTTTCAAGGTCAAGGTGGAAAAGGTGCGTGTCTACAACCTTGAGGGCAAGACCAAACGCATGGGCCGTCACGAGGGCCGTCGCGCCAACTGGAAGAAGGCGTTCGTGACACTCAAAGGCGAATCAGTAATCGACCTGTTCGAAGGTGTATAAGGTTAAATCAAACCTGTGGACGTAAAATGGCACTGAAGAAGCTTAAACCGGTTACGGCTGGCACTCGGTTCCGTCAGATCAGCGCTTTCGACCTGATCACTGAGACCAAACCCGAGCGCTCGCTGGTGGAAACCCTCCCTGAGAAGGGTGGGCGGAATCATCACGGTCACGTGACCGTGCGCTATCGCGGTGGTGGCCACAAGCGCCAGTACCGCCGTGTCGATTTCAAGCGTAACAAGCTGGGGATCAAGGCCCGCGTGGCCACGATCGAGTACGACCCGAACCGTTCGGCGTTTATCTGCCTGGTAAACTACCTTGACGGGGAGAAGCGCTACATCCTGCATTGCGAAGGACTGAAAGTTGGCGACTGGATCGAGTCCGGTCCCGGTGCCGACATCCGTCCCGGCAACGCCCTGACCCTGTCCGACATCCCGTTGGGCACCATGGTGCACAACGTGGAGATGAAGCCGGGCAAGGGCGGGCAGATAGCGCGCAGCGCCGGAATGTCAGTGCAGATCGCGGCCAAGGAAGGACGGTATGTCCACCTGAAGATGCCCTCGGGCGAGATGCGTCTGGTCCCGCGTGAGTGCATGGCCACGGTGGGCGTGGTTGGCAACTCGGAGCACGAGGGCGTCTCGTACGGCAAGGCCGGCGCCAAGCGCTGGCTGGGCGTGCGTCCGCACGTGCGCGGCGTTGCCAAGAACCCGGTCGACCACCCGATGGGCGGCGGCGAGGGAAAGAGTTCCGGCGGCCGTCACCCCTGCACTCCGTGGGGCAAGCCGACCAAGGGTTACAAGACCCGTAAGAAGAAGAACCAGTCGGACAAATACATTATTAAGCGTAGAGGCTAACCCGTAACAGGGATGATGAGGCAGCATGTCCAGATCGATTAAAAAAGGTCCTTTTATCGAGGACTCCCTGCTCAAGAAAGTCCTGACGCTCAACAGCGCCGGGGAAAAGAAGGTGATCAAGACCTGGTCCCGCCGTTCGACCATCAGCCCGGAATTCGTCGGGCACACGGTGGCTGTGCACAACGGGAACAAGTTCATCCCGGTCTATATCACCGAGAACATGGTCGGCCACAAGCTGGGCGAGTTCTCGCCGACCCGGTTCTTCCGCGGTCACGGCGGCAAACTGGCCGAGCGCAGCACGGCTCGCAAGTAAGTTGCAGGCTGAGTGTAGCAGGCAGCAATGGAGTTTCGGCCGCAGCACGCAGGTAATTGAACGCGCGCAGGCGGAAGGTTCCAACCCAATCTGTACGAGATGAAGATGATTGCTCAAGCAAAAGCCAAGTACGTGCGCATTTCCTCGCGCAAGGTCCAGCTCGTGGTCGATCTGATCCGCGGAAAGAATATCGAGGAAGCGTTCACCATTCTCCGCTATACGAACAGGGCGGCCTCCCTGCCAGTGCGCAAGCTGGTCCAGTCGGCGTATTCCAACGCGGTCAACCAGCTCGGCAGCATGGACCTGGACACCAGGAGCATCGTCATACGGGAGATTCGGGTGGACCAGGGACCGACCATGAAACGCTGGCTGCCCCGCGCGATGGGCCGCGCCACACCGATGTTGAAAAGGACGAGCCACATAAGCGTGGCCCTGGATGTCCCGGAGCCCGCTCCCGCGCGCTGATTCGAACCGAATCGGAGCCCGTGAAAAAAGGCAGCCGGAAAACTACAAGGTAATAAGGAGTCTCAAGTGGGTCAGAAGACACATCCCATAGGATTCAGACTCGGCATAGTCAAGGGTTGGGAATCGGTCTGGTTCTCGGAACGCGATTTCTCCCGACTGCTGAAAGAGGACGAGCTGATCCGAAAATACGTGCACAACCGGCTGTCCCACGCCGCGATCAGCAAGGTGGTCATCGAGCGCACGCCGCAGAAAATGACGGTAGTCATCCACACGGCGCGTCCGGGTGTGGTGATCGGCCGCAAGGGACAGGAAGTGGACAAGCTGCGCGATGAGCTGGCGCACCTGTCGAAGGATGAGATCTTCATCAAGATCGAGGAGATCAAGAATCCCGAGCTCGACAGCCAGCTGGTCTCCGACGGTATCGCGTTTCAGCTCAGCCAGCGCGTGAGTTTCCGCCGGGCGATGAAGAAAGCGGTGACCTCGGCCATGCGCATGAACGCGCAGGGGATCAAGATCAAGTGCGGCGGCCGTCTGGGCGGCGCCGAAATCGCGCGCTCCGAGGGCTATCATGAGGGCCGGGTGCCGCTGCACACGCTGCGTGCGGATATCGACTACGCGACGAGCACGGCGCACACCACTTTCGGCACGATCGGGGTGAAAGTCTGGATCTGCAAGGGCGAGGTGATACAGCCGCGGCGCAAGACTGCCGAACGCAGGCCCGAGGCTGCGGCGCGTTCCTGAGCCGTCAAGGCCTGGACAGCCACCTTTACTGAGCAACAGAAAAGTTAAAGCCATAGCCGGTGGGAAGCGCCGGCCTGAATTCGAGGAGTAACAATGCTTGCCCCCAAGAGAATCAAGTACAGGAAACAGCAGCGCGGCCGGATGAACGGGGCCGCCTGGCGTGGTTCCTCGGTGAGCTTCGGCGAGTATGGTCTCCAGGCGCTCGAGCCGGCCTGGATCACCAACCGCCAGATCGAGGCGGCCCGCGTGGCGATGACCCGTCACATCAAGAGGGGCGGGAAAGTCTGGATCAGGATTTTCCCGGACAAGCCGATCACCAAGAAACCGGCCGAAACCCGTATGGGTAAGGGTAAAGGCGCCCCGGAGGGTTGGGTGGCCGTGGTCAAGAGCGGCCGGATCATGTTCGAGATCGGCGGTGTCGAGCGCGAGTTGGCCATGGAGGCGTTACGCCTGGCCTCGCACAAGCTGCCCATCCGGACCAAGGTAATCTTCCGGGAGACAGTCCAGGAGGAGGGGGCGGAAGAATGAAAGCCCATGAAATCAGAGAAATGAACGAGGACGACATCCGTCAGCGCCTGAGCGACCTGAAAGAGGAGTATTTCAAGCTCTCTTTCCGGCACTCGGTGCACAAGATCGACAACCCGCTGCAGCTTCGGCGGATGCGCCGGGATATCGCCCGCTGCCTGACAGTGCTCAAGCAGAAAGAGGCTTCCTCGGGCAAAGTCGCCGGGGCCTGAGGCGTAACCGAGCCAACAGCCGGTTGGCATTCTGGAGATTAACATGGATAGAAGCTTTCGTAAAACCCGTGTCGGCACTGTGGTCAGCGACAAGATGGAAAAGACGGTGATCGTCCGTATCCAGCGGCAGATCAAGCACCCGATCTACGGTAAGGCAATGTGGCGCTCCAAGAAATTCCAGGCCCACGACGAGGACAACCGCTGCAAGATCGGCGACCAGGTCCGGATCATGGAGACGCGCCCGATCAGCAAGAACAAGTGCTGGCGTGTGATTGAGATAATCTCCAGCGTGGTCGAGTGATCTCAAGGCTTCCGGAGCTGAAAGCCGGGACCGGATTGGCGATTCCTCAAACCGTGGACAGGTGAAAGAAAATGATACAGCAGGAAACAATTCTCAGGATAGCGGACAACTCGGGGGCCAAGAAAGCACTCTGCATCCGGGTGCTGGGTGGAACCCGCCGCCGCTACGCCCGGCTGGGCGATATCATCATCGTCGCGGTCAAGGATGCTCTGCCCAACGGCAACATACGCAAGGGTGACGTGGCCAAGGCGGTCGTGGTGCGCTGCGCCAAGGAAACCCGTCGCAAGGACGGCAGCTACATCCGGTTCGACGAGAACGCGGCCGTGATCATCGACGACAAGAAAGAGCCGAAGGCGACCCGTATTTTCGGCCCGGTGGCCCGTGAGTTGCGCGAGAAGCAGTTCATGAAGATCGTCTCACTGGCCCCGGAAGTGCTTTAATCACACGGATACTAAGGTGCCGCAAGATGCATATCGTGAAGAATGACAAAGTGATCGTGATCGCGGGCAACAGCCGGGGCCGTACGGGCGAAGTGCTCAAGGTGTTTCCGGACAAGGAGCGCGCGATCGTCAAGGGCCTGAACATGGTCAAGCGCCACCAGCGCCCGACCCAGAAGAACCCGCAGGGCGGCATCGTGGAGAAAGAAGCACCGATCCACGTGAGCAACCTGATGCTGCTGGATGACAAGAGCGGCAAGGGTGTGCGGGTTCGCAGCAGCAAACTGAACGATGAGAAGGGCAGCAAGGTCAGGATCAGCGCAAAAAGCGGTGAGGTTATCCCGAAGAAAACCGGGGCCTGAAATCAGCCGTCCGCTGCGGTCCGGATTCTCGCCGTCTATAAGGGATGAATTTTTAACCGGCAGGTAAACAGGCGATGGCCAGACTCAAAGAGAAATACTACAAAGTGATTCAGCCGAAACTGAAAGAAGAGTTCGGCATCCAGAACATCCTCGATGTGCCGCGTCTCGAAAAGATCGTGATCAATTGCGGCATGGGCTCGTCTATCCAGAACCCCAAGGAACTGGAAACCGCCCAGCAGGAGCTGCGTCAGATCACCGGTCAGCACGCCGTGATCACTCGGGCCAAGAAATCGATTTCCAATTTCAAGCTGCGTGGCGGCATGAAAATTGGTTGCCGGGTCACCCTGCGCGGTGAACGGATGTGGGAGTTCATCGACCGCCTGATCTCGGTCGCCATCCCGCGCATCCGTGATTTCCGCGGTATCCCGAACAAAAGCTTCGACGGCCGGGGGAACTACACCCTGGGTGTCAAGGAGCAGGTGATCTTCCCGGAGATCGATTTCGACAAGATCGAGAAGCTGCATGGCATGGATATCACTTTTGTAACCACGACGGAAAAGGACGACCAGGCTTTCGCTCTGCTGCGCGAGCTGGGAATGCCGTTCCGCACAGCACAGCAACGGACCGCCTGAGGCGGCTGATACAGGGAACCTCAGCCAGAAAAAGAGGGTGACAAGTGGCTAGAAAAGCCTTAATCGAAAAGTGCAACGGCAAGCCAAAATTCAAGGTGCGCCAGTACAACCGCTGCAAACGCTGCGGCCGTCCGCGGGCTTACTACCGTAAGTTCGGGCTGTGCCGTATCTGTCTGCGGCAGCTCGCGCTTCAGGGCAAGATTCCGGGCGTGCGCAAGGCGAGCTGGTGAGAAGGCGCCAAATACATTGAATATGATTGAGCGGGCCGCGGCAGCTACGCTCCGGCCGGCGTTAGAATACGAATAATACAGCGCAGAGAGACCAAAGATGACGATGACTGACCCCATTTCCGATATGCTGACCCGCATCCGTAACGGGTACAAGGCCAAGCATATACGGGTGGACGTTCCCTCGTCGAACCTGAAACGGGAGATCGCCCGAATCCTGATGCGGGAAAACATGATCCGCAACTGGCGCGAGGTCCCCGGCCAGTACCAGGGAATTATCAGGATATACCTGAAGTACGGCCCCGGTGATGTGCCGGCGATGATCGGGTCGAAACGGGTGAGCAAGCCGGGACTGCGTATCTACCGCGGTTCCGAACAGCTCAAGCGTATCCGTAACGGCCTGGGCTTGTCCATTATTTCCACCTCCAAGGGTGTGATCTCCGACCGCGAGGCGCGCAAGCTTCACGTGGGCGGCGAGGTGCTGGCCGAGGTCTGGTAAGGCCCGGTGTGATTGTTTTCATTTCGATCTCAGGAATCTGAGGTAAATACGGGAGGACCTCGTGTCCCGCATAGGAAAACTTCCAGTTGCTCTGCCCAAAGGGGTCAAAATCAGCCGCGACAAGGAACTGCTCGTGGTTGAGGGGCCCAGGGGCAAAAATGAAGAGCGCATCCACCGCAACATGATCCTCGATATAAGCGAGGAGCAGATCGTGGTTCGCCGGCCGGATGACAGCAAGCTGAACCGCTCCCTTCACGGCCTGACCCGCACGCTGGTGTTCAACGCGGTCACAGGTGTGACCACCGGTTTCACCAAGAAACTGGCCATCGAGGGCGTGGGCTACAAGGCCACACTGAGCACCAAGAACAAGGGCGCCCTGACTCTCGACCTGGGTTTTTCGCACCAGATCGAAGTCCTGCCGCCCGCCGGAGTGTCGTTCGAGGTTCCGGCACCGACAGCGATCATTGTCAACGGAATCAACAAGCAGGTAGTGGGCGAAGTGGCGGCCAAGATTCGCGGCTACCGTCCCCCCGAGCCCTACAAGGGCAAGGGTGTGCGTTATGAAGGTGAGCAGATCCTGCGCAAGGCCGGAAAGGCCGGCAGCAAGTAAACGCGTAATCTGACCGCCAGCCGGAGGGCGTTGATGCTTCGGGTGTGCGGAACTAAACAATACTCAAGTGGTGCGGGAATAAAGCGATGAAGGCTTTCGACAGAGAAACAGCCCGACTGAAGAGACACACGCGGATCCGGAAAAACATCGCCGGATGCCCCGAGCGTCCCCGCCTGGTGGTGCACCGCTCGCTCAAGAACATCGAGGGCCAGATCATCGATGACAAGAGCGGGGTGACCCTTCTGGGCCTGTCTTCCCTGGCCAAGGAAATCGAGGCCGGCGGGAAGAAGAAGACTGAAGTGAGTAAGCTGGTCGGATTGACCCTGGCGCGTAAAGCGCTGGAAAAAGGTATCACGCGGGTGGTGTTCGACCGCGGCGGCTACCTGTATCACGGCCGGATCAAGGCATTTGCCGAGGGTGCCCGCGAGGGTGGCCTGGAGTTCTGACAGCGAAATAATATCTGTATCCTGAAATTCCTGGCAAGGAGTTGCGGAAGTGGATTTCAACAAGGAAAAAAGCGAACTGATCGAGAATGTCATCACGATCAACCGTTGCGCGAAAGTGGTGAAAGGCGGACGCCGTTTCAGTTTCAGCGCTCTGGTGGCGGTCGGCGATGGCAAGTCGAAGGTCGGTCTGGGCATGGGCAAGGCCAACGAGGTGAGCGACGCTATCCGCAAGGGAGTGGAGATCGCCAAGAAGAACATGCTGGAAGTGCCCGTGCTCCGCGGTACGGTACCGCACGAGGTGGTCGGTGAATTCGGCGCCGGCCGTGTCCTGCTGAAACCCGCCGCGCCAGGCGCCGGCGTGATCGCTGGAAGCAGCGTTCGCGCGGTGCTCGAATGCGCCGGGATTCAGAACATTCTGTCCAAGTCGCTGGGCTCTAATAACCCGCATAACATGGCCAAGGCCACGCTGGCAGGTCTGCTCAGCATGACCACGCTCGACGCTGTCGCCCGCCTGCGCGGAGTGACACGCGATGAGGTGGCCCGCGGCGACCGGGTCATGATGGAGGCGACCTGTGACTAAGAAACTGAAAATCACTCAGATAAAGAGCGGGATCGGCGCTCCCCCGAAACAGCGTGCCACCCTCGAGGCGCTGAACCTTACGCGCCATCAGACCAGTGTCGTGCACGGCGACACCCCGCAGGTTCGCGGGATGGTTTTCAAAGTGCGCCACCTGGTCAAAGTCGAGGAAGCCGACTGAGACTGAGACTTCAGACAGAAGCCTTCAGACAAAGCTAAAACTCTAAGAATGGAACGGTCCGATGAAGTTGTCTGATCTTAAAAAACCCGAGGGGGCGAACAAGGAGCGCAAGCGTGTTGGACGCGGGCGCGGCACCGGTCATGGCAATACGGCCGGGCGCGGCCACAAGGGACAGAGAGCGCGCAGCGGCGGCAAGGTGCGCGCCGGGTTTGAGGGCGGACAGATGCCTCTGCAGCGCCGCATCCCGAAGCGCGGATTTTTCAACCCCTTCCGTACTGAGTACCAGGTGGTGAACCTGCAGGATATCAGCCGCATCGGGCAGCGTGAAAGCCTTACCCCGGATGATATGGCCGACTTGGGACTGATCAGCCGTAACAAGGGTCCGGTCAAGGTCCTGGCCAAGGGTGAGTTGACTTTCGCTGTCTCGGTTTCCGCCCACGCTTTCAGCGCCAAGGCCCGTGAGATGATCGAGGCCGCAGGCGGCAAGGTGGAGGTGCTTTAATGCCGGTACAGGGACTGCAGAACATATTTAATGTTCCCGAACTTAAAAGGAAACTCGGTTTCACCCTGCTGATCGTGATCATCTACCGTATCGGCGGGCATCTTACCACTCCCGGAATAGATGTCGGCCGGCTGATGGAGTGGTTCGGGAGTCAGCAGAATACCCTGTTCGGCCTGATGGACATGTTCGCCGGCGGAGCGCTCCAGCGCGCCACGGTTTTTGCGCTGGGCATCATGCCCTATATCAGCGCCTCGATCATTTTCCAGCTCCTGCCCCCGGTGTTTCCGCATTTCGAGAAACTGATGAAGGAGGGCGAGGAGGGGCGCAAGAAGATCAATCAGTACACCCGTTACGGCACCGTGGTGCTCAGCTTCATCCAGGCGGTCGGTATCGC
>CAYLSM010000165.1:0-10371 GCA_964386505.1 uncultured Gemmatimonadales bacterium
AATGCTGTTGTGACAAGGCTTCTGTCTGTCAAGTGCTTAAAAATAAAGCAGTTGTGCTATGAAAGCCCTCCCTGTTCCGGGGCAGGAAGAAGCGCTGCCTCCAGGGCCGCGTCCACCCCTGTCACCGGGATGAAAGTCACCTCAGCCGCTATCTCCTCGGGCAGACGGGCCAGGTCGGGGGCGTTTTCCGCGGGCAGGATCACGCGCCGCAGTCCGGCCCGGTGTGCGGCGATCACTTTCTCGCGCACTCCGCCGACCGGCAGCACCTTGCCGCGCAGGGTGATCTCGCCGGTCATGGCAGTGTCGGAGCGCACCGGTCGGCCGGTCATCAGGCTTGCCAGGGCGGCGGTAATCGCCAGTCCGGCCGAGGGACCGTCCTTGGGCGTCCCTCCCGAGGGCACGTGCAGGTGAATGTCGCAGTTGGAGAAGAAATCCCCCGCGGCCTCCAAGCGGCCGCTGTTGGCGCGCAGCCAGCTCTGGGCCGCCAGGGCCGACTCGCGCATCACCTCGCCCAGACGTCCGGTCAGTTCGAACCCTCGACAGCCCTCCATCTGAAGGGCCTCGATAATCAGTATCTCACCCCCGGAGGAGGTCCAGGCCAGGGCCGTGGCCACGCCCACCTCATCCTGCGCCGGCGGGGTCTCCGGGCTGTACTGCGGAGGGCCCAGTATCTGCAGAAGGTCACCCGGGTTCACCACAGGCAGTCTCTCGCCGCGGAGCTTGCGCAGGGCGGCCTTGCGGCAAAGCGCGGCGATTTCACGCGAGAGCTGGCGCACTCCGGCCTCACGGGTGTAGCGCTCCACTATCTCGGCCAGGGCATCGTCCGACAAGCGCAGGTCGAAGCGGTCAAGCCCGCATTCGGCGCTCTGGTGGGGGATCAGGTGCCGGCGGCTGATCTGCACCTTCTCGGCCGGCGTGTAGCCTGGCAGCTCGATCAGCTCCAGACGGTCGAGCAGGGCCTCCGGTATCTGGCAGGCCAGATTGGCCGTGGTGATAAACAGCACTCGCGACAGATCGAAACCCACGCCCAGGTAATGGTCGGTGAAACTGTGGTTCTGGGACGGGTCAAGGGCTTCGAGCAGGGCCGCAGCCGGGTCGGAGCGGCCCTCGCCGCCCAGCTTGTCGATCTCGTCCAGCATCAGGACCGGATCGCGTGAGCCGGCGCGCCGCAACTGCTGGATGAGTATCCCCGGCAGCGCCCCCACATAGGTGCGGCGATGCCCGCGGATCTCGGCCTCATCACGCACACCGCCCAGAGCGACCCGGCAGAAACTGCGCCCCAGCGCCTGCGCGATCGACTGGCCGAGTGAGGTCTTGCCCACGCCCGGCGGTCCGGCCAGGCAGAGGACCAGGCCGCTTTCTGACCCTCGGCGCAGGCTGCGCACGGCCAGGTACTCCACCACACGCTGCTTGACCTCCTCCAGTCCAAAATGGTCGCGGTCCAGCACAGCCCGGACCTCATCCGGGGAGGGGTCGGTGCGCTCCACGGCGCGCCAGGGCAGATCGGCCAGGGTTTCGAGCCAACTGCGCGACTGGCTGTAGTCGGAGGAGGCCGGATTGAGTCTATGCAGACGGGTCAGTTCGCGGGAGGCGGCCGCTGCGGCCTCCTCGCTCAGACCGGCCTTTTCCAGGCGGCGGGCCAGGGTTTCCAACTCGGCTGAGGCCGGATCGGTGTCATGTTCGTAATCCTCGATACGCCGGGAAGGTGCGGGCTCGCGCTGCGCGGTTGTGGACGGCGCGGTGGGCCAGGGCTCCTCGCGGCCGATCAGGGCAGTGGAGTCCGGGCTCAACAGTCCGAGCATGTACTCGGCCCGCTCCAGCGGGTCGCAGATCGGCACAAGGGCGCGGCGCTCGGTTAACTGCAGCGGCAGGTTTGAGGCGATGAAATCGGCCAGGCGGCCAGGGCAGCCGAACAGCGCAGCCGCCTCGCCCAACTCGGCCGAAAGGGAGGAATCGCTCTGAAGGCGGTCGAGGAACAGGTTGTAGAGCAGCCCGCGCAGGGCCTCGGCACGGTCGCTGCGGGGAGCGCCAGGGGCCAGCGGTGAGGTGCGGCAGACAGTCAGGTGCCCGTGGTCCTCGATCCGGTCCAGGCAGACCCGGCTTTCGCCCTGGACCAGCAGACGGCCGCCGGTGCCGCCCAGGCGGATGAACCGGATCACCCGCGCCAGCACTCCCACCGGCCCGCAAAGCGAGTTACCCCAGGTTCGGGCCTCTGGCTCGGGTGGGCAGGCGAACACCAGGGTCGAGCCGCGTGACAAGCCCAGAGAGGTCAGCTCGCGCAGACAGGCGGCGGTCACGGCCACCGGCACGACCAGGCCGGGCAGGACCACGCGGTCCTCCAGCAGGAACAGTGGCTGAACCTCGGGCTCAAGGTTGTTTTCGGTGCGGGTATGATCGCCGGGAAAGGGCATTTGAACGTCGTCACTGGCTGCGGCCGGGGAATACCACCCGACGGCCCTGGGTTGCAAGCTCGATCCGTCCTGCGGACGCCTCGACCAGGCTCTGCCGCAGGGCAGGGGAACGGCTCAGAGCAACTGCAATATTCAGACCGACTTGCTGCCCGAAATCCCTTGCCAGCACCACCACCGGCTCGGCCTCCAGCACCTGGTTGATCCGTCCGAGCAGTGGATAGTCCAGATTGAGCTGCAGGACCTCGGCGTAAAGGCCCTCAATCACTGGGGCCGCGGTCAGGGCCAAACCCGCCGCCTCGCCGTAGGCGCGCACCAGGCCGCCCACTCCCAGCTTGACCCCGCCGAAATAGCGGGTCACCACCACCAGCACCCCGGTCAGGGCGGCG
Source organism: uncultured Gemmatimonadales bacterium (assembly GCA_964386505.1). Taxonomy (GTDB): domain Bacteria; phylum Gemmatimonadota; class Glassbacteria; order GWA2-58-10; family GWA2-58-10; genus JAJFUG01. Next base: position 2,798 of record CAYLSM010000165.1, read on the forward strand.
CCGCGGATTGTCTGCAGGATCGGCGCCCCGGCGCTGCCCGAGGGTTCCCCGTCGTCCTCCTGCATGAACTCGCTCTCCGGGGCCTCCAGGGAACACCAGGCCCGGCAGTGGTGGGTAGCGGCGTGGTACTTTTTCACCTCGGCCAGGACAATTTTTTCCGCGTCCCCACGGGTGAATGCCGCCGCGGCCAGGGCCAGGAAACGGCTGCCGCGCACCTTGGTCTCGGCCGTAGCCATGGACCCGAGAGTGCGCACCAGGTCTGCCTCCGGAATATGCATGCTGAGCCTGTCCTCCGTGCTGTGGCTGTGAGCGTGCGACAGCCTGAAATATAGGCCCGCGGCGGCTGGGGGGCAAAAATATTATTGACAGGTAAGAGATTGTTTTGAATATTTATAGTCTATTCGATTGAAACAGGGCGGAGTAGCTCAGCTGGTCAGAGCAGTGGAATCATAATCCACGTGTCGGGGGTTCGAATCCCTCCTCCGCTACCAGATATGGAAAGGGTTTGGTGGGTTTCCACCAAACCCTTTCTTTGTCTTGGGCTAATTAACGCCAAAACAGCTCCAAAATTTGGTTCCAGTCTGACATTTCAAATTCCCTGTCGATAGTACAAATGCTCCGAGTTCTTTGAGCCATCCATCCCGCCCAGATCATTTCATTCGCATCAGGGGTTTTAACTGTATGATCATCAAAGAGCAAGAGGTTGCACTGCACGGCACTCAGCCGTAGAACGAATCCTGGTAAGCAGAACAGTCACAGCAGGAGTACAGGCGGGACGGCGTCTTATTCACGTCGTACCCACCCTCCGGCGGAGAGCACGGGTTTTCAAACCGCAGGGCGCGCAGATGACAGCTGCTGATCGCACGCTCTGTTCCTCGCTCAGGTTACACGAGAGCGGATTCCATCCGGGAGGCCAGGCGGTTGCAAGTGAGCGGTGCTGGTTTGCCGGATAAGGCCTAACGGTGCACGATCCGGAATCCTATATCCTTGCTGGAGCGGTACTGGAATTCGGCGTTGCGCCAGGCCGACTGGCAGAAGGAAGCGTTGAAAACCACTGCGCCTCCACGCGCTATTCGGGCGTCACCGCTCGCAGGCCCGGTAGGATCGGTCTGTATCTCAGGGGGATAACCACCGTCCGCATACCAGTCGTTGCACCACTCGAACACGTTCCCGTGCATGTCAAACAAACCGAAAGCGTTGGGTAGTTTGTCTCCCACTACGTGCGTCGTCGCATCGCTGTTAGCGAAATACCAGCCGGCCCTTTTCAAATCAGCCTCCGCGTTGCCGGTATAGTAGTTTGTCGACGTTCCCGCGCGGCAGGCGTATTCCCATTCTGCTTCGGTGGGCAGGCGGTATCCGTTCCTGGTCAGGTCGCAGTGCCAGGAAACAAGGTCGTAGCATGGCTGCAAGCCGTCTTTTTCACTCAACAAGTTGCAGAATTTCACGGCGTCTTCCCAACTCACCTGCTCGACCGGCCGGTCCGTGTCGCCGATGAAATAGGATGGATTCACTCCAGTCACCGCCCGATATTGCCGCTGGGTAATTTCGTACCGGCTGATGTTGAATCCGGTCAAGGTGACCGGGTGAACCTTCTCCGCCACTTTGATCTGTCCCATTGTGAACGTACCGCCGGGAATTTGAACCATCTCGACTGTTTCCGAGACAGCTGGGTTGACCTGCAAGGTGACTATCGTCTCCTGGGGATTGTTGGCGGCTCCGGTTGCGGAGACCACTATTTTCCCGCTGTAGCTGTTTACTTTTAGCCCGGCGGTCCTAACCGAAACAGTCACATCGTGAGGGGCTTGGCCATTGAGCGGCAAGACAATCAGCCAGCTCGAATCGGCCTGCGCTTTCCACAGCATAGTCCCTCCGAGTTTATTCTCAATCCGCAGTATTTGCTCTGGCGGGTCCGGCCTTCCCTGGCGGCTGAAGAAACTGAAAACCGTTGGGCTCAGGCTGATCACAGGTGACGGCGGAGCAATGTTTAGATTAACCCTGACTGTCCGTGGAGAGTTGGCGGCTTCCGCCGATTTCACTGTAATCGCGCCGCTGTAATTGCCGGCCGTCTTCCCGGCCGTGCTGACAGTGACCTTTACCACAGCCGCGGCCGTACCTGTGTCCGGGAAGATACTCAACCAGCCAGAATCGGCCGAGGCGGTCCACTTTAGAATTCCGCCGCCGTCATTGGTGATGGTGAATTGATGACTCTCCGGGTCTACTCCGCCTTGCTGCCCCTCGAAATCGATAACCGATTCACTCAGGCCGATGAGTGGGTAGCGAGGAAATACGACCAGTTCTACTGCGAGCTGTTGCGGAGAGTTGGTGGCACCTTCCGCGGTCACGGTAATCTTGCCGCGGTACTTGCCTGTCGTCTTCCCGGCCGGACTGACAGTAACTATCACCTCCGAGGAGTCCACGCCGTTTTGCCGGGAAATGCTTATCCAATTGGAGTCAGCCGAGGCGTTCCACCTGAGAGTACCGCCGCCGGCATTGGTGATGGTGAACTTTTTCGTATCAGGATCAGGGCCACCGTCTTGCTCTTCGAAATTGATCAACGAATCGCTCAGGCAGATGAGCGGAGAACGTGGTGTCACAATCAACTCCACTTCGAGTTTCTGTGGAGAGTTGGCGGTCGCCTCCGCCGACACAGTGATTGTACCATAATGATTTCCCACGGCCTTTCCCGCCGTGCTTACGGAGACTGTCATCTCGGACGGGGTTGTGCCACTTTTAGGAGAGACGCTTATCCAGTTTGAATCTACCGTGGCTGTCCAGTCGAAAGCTGTCCCGTCTCCTTCGTTTGTAATTTTCATCTTTTGAGGCGCAGGTTGTTCGCCCGCCTGCTGCCCGCTGAAACTCAGCTTGGTATACTGCAGACCGATGGCCGGCTTCCGGTCAACAGTCACGGTCTGAGTGTTGCTCCAGCCGCCGGGGCCGATCTGGCCTTGTGTGGCCTGCACGCGATAGTAATATGTCCCCGATCCCTTCCCGGACAGGTTGACGTGAGTGTCAGTCCCGGAATAGACAACGCTTGCGTTGGAAAAGCCAGTCGTGGCCGACTCTTCCAGGCGATAGCCCTCGGCGCCGCTGACCGTGCTCCAGCGAAGCTGGTAGTTCCCGGTGGCATTGCTGGCCGGGATGATACTGTCCAGCTGCGGAATGAAACCCGCTGTCCACACGCTCAGGCTAAGCTGTACAGTAGTGGTCTTGCCTGCGACCACGTTCACCCCTGTCGCCTGGACAAAACGCTCTACCATGTCGGCGCTGTTATGGCCGATGCAGAGTACTTTCAGCCCGCTCATCGGCCTGATCTCAATCGTCCCAGTGAAACGACCGTTTTGGGGGGACGAAAAATTTCGGGAGGCAACTTCATTGTTACCTGAATCCAGCACGCGCACGAGAAGTGAGGAAACCGCGGCCAGGCCGGGGGAGAGGGAATCTCCGCTTTCCGGCCGGGGGGCCGGCGCTTGAGAGATTTTCCCGAGTAAAGACGGTCCGGTGGAATCGCTGACCATCACCAACTCCAACTGGCCAGCGCCGGAGGCCTCCCTGTCGCCGGTCGGCAAGTTGTCGCGGTCACAGGTCATAACCGAGAGCGCCGCAAGCAGCGCTGGAATTATCAGCCTTGTTTTGCTCAAAGATTACCCACCTTCAATTGGCCGGCAGATCGACGGAGATGGTGCCGGTGGTAGCCTCGGATCCGCCGTTGCCGCTGATCAGGCTGAGGATGATTATGCCGGCAGCCACTGCCCCAGCGATTACCAGAATCGTCCTGGTTGTGTTCGGCTCGGCGCTCACAAGGTAGCCCGGCTGCACCGGAGCGGTGCTTTCTTTTATTCTGACCACGGCGTTGTTGTCAGTGGTTGAAAGCACCTGCGCCAGGGCGACGTTGATCCGGACAGATTCGCCGGCCATCGGCTGCATATAGTAGACAATCACCTTCTTCCTGTGCTTGAAACCTTGTTCAGCACCCTGGTCGAGAGTCAGGTTGGCTCCGGCGACCTCGATAACCCGGGCCGGAGCACGTTGGGCGGCTGGCAGCCGGCTGGTTGCGGCCCCTCCCAAGACTAAAAAGACGCAAAGAACAAAGCAGATCGGCCTTTTCATCTGAACTCCAGGGATCGTATTGGACGCGCCCTATCGTGCAAAAAACAGGAAACTGCTTCCTGGTTCGTTTGTCCCGAACTGGATCAGCGAACATCCCGGAAGGCTCTGGCTCAGATCCTCCTTGAGATCCTCCAGCGTCATGATTTTCTTCCTCCTGTCGAAGCGGAGCAGACATTCCCGTATTCTAGGCAGGATGCGGTCAATGTCCGACTCCCGCCAGCGGCAGCCGGTGTTGATGAGCAGGCGGCTTCTGGGTTTGAGCTTGTTTGACGCGTGTTCCAGCAGATATTTGGTGCGCATGTCTGTCGTATCACAATCGTGCTTCGGAAACATGCCGGCGAAGCACGCATCGAGCACCACCAGGATGTGCTTGCAGGACAGGGCGTCCAGGGAATTGATCAGAAGATCGGGATAGAAGATGTATTTTTGAGCATCATCCACCCCCATTCCCGCCTTGGGCGGCAGACCATCCCTTGCGACAAAGAAGCCGCCGTTTCCCTCGCAGTCGCAGTGGCTGCGCCCGGAGAGCACTACCAGCATTTCGTCGTTGTCCGAAAACAACGTGTCCCTATAGCTGCTGATGGCATCCAGTAAGGTCTGTTTGTCGGGGTTGTAAATTCTGTTCACCCGGAACCGATAGGAATCCTCCAGCACCGTCCCCAGCTGGCGAATGTCCAGGATCGAGGAATCGAGATCTTTCCAGTGCGGATATTCATCCACCCCGATCAGCAGGGCGCGGCAGTTCATGCCCAGGCTTTCCAGCAGATCTCTCCTCTTTATCAGCATGTTCACGGTGCATTTGTTGCTGTCCGAATCCACTGCCTCGACCACGATCCTGTTTTCGCCTTTCTGAAGCGGCAGCACCGCCGAAAAGGCGACTCTCCGGCCGACGGTGCTGTTCCTGGAGCTGCCAAGATCGACAAGGCGAGTGGCTTTGCCGTTCACTGTTACCGAGGCGATGTCACGGTTGTCCGTGGCGATGCCGTCAATCTGCAGCGAATCGTCGTAAGTGACCGAATCCTGACCGAACACCGCCTCAATGGGCGAGAGCACGATCCTTGGGGAGGACCGGTCCAGAGGCCGGAGGTTTACCTCGACAATCCGGGTGAGTTTCCTGTCGATCTGAACGACCACGCTGTCGGGCGCATATTCATCGTGGCTCAGGTGGACAGTATGCGAGCCAGCGGAAAGTCCGCTGAAGCTGACGAGGCCGTTCCTGTCGGTCAGGCCGTCATCCCGGCCGCCATCCACGGTCACGGTTGCACCGGGGACATTGCACCTCAAAAGCAGCGAGGCCGCGCCATGTGGCGAGGAAAGAGACAGAAAGGAAATGACTGTGGCGGCAAGAATGATTTCTGACCTCAATGGACTCTCCTGACTGCAGTAACGTTCCTGGAATGTCTCGTCATTCGTACTCCGCAAGAGAATCACTTACTAAAAACCCGGGACTGTACACGCAGTTCTGTCACTGTTGGTTCCGCACCACCCTGAACCCTAACTGCCTTATAGTCTCGCTCATGTTCAATCGAATTTTATCGGTGGGGCGTGGATGGGCCGAGTCCATCTGTCCGCCCCGCGCCACGCGCCAGTTGCCATACCGGTCGAGCGGGCTCAGGCACCATTCCCACTGGTTGCTCGGATTGTGAAATATGCAGTCCGCGAAGGCCATATTCCCACAGGCCCTTTCCCATTCCGTCTCCAGCGGCAGGCGGTACCCGTTTCTGGTTATGTCGCATGTGCCGTTATTCATGTCGAAGCATTTCTGCAGCGACTCGTTCTGACTCAGCCTGTTACAGAACAGGGCGGCGTCTGTCCAGCTCACATTGTCCACCGGCAAGGCATCTACTTGCACGGTGGAGGGGTTCTGCCTCATTACTGTCCGATACTGTGCCTGGGTGATTTCCTTCCGGCTGACAAACACATCTCTCAGGGCGTTCTGGTTCGACTGGCCGTTGCCGGCCGGGGCCGTTATGGCCACCATGTCGACATGTACATGCCCGGCGGGAGGAGTAACCGGATGCGATGGGACCGGGCTGGGTTGAGGCTGCGGGGCCGGCGATCCCGGGGTTTGATCTGGTAGGATTATTACATGGCCACCAATGGCAACCCAATTTTGACTTGTATCCGGGCCTTTAGCTTTTGGAATGAAATTGAATTTGCCAGGAAAAGCAGAAGAGTTTGGCGTCTGTTGATAAGAAGTCGAGTCAGATTTCGTGTTATTATCCTTGCGGTCGGGTGTGTTCTTCGATGGAGTCAAATAGAAGATGAGTGCCAGCGTTAATACGGCCAAGCCCATGATGGTTTTGAATCTTTTTACTTCCGTGGGTGTTTCTTCCTTTTTTGGTAAGTCCGAAGTGACCTTTTGAGTGAAGTCGCCTTTATTTAAATCCTCCAAGACATCTGTAACCGTTTTGTATCGCTGATCCGGGAAGTCCGCCAGGCACTTGGCGATGACTTTGTTCAGCCAATCGTCGTCTTTACCATCGTGTATTGAATGATTATTTGTTGAAGACATTCTTAATATTTCGTTGTGATCGATCCGAGCGGCAGGCTCCTCTCCCCGGGTAAGGCTGTAAAGCACTACACCAAGAGAATAGATATCGCTTCTTGGTTCCACGGTCTTGTTTGATAACTGTTCCGGGCTCACGAACCGCTGATCGCAGAAAATGTCCTTGGTTGTCCATCCAAATGCGGAATCCATGACAACCGCATGTGCAGAATCGACATCCGGCCTGTCGAGCAGAATATTTTCCAGTTTCAAGTTGCCGTGAGTTGTATTCTGTCCGTGGAGATGCCGGAGAGCAACACAAATATCTACTCCCCAGCGCAATATGTTATCGACGGTTATCTTCTCTCCATTCTCACGCTTACGCTCTAATTCAGTCTTCAGGTTGCCGCCCGCGTAGAACGGCATCAGAAAATAGGGCAGGTTCCCGCTTTTTCGCGGCTTAAGTTTACATTCGTATATCTTGTATATCTCGCGATGAGAATCTTTGTTGGACGTTTTTTCAAACTCTACGTGTGCTTCGAATTCAGAAACGAAATGTTTTCTGGAGCGGAACGGCTCCAGCAGGACTTTAATCGCATAAGGCTCTCTGGTCTCCTTATCCGTGACTTTAAAGACGGCGGTCATATCGCCGCGGCCCACCTCGTTCGCTTCTTTCATATCCAGCACATACTTTGAGCCGTCAGCTACCAACTGGCTGGCAAGAAGTATCTCCTCCGGGGCGATTTTGATCTTTTCGTGGCATTCCGGGCATGTTAAGGTAATTCTCATGTCCTGTTCTCGTTTGTCGGATGGATAATACCGAGTTACGCGCCTTACATCCGGCCCCGCCCGGACCCGCAACCACCGGGGTACTGGCCGAAAACCGATCCGTAGACGGCATTCGACGCTCAAACCAAACGGGTCCGGGGCTAATGGATTGTTAATTCCCCTTTTTCCAGCACCACCCAGGAGAAATCCG
>CAYLSM010000166.1:0-10356 GCA_964386505.1 uncultured Gemmatimonadales bacterium
CTGCCGCGGCAACGGCATAAATTACATCTTCTGGTTCCTGGGTGAAAACCCGTATGGGTTCCCCAGGACGATGAAGCTCGAGCAGACCCTGGCCCGGGATGTGCTCGGGCTGGATCAGGAAGGGGCGGATGCGCTGCTATGGGAGAAGCCGGATTCGGTGAACGGCAGACTGCGGCCCCTGGTGGTCGAGTGGGCGCGGCGGGTCCGGGAGCATGCCCTGGCGAACGATTGGCCCACGCTCAATGTCACCCCGTTCGATGAGCCCGCCAAGTGGATCCAGAGCGCCAGGCGCTGGGAGCAGATGCGCTCCCATACCGACACGCTTACATTCATCAAGTCGCATTTCATCGATATGCGGAACCTGCTCAAGGAAGGCAGCCCCGATTTCATTATCAGCGGGGACATACACCACTACCGGGGCGGGATAGATTTCCTGCCGTACCTGGATGTTTTCTGCACGAACGCGACCCACGAGAACCCGTCTCTGCCCGCTCAGGTCAGGGACGCCGGGGTGACTTTCTGGGAGTACAGCGGCACCGGGGACGCCGGCCTTCCGGGTCGGGCGCGCTACACGTTCGGCTATTATTTCGCCGCCAACGGCAGCGTGGGTTCGCTGGTCTGGGCCTACAACTGGGGCAACCGTTTCGACACCCTGGACGGCGACAACTGGATGTGCGTCTGGGACACCCCGTTCGATATCATTCCCACGCCTTACATGATTGGGCTCTCGGAGGCCTGGGACGAGCGCCGTCTGCTGGAGACCCTCAAGCACGAGGCCGCCGCCAGAGGGGTGGACATAGCGGATTTCCTTTCGCAACTGTACGCGGAAATTCACGACTCCATGGGTCTGCGCGGCAGCAGCACGGTGACCGATTTCTGGTACTCGGCCCAGGACAACGCAAAAATGGACCAGTGGCACAGGAGAATCGAGGACAAGCTTTTAGAGATAAAGGGGATATGACTTAGAGCGGCTGGCATTCAGCCGACAGTCACAGGTAATAGATTGTGAACCCGGAAAGACAACGCAAAGACATGCCGCCAGGAGGGCGAACTGCTCAACCTGCGTCTGGCTCCGGGCGAGGGCTGGTCAGGCTGGGCTTGCTGTCTCGACCAGATTCCTTCGAGCTGAACGCAGGGAGCCGGGGGATCGCACGGTTGCGGTTCCCGCCGATCCTTATTTCCAGACCGTCCGCCGCTCGACCGCGGGGTGGCAGATAAAAGACCTGCTCACCCCACGGCGGCGGAATTTCAGGAAAAGACTTCCCGGTTCTGTGGCATTGGAACCGGCTGAGTATTAAATATCAGCTCCAGCCCCAGTCCGGTACATTCAAACCGTTCGCCGTTCTAAAGCTTGAAAAAGATTTTTCTCTGATAGAGCCAGTCGCACAGGTACCACAGAGCCAGCAATGTGGCGCAGGCCTGAAGCACCGGGGCCAGGGTGCCGATAAACTCGAAATTGCCGGTGAAAACCCCGAGCGCGTCACCGACCCAGCCTCCCAGGACATAGTTGAACGAATAGATGAAGACGCAGTTCATCCCGACCACAACCAGTGGGAAAGCCCATTTCCTGTATTGTTTCACCTCGATCAGCCAGACAAAGGCCAGCATGCCGAGAATCACCCAGCCCGAGCTGACCAGCGTGAAGGAGGCGGTCCAGATCCGCTTGACGATCGGGTCGAACGGCGAAATGGCCAGACCGAGCGCGAAACACCCGGCGGCTAAGGCGGCCAGGATTTGAAGTTTCTGTTTCTGCGTTCTCGGGCTTCTGAGCAGCAGGGCTGTCCAGACCCCGAACAGTGTGGTCACCGTGCTGCTGATGAAGTTGATGGTGACGTAATATCCGGGGTATGTCTTACCGAGGACCGCCATGTCGATCACCTGGCCGATATTGCCCTCCATGGAAAACGCTCCCTCCGGTCCGGGAAACAGCACGAACAGCGCCCAGTGCCCGGCCAGGATCAGGCCGGCCGCCAAAACCTGCCAGCGGAATTTCAACTGCATGATCAGGAAACAGATCAGGTAGGTGAAGGCTATCTGGCACAGTACATTGATGAGCTGGAAACTCAGCCTGCCACCTGAGATCGAGCTGAGGATCTGGCTGAGGATGATCAGTTTCAGAGAACGGCTGGCAACATGGCCGAGGTTCTGGCTGAAAGTCGCTCCCCGTTCGACTCGGCGCGCCAGGGCAAAGGGCATCGCCGCTCCGACCATGAACATGAAAGCCGGCTGTATCAGGTCCCAGAGCACCATACCTGTCCACGGCACGTGATCTAACTGGCCGGCGATCAGGCCGTAGACTGGATGGTCTTTCAGTAATCCGAACCCAAAACCGTCTGAAATCAACAGAATCATGATTAAGCCACGATAGGCATCGAGCGAGACATACCGCCCTTCTGTTGACAATTTGACCTGGCCGTTGACCGGAGCAGCAGCCGAACTTTCAGTGGGCTTTGTCGCCAAATGAACCTCCCGGCATCGGGTTGCGAGTGTTGGTTTGCAGAGGCGAATTTTCTGTTCGAGCTATAATAATAGTGATCAATGCCGTTATACAACAGAATGATAAAGCCCTGTGCCTGATTCCGTCGGCGCTGGGCCAATAGTCAATCTCAACTCGCATTTCACAAGTATGGGATTGGTGGCGGCTGTTCATTCCGAAAAAGTGGCAGGCCGGGTGAGGATTGTCCTCAACCGGAGTCTCCGGTAATTATTGCTGTTGATGGAGAGAGTTTTCCAAATCGGTGCAGCGGAAGATAAACCTGCCTGTCGAAACAAAAGTCACGGTCAGTAGGTATAGTAAGAGGAATTTCGTGGTTATTCTCTGTTTACCAAATATTAAGAAGGCCAACCCATGAGACCGGCTAAAATCGTAGCCATGCTGCTGATACTGTCTGCCCTCGGCCGGCCTGCCTATCCTCAAACCCGGCTGTCCGTGTGGCAGGAGGATGTAAACGGCGACGGGCGGATGAATATCTGCGACGTACTCTCCCTGGTGCTGTTTGCCCTGGCCAATCCCTCCGATCCCCGGGCGGATTACAACGGTGACGGGCACTACAATGTTGCGGACATCAGGGCGCTGATCAGCAGTCTCCGCGAGGACTCTCTCCACCCCTCGACCGTGGTCCAAAGCTCTTGGAGCGTGGTCGGACCCGGCGGCGGAGGCGGCGTTTTCCTGCCCACGATCAGCCCTTTCGATCCCGGCCTGATGCTGGCCCATTGCGACATGACCGGGGCCTACTTGACCCGTGACGGGGGTCGCTCCTGGCGGATGATCAACCTCTGGAACGTTCCCACGGATTTCGAATTCGATCCGGTCGATCCGGATGTTATCTATGCCGCGGTCAAGGGCTCGCTCTACGGCGAGGACCGTGGCTCGGGACTGAGCCTGTTGTTTCGTTCCGTGGACCGGGGGGAAAGTTGGCGGATTGTCTACCCCCTGGTGCAGAACGCTCAGGCCACGGATGAAATCCAGAGCCGGGATATCCTGCCGTCGCAGTTGATCCCCGGCACGCCGGATGGTTCGATCGACAAGGTGGCGGTCGACCCGGCGGACAACAGCCGGATTTTTCTCGGGCTTTCGCCTCTGGCGGCCTATATCGGCGACGGGACGGGAGGCCCGGCCAAGTCGCCCATGCTGGTTGTCTCCACCGACCGCGGCCTGTCATGGAGAGTGGCCGCCGAGCTGAGCGGAAACAACGTGTTGGGCATTTTCCCCCGTGTCCCCGGCAAGACGCCGGATGAAATCACCGTGTTCACGGATAAAAGCTGTACCCGGGTCAACCTGGCAACCGGGAAGACAACGCAGATCGTGATGCCGGTGTCCACAATCACCGAGGTCGCAGGCGGAGAAAGCGCTGACGGGTTCGCGCTCTACATCCTGTCCTCGATCAGTATCAACCGCTCGTCAATCAACGGAGGAGTGTACCGCACGACCAACCCGGACAGCGGCTGGTCCCAGGTCAATAACGGACTGTTTACAGGCATCCCCAGCGGCAAGGCGCCGCAGCTCAGGGCTCTGGCGGTCTGCGGACACCATGCGGATGTGCTCTATATCGCCAGCTCTAATCCAGGCTACTCGTCCGGCAGCAGCGGTACGGCCTGGAGCTACGGGATATTCAAGAGCGAAAACGGCGGCAACAGCTGGACAGGGGTATGGCTCGCCAATGACCATGGTTACGTGACCAGCAATTACCAGGGCTCGTGGCTGGACCGGAGCTACGATCCGGGCTGGGGCGGACAGCCGATAAATCTGGGCGTGGCGCCGTCGAACCCCGATGTCTGTTTCGGTGGTGACAACGGCCGCGCGTATGGCACGCTGGACGGCGGGAAAACCTGGACCCAGGTCTACAGCCACAACAATGCCGATAACTCGGTCACCAGCAACGGTATGGATGTCACCACCTGCTACGGGGTGCATTTCGACCCGTTCGACACTGGGCACATGTTTATCACCTATACGGATATTGGGCTGTTCCAGAGCTACGATGGGGGCCGGAGCTGGTTACACGCGGTCAGCGGCATCCCCGGGGAGTGGCTCAACACCTGCTACTGGATGACGTTCGATCCGGCTGTCGAGGGGCGGATCTGGTCGGCCTGGTCCAATGCCCACGACCTGCCGCGGGACAAGATGTTCAGCTCGGATGCGCTGGACTGGTTCGCCGGCGGGGTCGCGGCCAGCGACGATGGAGGCAAGACCTGGCGCACCGGATCGAACGGCCTGCCGTCTAACGCGGCCTGCACCGATATCCTGGTCGATCCAACGAGTCCGTCCGGCAGCCGCACCCTGTACGTGACGGTATTCAACCGCGGTGTGTACAGGTCCACGGACGGCGGGGCAAACTGGAGCTCGTTCAACGACGGTCTGGGCGCCAACCTGTACGCCTGGCAGATCCGGCGCAACTCACAGGGCCGGCTGTATCTGCTCCTTTGCCGCGGACGGCGCACTGCCGGGACGGTGGCCGGCCAGGTGTTCAGCCGGGACCCGCAGGCGTCGTCCTGGGAGCCGGTCAAGCTGCCGCAGGGAGTCAATGCTCCCCACGACCTGGAGATCGATCCACGCGACGACCGGGTGCTGTACCTGAGCTGCTGGGTCAATCACCTGGAGGGCCGGGACGCCTACGGCGGGCTGTACCGCTCGGATGACGGCGGGCAGAGCTGGAAGCAGACGTTCGATGAGCGAATCAGGGTCAACTCTGCCGCACTCGATCCGCAGAATCCGGATATCGTGTTTATAAACACGTTCCAGAATGCCGCCTGGCGCAGCGACGACCGTGGCGGGAACTGGAAACGGCTGGAGGGTTACAGGTTCAAGTGGGGGCAGCGGGCTATCCCGGATGTCAACAATCCCGGGATGTTGTATCTGACCACATTCGGCGGCAGCGTGTACCACGGCCCGGCGGATGGCGACCCCGGCGCTCCCAAGGATATACTCAATATGCCCGCGGGCTGGTGGTGATTTCTGTTTTGGGATAAATGTGAAAAGCATTAATGGCAAAGAGGCACATCGTCTGCAAATACTGCCTTTCCATTCTATACCTCAAAAGCATCAATCCATTGGCAACCACTGAAATAATTGTGTTCTGTTTTTAAGAATGGTTTGACCACCTGTTAATTTAATGGGTGGCATTTTCTGCTTAAAGAGAGTTGAGTTTAATCCGTTTTATTACTATTTTAAATGAAACCGGATCAAGTCAAAGAAGTCCCTTTATCAGTTAAGAAGTATTGCTAACGGGGAACTTTTGAATAGAACCGGACCTTCCTCCATTAACTTTTCAAAAAAACACCCGATATTTCCTGCCATACTTTTCATTCCTTTGCTTGTCTGGAGCTTGCTGATCATTTCCTCACGGGCCGGCCGGATTGGCTTATGGGGTTTGATTCCGGATAAGGCCGGATTATCAATCTGGCTGCCAGCCTGGCTGGCGGCGGTCTGGCTTATCGCGGGCGGTCTGGCTGGCAGGACAGCCTTTTCAGCCCGCGAACTGTCCGGGGGCGACCACCACAAAGGGAAATTATCGGCTGCCCTGAATCGGGTTCGGTTCTGGCGCTTTCTCATACCGCTCGCTGTTCTCGTGGGCTGGGGACTGCGCTCCCGGAATTATTTCATGGGGGACGGCTGGGCCCTGATCGGAAATGTCGGCAAGGAATTCAGGCTGCACCGCAATGAGCCGCTCGACTTTTTTCTGCATCAGGCGTTTAATCGCCTTCTTTCTTTGTTCGGTATTAATGACGGCGCTCTGACCTACGCCCTTCTGGCAGTCCTGCTTCTTCCCCTGTTCATCTGGATTGGCTGGAAAATAATCTGTCTCGTGTGCCGCGAGCGCCAGGATAGACTCGCTGCTTGGCTGATACTTATCAGCATCGGCTGCCTTCAATTGTTTCTGGGGCATGTGGAAAGTTATACTCTGGTCAACCTGTTTCTCTGTCTCTTTCTGTACCTTGGGCTGAATGAGCTTTCAGCCGGTGGACGAAAAGGCCCCTGGTGCTTGACTGCTGTGACTGTCCTTGCCGTCCTGTCACATCTGAGTGCGCTTGTGCTCGTGCCGGCGCTGGTTTATGTCTGGATGCAGAAAGTGAATCGACCCGAAAGCACTGACAGGCTGGGGCGCGATTTCTGGGTGATCGTGGGGTTGGCTGTGGCGGCAGCGATTGTGCTTCTGGTCCTGGTCAGACCCGACGGATTGACTCCGCTGCGCCAGTCCGACACCGGAGAGCAAGCACCCTTTACGCTCACAGATATCCGGTATCTGGCTTTCAAGCTCAACCTTCTTTTGCTGCTTTCACCGGCGATTTTCGTGCTGCTGCCTTTCTCCGGACTGCGGTTCGGCACTCGAGACACGGAAGCGAAGCGTATGGTTCTCTTTTTGATGTTAGCCGCTGGTGGCTGTATTTTTTTCTTTTACACGGCCAATGCCATGCTGGGTTTGCGCGACTGGGACCTGCTGTCGCTCCCGGCTTTGCCGTTGACAGTTCTGGGTCTTGTGATGTTCCTTTCTTCCCGGCCGGCCGGGTCCGCGCGTTCGGCCTGGCTGGGTGCGGCGGGGTTGCTCGCTTTCGGCCAGATTATGTCTTTCACTTGGTCAAATATGGATCAGACTCGGGGAGTGGATTTTCTGGACAGGCTGCGCATACGTGAGATATACACTGGAAGTAACATGCTTCAATGCGGCTCGCTATTTGGGGAAAAAGGCTATTACCGCCAGGCTTTAAACCAGTACAAAAGCATAACTTCAGCAACTTTAACCAATACAAAGGCTTTTGGTGTCGGATTTTTTTACATCACGCTTGGCATCCCGGACAGCGCCATTGTCGTTTCCAGACAGGCGATCGAGAATCAAAAACTGAGTGCCTTGGCCGCATGTCAGATAAATGCAATGTTGTCCATCGCCTATGATCTGTGTGGTGAGCGCGACAGTGCATTCGTCTATTGCCTAAAAGTCAGGGAAAATAATCGGAAGCTTCAGCCGGCTGTTTCGACTTTATGGGTTGATCAGCTTCGCTCTGTCGTCGCCGGGAAAGGTTATCTGAGGAAGGGTTTGGAGAACATTTCCGACTCTGCAACCCTGTTCCTTCTGCTGCGGCTGTATGCTGTCAGCGGCTACCAGAATAGAATGCTGGACGTGTACAAACGGATATTGGAGTGCGATTTCAGCTGTGAGGAGTGGAAACAGCTATTGCAGTTTTCGTACATGATGGTTAATCCCGAGTTCGCGAGATATCTCCAAAATCAGAAAGCAAAAGAGTGCCCTGAGCTAAAGGCGATAAGCGTCAGGCTTAAGAACCCCTGAAGTATCCGCCACCGTAAAAATCTGAATAATAATATCGCCTTGAAATATTGGCTTTAAAGCGAGCCTGCTCCGTGCAGGGCTGGCCCGCTCGTTGTGTGAGATATTGTATGCAACCGGCTGACCTCTTGGAACTGAACCGCGAAGGTTGGTGACAATCCCTCAGGCTTTCCTGTAGCGGGCGGTCCCCTCGCGGAAAAGGTCGCCCCCGTGGGCGTCGTTGGCCACCACGGCCGGGAAGCCGCGCACCTCGATCCGGCGCACCGCCTCGGGCCCCAGGTCCTCCCAGGCGATCACCTCACTGGCCACAATCGAGCGGGCGATCAGCGCCCCGGCTCCGCCCACGGCCGCGAAATACACCGCCCCGAACCGCTGCATGGCCGCCAGCACTCCGGGTCCTCGCTGGCCCTTGCCGATCATGCCTTTAAGACCCAATTCGATCAACTTGGGCGCGTAGGCGTCCATGCGTCCGCTGGTGGTGGGCCCGGCCGATCCTATCACCCGTCCGGGCCTGGACGGGGTGGGGCCGACATAGTAGATCACCTGGCCGCGCAGGTCGAACGGCAGGGGCTCGTTGTTCTCGATCAGGGCCAGCATGCGCTTGTGGGCCGCATCCCGCGCCGTGTACAGCACCCCGTTGAACTCCACTGCCTGCCCGGCGCGCAAGCTCCGGACTGTTTCATCGCTCAAGGGCGCACTAATAGAGATCACCCCATCCATGCCACACACTCCCGATTTTACGTTAACCAAACCGGCCTGGGGCCGGTCGTAACCATTCTGTTTCCTTGGCTGTCAGGCGGCCGCAGTTGTCTTTGGGGGCCGCGCCTGTGTGAAGCTGCTCCGCGGGTGGATTGTCATCTTGAGTCCGGAGTTTGATGTGGGGGCACGGCATGCCGTGCCCGATTCATTTGAAGTAAATCCCCCTTGATCCCCCTTTGCCAAAGGGGGGGCTGGCCGGCCTCCTGAGTTTACCGCCTGACAGGACCACGGATCTGGTATTCCGACATAACTGACTCTGAAACAGCACTCAGATTGTGACTGAAAGGTGCCGCGCCGAATGGCACTGCATGTTCACCGCCACAGGCAGGCTGGCGATATGGCAGGGGTGGGCCTCGATGAAAACGGCCAGGGCGGTGGTGCTCCCGCCCAGCCCCTGCGGGCCGATCCCGGTGGCGTTGATCCTGGCCAGCAACTCATGCTCCAGGTCGCGGTAGAACGGTTCCGCGTGCTCCGAGCCGATATCGCGCAACAGGGCCCGTTTGGCCAGGATCGCGCTCAGCTCGAAAGTTCCGCCCAGACCCACACCCACAATCACCGGCGGGCAGGGATTGGCCCCGGCCAGTTCCACTGTCTCCACCACGAAACGCTTGACCCCCTCCACGCCCTCTGAGGGCTTGAGCATGGCCAGACGGCTCATGTTCTCGCTGCCGCCGCCCTTGGGCGCGAAAGTGATCTTGACGTTCTCGCCCGGGACCAGGTTCAGGTGCATCACCGCCGGAGTGTTATCGCCGGTGTTGACCCGATTGAGTGGGTCGCGCACTATGGATTTGCGCAGGTAGGCCTCGCCGTAGCCCGCGGCCACGCCCCGGTTGATCGCCTCGGCCAGGGTGCCCTCGCCGACCAGTTGCACCTGGCTGCCCATCTCGACAAAGAATACGGCCACGCCGGTGTCCTGGCAGAGCGGCTCGTTGCCGGCCCTGGCCAGACGGGCGTTCTCAAGGATCTGGTCCAGGATACCCCGTCCGTTGGGCGATTCCTCGATCTCCAGGGCCCGCTCCAGCGCGGACACTATATCCTCGCCCAACTCGCAGTTGGCCCGTCCGCACAGTCCGCGCACCCGCGCTGTCACCTCCTCCAGGCTGACCTGTCTCACCCCACACCTCCGCGCAATTAGATTACAGTTTCAGTTTGGCGATATTCTCGCTCACGTCCCGGGCCGAGCGGGCCAGGGCTTCTTTCTCGGCCGGGCTCAGCTCCAGCTCCAGCACCTGCTCCACCCCGCCGCGGCCGAGCCGGGCCGGCACGCCCACGTAGACATCCTTGAGCCCGTACTGGCCGCTAAGGTAGCAGGCGCAGGGCAACACGCGTTTCCTGTCCAGAATCACCGACTCGGCCATCTGCACCACCGCGGCCGCCGGGGCGTAGAACGCGCTGCCGGTCTTGAGGTATTTCACTATCTCCGCGCCACCGTCACGCGTACGCTGAATGATCGCCTCGATAGTCGCCTGGTCCATCAGCTCACTCAGAGGGATACCCGAGACTGTGGTGTAGCGGGGCAGCGGCACCATCGAGTCGCCGTGGCCGCCCAGGACCATGGCCGAGATGTCGCGCACCGAAACACCCAGGTGCAGGGCGATGAAGGAGCGATAGCGGGCCGTGTCCAGCACCCCGGCCATGCCGAACACTTTCTCCGGAGCGAACCCGGTCACCTTGCGCGCCACCCAGGTCATCACATCCAGCGGGTTGGAGACCACTATCACGATGGCTTTCGGGCTGTGGGTGCGAATCTGTGCGGCCACGGAGGCCACGATCTCGGTGTTCTTTTCCAGAAGGTCATCCCGGCTCATGCCCGGCT
>CAYLSM010000167.1:0-10330 GCA_964386505.1 uncultured Gemmatimonadales bacterium
ATGAGCAGATGGGTTTCGCCCTCGACAAAAAAGAGAGGATCGAGGAGTCAATCCGTGAAGTGACAGAGCAGCTCGACCCGGTGCTTTACCAGCGCTTTCTGCGCATCGCCGAGAAGTACGACCGCCCGATGGCTCCGGTGAAGAACGGGGTCTGCTACGGCTGTTTCGTCTCGGCGCCCACCGGGAGCAAGCTTGTCACCGAGCACCAGGATGTGATCGAGTTCTGCAACCATTGCGGGCGCATCCTGTACCGGATAGACTGAAGCCGCCCCGGGCCATGTAATTGGCCCGATCCGACCGCAAGCACAAGGCCCCGGCCTCCTGTGAGGAGGCCGGGGCTTTTTTATCATATGAATGCTGTCCTGACTGCCGCTCCGCCCTACCGCTTTGGCGCGAATTTCATCCGGCGCGCCACCCGCCGCTGCATCTGGTAGACGAATTTCATCAGCTCGTCCTGCATTTTGTCGGTAATGCTGAAGAACCGGGCCCGGACGAGCTGAAGGTTTTCGTTTTTCTTGTCCTTGCCGCTCCAGACCACCTCGGCCAGAAGCGGCTCGCTGTGCTCCTCGCTCAGCATCTGGAAATTCAGGTAGAGGAAATCGCCGCGGCTTACCTTGCGGTAGGTGTTGAACGCCAGCCCGCCGCCGCTGATGTCGACGCTCTCGCCGCGGTAAACCGGACGGTTCTCGCAGCCGATCAGGTTGGTGTCGATCTCGATGCTGTTGAAGTTGTTTTTTCCGATGTGGTAGTAGCTGAACGGGAAAACCACCTCCATGCGCGAGAAATTGCGGGCCTGGGTGCGTTCCAGTTTTTTGGGGTGCTTAACATACAGATGTTTCCTGGCCTGGTCCGGCGCTTTGGCGATTGTGGTGAGGAAATTGTAGCCGGCATCGTTCTCCCGGTGGAAAATCACCTCGAGTGTGGTGTCGAACCCAATTCGCAGGAAATCGAAATCCATGGCCGAGCCGTCCATGGTAATCACTTTCTCTTCATTTTCCAGCACGCAGGAATCGTACTCGAACTCCTGGCCGTCCTTGCCCAGCTTGACTTTGACCACCTGACCGGGCTTGATCTCGTGCGAAGTGGTCAGCGGGACCGCCTCCTCGATCTGGCGGAACCCAAGCGCCTCCTTGATCTTCTCCAACATCTGGTGGAAATAATCATGCTCCTGCTCCGAGAAATCGCTCTTGTGCTCGTACTCCTCCATCAGGTGCTGGAAAATGTCGAATGAATCGAGCACGCGGAAAGGCTGTTCCAGCCCCACGGTGCGGACCGCTTTTTCCATCAGCTTGAGGCATTGCGGGTCCAGACCCTTCTCGGCTGCTTTGCGCTGGTAGTAGACGAACTCGCGGTCTTTCTGCTTGGCCCGCTCACGACGGGTGAAGATAATCGCAAACACGATTGCGGTAACCACGATCACACCCATCACCCAGGGGATTATCTCGCTGGCGTGGGAGCTGGATTCACCCCAGCCTTTCTGCACCGCACGCCAGCGCTGGGCGTGCGGGATGAGCTGGTTCCGGGTCAGTTCGGCCAATCTGAGCAGCACGGCCACGAGCGCCGTGGAGAGCTGTTGCATGTGACCCTCCTTGCCGGATTGGAACAGCGGATGGGATAAGGCTCAGCTTGCCATTTCAGCCAGATTTCTCTATCGCCCGGGGGGAGAACGACTCCATGCGCATCACTTTCTCCACTCCACGGATTTTTTTCAGCGCGGCGATGATCCGGTTCAGGTGTTTCAGGTCGCGCACCTCGACCACGAAAGTGCCGGTGAACTCGAAATCGCTCGATTTAAGCTCGGCGCTCTGGATATTGGTCCCGGTATCGGTGATCGCGGCGGTCAGGTCGGCCAGCATGCCCTTGCGGTCGCTGCCGGTGATCTGCAGCCGCACGATGAAGTCCTCGTCATCCCCGGCCTGCCAGTCGATCCCCACCCGGCGGTCCGGGTCGGTGCTCATGCGCAGCAGGTTGGGGCAGTCGGCGCGGTGGATCGACACCCCCCGTCCCCGGGTGATGTAGCCCACCACACGGTCACCCGGCACGGGCTGGCAGCAGCCTGCGTAGGTGACCATCAGGTTGCCGATCCCCTGTATCTTGATGGCCGAGGAATCCTTGCGCAGACGGTCGAGGATACGGTCGAAAGCGCGCGGCTTGTGCTCGTGCTCGGTCGTTTCCGGGGCAATCTGGCTCAGCACCTGGTTAACCGAGATATTGCCCTGGCCGATCGCGGCGTAAAGCTTTTCCGCCGGGCCGGGCAGATTGAAATGCTGAAGCAACTGGGTCATTTTCGCATCGTCGATCTTGCCCAAACGCTGCTTTCGCAGCTCACGCTCCAGCATTTCCTTGCCCAGCTTGAGGCTGTCGGAGAACTCCTGCTCACGGATCCAGGCCCTGATCTTGCCCCGCGCCTTGGTCGAGCGCACGAACTGGATCCAGTCCTTGCTCGGATGGGTGTTGGGGTTGGTGATGATCTCCACGGTCTGGCCGCTCTTGAGGCGGGTGTGCAGCGGCGCAATCCGCCCGTCGATCTTGCCCCCGGCGCAGTGCAGGCCGATCTCGGTGTGCACGCAGAACGCGAAATCGATCAGGGTGGAGCCGGCCGGCAGCTTCATCAGCCGACCCTGCGGGGTGAACACGAACACCTCGTCGTCGAACAGGTCGATCTTAAGGAACTCCATGAAATCCTTGGGGTCGGTGGCCTCGTTCTGCCACTCCAGCACCTCGCGTAGCCAGCTCATTCGCTTGTCCAGCTCGCTCTGGCCACCGCCGGCCTGCTGTTCCTTGAATTTCCAGTGCGCGGCGATACCGAACTCGGCGGTGCGATTCATCTCGAAGGTGCGCACCTGGATTTCAATCAGGTGCCCGCCGGGACCGTAAACCGTGGTGTGCAGCGACTGGTACATGTTCGACTTGGGGGTGGCGATGTAGTCCTTGAAGCGGTCGTGCAGCGGGGTCCAGGTGCTGTGGATGATGCCGAGGATGTGATAGCAGGAGGCCACGTTCTCGGTGAGCACGCGCAGACCCAGCAGGTCGTAGAGTTCCTCGAAGGTTTTGTTGCGGCGCTCCATCTTGCGCCAGATGCTGTACAGGTGCTTGGGCCGCCCGGTGACCTCGGCCTTGATCCCGGCCTCGTTGATCGCTTTCTGCAGCGGCTCCTTGAACCGTTCGATCAGGGCCTCGCGCTCGATCCGTTTCTGTGCCAGCTTGCGGGCCAGCTCCTTGTAGTGAGCCGGTTCCAGGTGCTTGAAAGCCAGGTCCTCCAGCTCCCAGCGGATCAGGGCGATACCGAAACGGTGTGCCAGCGGGGCGTAGATATCCAGGGTCTCGCGGGCGATGCGCAGCCGTTTTTCCTCGCTCAGCGCATCCAGAGTGCGCATGTTGTGGAGGCGGTCGGCGAACTTGATCAGGATCACCCGGATGTCCCGGGCCATGGAGAGTATGAGCTTGCGGTAGTTCTCGATCTGCTGGTCCTGCTCCGAGTGCGGTGTGGCGTACCCGTCCATCCGGCTGATCTTGGTCAGACCGTCCACGATGGCGGCGATCTCATCCCCGAACAGGTTGCGGACCTCATCCAGAGTGTGGGCCGTGTCCTCGATCACGTCATGCACCAGGGCCGCGGCAATGGACACGCTGTCGTAGAGGCGCAGATCGAGCAGGATTTTCACCACCTCGACCGAATGCGTGATGAAATCCTCGCCGGACTTGCGTTTCTGCCCCTTGTGGGCCGCAGCGCTGAAATCATAGACCCGCTCGATCAGCTCCAGATCGAGGTTCTTGTGATTTTCCAACGCCTTTAACAGGTCTTCCTTCGGCATGGCGCACCCGCAGCGTACCCTGAAGCCGTCTTCAACCGGCAATTTAGGAATCAACTACCTGCATAAATATAACAGTTTAAGCTCAACCTGTACACTGCCTGCGGCCAGACGCGCTTTTGCGGGCGATCAGCATCTGCGCTCCGGTGGCAGTTAGCAGCCGGAGAGCCGTCCATAAATGTACCAGCCCGGCGTTCTCCCGGCAGCTACCTCAGCCTGTCCCAGGCCTGGCAACTGTCCCGGGCGCGCCGGGCCAACGCTCTTCGTGAACAGCGGCTTTTTCACTCCTCTAAAGCCACATACACCAGCTCGCCGCCGGAGCCGCAGCCCAGGGTCAGCCGCACGCCCTCTGTAGACGGGGCCTCCGCGGCCAGCAGCGCCCGCACGCTCTCCGACAGGAACACCGGTTCCAGTGAAACCAGAACCTCGGACAGGCTGCAATCGCGGCCGAACACGAGCGAGGTCTTGCTGTAACCGACCAGCTTGCGCTCGTAGAGCAGCTCGTGGAGCTGGCGGGTGATCTCGCGCAGAAGGTCGTGGCGCTCGGGACGCAGCAGCCCCAGTTCCTCGAAGAACAACTTGATCGAAATCTCGCCGCCGCGCTGGGAACTGTCGGCCAACTGGCTCCGGTCGGCCAGCAGAAGGCGGCTCGGGCGGGCGCCGTTCTTTTTATCAACGGCGGCTTTGGCCGGAGATCCCTCCGCCACGCCGTTTGTACCCGGCGGCGCGGACTGCGCGGGAGACTGCGTGGCTGGTGGTGGGCTCACAGCCTTGTCCGAACCACCGGAGGCTCCATGCATCCGGTCCTGCAGGGCTTTCATGAACGCCTTCAGCTCGGACGAGGAGCCGTTCAGGCGCGCAGCCAGTTCCTCCAAGCGGCTCTGCAGTACGACTATCTCGCGCAGGTTGTTCTGCTGCTCTTCCAGATAGCCGTTCTCACGGTTGAAATAGTGCCGCAGGATGATGTTGTCGAACTCCTCGACCGAGTCGCGCATCTCGTTCCAGATGGCGGCGAATGCGGTCTGGAAATTCTCCACCTCACGCAACTGCTCGCGCGAGAGGATCACCTCGCCCTCAGATTTTCTGATTTCGACCATCCTCGCCTCCGGCTCGCTTGCGGCCCGTATCGGGCCTGGTCAGGCTCAGATAGAATCCCTTCCGTGGCAGTGCTTGAATTTCTTGCCGCTGCCGCAGGGACATGGGTCGTTGCGCCCCACTTTGGGCTGGTCGCGCCGCACGGTCTGGACCTTGTGCGGCTGCTCCTCCGGAGAGTTGGTGCTCAGAGTGGGCTGCGCCCCCTGGAACGCCGAAATCGTGGCGTGGTGCACGGCGGTCATCTCAGGGCGGCGCGGCTTGTCGATCTCACTCTCCTCGATGAACTGCGCCTTGAAGAACAGCGAGGCCACCTCGGTCTTGATCCGCTCCATCATCTCGACAAAGGCGGTGTAGGCCTCTTTCTTGTACTCGACCAGCGGGTCTTTCTGGCCGTAGGCCCGGAAATTGATCCCGCTCTTCAGATAGTCCAGGAAATACAGATGCTCGCGCCAGTTTTCATCCAGCACGCGCAACAGGATATGCTGCATCAGGAATGTCTTGCGATCGGGCCCCAGCTCCTGGCCTTTCATCTCCCAAAGCTGGTTCACCAGGTCGAGCACCTGGTCGCGGATATCCACGGCGTTCAGCTCGGAGAGTTCTTTTTTCTCCAGGGGCACGCTGAGCAGGAACGTGCGCAGCAAGTCGGCCGAGAGGCCCTTAAGGTCCCATTCCTCGGGCGGGCTGCCGGGCAGGATATGCTGGTCCAGCTTTATCCCCGCAGCGTCGTCCAGGAACTTCTTGAAATCCTCGTCCAGCTCCTTGCCCTCCAGGGCGAACAGGCGCAGATCGTAGATCACCTCGCGCTGCTGGTTCATCACGTCGTCATATTCCAGCAGGTGCTTTCTGATCTGGAAGTTGTTACCCTCCACTTTCTTCTGCGCCCGCTCGATGGATCGCGAGACCAAAGGATGGGTGATGACCTCGCCCTCCTTGAGGCCCAGGCGGTCCATGATACCGCTGATCCGGTCGCTGCCGAACAGACGCATCAGGTCATCCTCGAGCGAGAGGAAAAACTCCGAGCTGCCGGGGTCGCCCTGACGGCCGCTGCGGCCGCGCAACTGAAGGTCGATGCGGCGCGCCTCGTGACGCTCGGTGCCCAGGATCGCCAGGCCGCCCACCTCGCGCACCCCGGGGCCCAGCTTGATATCCGTGCCACGTCCAGCCATGTTGGTGGCGATGGTAACCGCCCCCGGCTGTCCGGCCCGGGCCACGATCTCGGCCTCCTGCTGGTGGTACTTGGCGTTGAGCACGTGGTGCTTCACCCCGCGGCGCCTGAGCATGCGGCTGAGAGTCTCCGAGATTTCCACGCTGACCGTGCCCACCAGCACCGGGCGGCTTTTTCCGTTCAGCTCCACGATCTCGTCGATTATGGCGTTGAATTTCTCGCGCCGGGTGCGGAAAATGATATCGTCCATGTCATCGCGCACCACCGGGCGGTTGGTGGGGATCACCACCACGTCCAGCTTGTAGATCTGCCAGAACTCGTTGGCCTCGGTCTCGGCCGTGCCGGTCATGCCGGCCAGCTTGTCGTAGAGGCGGAAATAGTTCTGCAGGGTGATCGTGGCCAGGGTCTGTGTCTCACCCTCGATCTTGACGCTCTCCTTGGCTTCGAGGGCCTGGTGCAGCCCATCGCTGAACCGCCGCCCCGGCATCAGGCGGCCGGTGAACTCGTCCACGATCAGCACCTTGTCCTCCTGCACCACGTAGTCCACGTCCTTCTCGAACAGGACATAGGCCTTGAGGAGCTGGTGGATCGTGTGGATGCGGTCGCTCTTGTCCAGATAATCCTTCTCGATGCGTTGGACACGCTCGTGTTTCTGCACCGGGCTGAGCTCGGCGTCCTGCTGCACCTTGTCGATCTCGGTGGACAGGTCGGGGATGATGAACATCTGCGGGTCGTTGGGGCTGAGCCTGTCGATGCCCTTGTCCGAGAGCTGCACCTGGTTGCCCTTCTCATCCATCGAGAAATAGAGGGCCTCATCCAGTTCGGGCATTTTCTTCTCGCGCATGAAATCCCCCTCCACGCGCAGGAGAAGTTTCTTGGTGCCCACCTCGTTGAGGATCTTGATCAGGCGCTTGTTCTTGGGCATGCCGCGCGAGGCCTGCAGCAGCTTGATCCCGGCCTCATAGCTCTTGGCCTCGGCCTGCTTGCCGTCGGTCTCCTTCTCGGCCTCCTCCAGCAGACGGGCGGCCTCGGCCAGGAGCGAGTTGACATCCCGCACCTGCACGCGCACCAGGTCATCCACCATCTGGCGGTACTGCTTGAACGTGTCGGAGGTGCCGTGCACCGGGCCCGAGATGATAAGCGGCGTGCGGGCCTCGTCGATCAGCACACTGTCCACCTCGTCAACTATGGCGTAATGGTGGCTTCGCTGTACGCGGTCCTCCAGGCGGAACGCCATGTTGTCGCGCAGGTAGTCGAAACCGAACTCGTTGTTGGTGCCATAGGTGATGTCGCAGTTGTAGGCCGCCTGGCGCTGGGGCGGGTCCATGTCGTGCTGGATGCAGCCCACCGTGAGGCCGAGGAAGGTGAAGATCGTGCCCATCCACTCGCTGTCGCGACGGGCCAGGTAGTCGTTGACCGTGACCAGGTGCACGCCGCGCCCTTTCAGAGCGTTGAGATATAGCGGCATCACCGCAACCAGGGTCTTGCCCTCGCCGGTGGCCATTTCGGCGATCTTACCCTGGTGCAGCACCACCGCGCCTATCAACTGCACATCGTAGGGCACCATGTCCCAGGTCATCGGCTGGCCGCAGACCGAAATCTCGCGGCCTAAGTTGCGGCGGCAGGCATCCTTGGCCAGGGCGAACGCCTCGGGCAGGGCCTCATCCGTGGCGAGAGCCTGCTCCTCGATGTCCTCGATCGCGCTCAGCTTTTGCTTGAGCGCCAGGCTGCGTTCGACCAGTTCCTGGTCGCTCAGGGACAGGAGCCCGGCGCAGATTTCGTTGATCCGGTCCACGGTGGGACGGATTTTCTTTGTCTCGCGCTTGTGGGCATCCCCGAAAATCAACTTTCCGATTTTGGTTAACATCGTTTATCCTCGTTCTGACTTCCGTTCGACAGCGGGTCTGAGGCCAGTCCCGCCGTGCGTGTAAGCGTGTCTCGGGGCGCCGGCGGAGCTTTCAGCCGCGGCAATCCCGGTAAAGGTCGTTTTCCTGAATGTAGCGCGCCACCGGCTCGGGCACCAGGTAGCGAATCGATGCGCCCTGCGCGCTCAGTGAGCGCACGTGGGTGGACGAGATATCGATCAGCGGCATCCGGACCCATTCCACCCGAAGGTCCGGCATCTTGCGCTCGACCACCTGGCGGGCCTGTTCAGTGCCGGGACGCTCCAGGCCGGCGATCCGGCAGGTTGCCACGATGCGCCGCCAATCCTTCCAGGTGTCGAAATCGACCAGGTTGTCGGCGCCCACCACCAGATAAAGCTCATCCCCGGCGGCCAGACGGGCGCGCACCGTGCTTACCGTGTCCACGGTGAACGAGGCCCCACCGCGCTCGATCTCATCCAGAAGGAGGTCGAAACGGGGGTTGCCCGCGATGGCCAGACGGAGCATGTTCACCCGGTGCCCGGAGTCGCTGATGCGCCGGGTGAACTTGTGGGGCGGAGTGGCCGCCGGGACGAACAGGACGCGGTCGAGGTGAAGGCTTTCGGCCGTGCACTCCGCGCCGATCAGGTGCCCGAGGTGCACCGGGTCAAATGTGCCGCCTATCAGGGCGATCCGCACCGCGCGTCCCTCCGGTCGTTCAGTTCGGTGAGTTGGGTGCGGTGGTCGAGTCCGACGGGGTGCTGTTCTCGGGCTGGCCCCTGGGTGTAACGGGTGTGGGTGCGGCAGCGCCGCCGCTCAGCGGCTCCTCGGTCTGGCCGCAGATAAGCTTGCTGTACTCGTTGTCCGGGAATTCGGCGCACAGACGGTCGCGGGCATCCTTGGCGTCATCCGGATACCCCATCCGCCGGCTCGAAATGTACAGGTGGTAGAGCGCCGCCGGCACCACCGAGGAACTCGGGTAGGCCTCCAGCGCGCTTTTCAGATAGATGATCGCCGAGTCGTACAGTTTCGCGTCGAAATAGAATTTGGCCGTGTGGAATTCTTTCCGGGCCAGACGGTCGCTCAGCAGGACAGAATGTGCCTTGGCCGTGTCGGCGTACTCGGTGTTCGGGTACTTGGAGAGCAGGTTATCGATCGTCTCTATGGCCTTGAGCGTCTCGGTCTGGTCGCGCTCGAATCGCCGGCTCTGTTTCTCGTAGCTCAGAGCGGCCTTGAACAGCGCCACATCGGCGAACCGTCCCTGGGGGAACTCGCGGTTCAGGCGCTCGAACTCATCCGCCGCCAGTACATAGTCCTCGTTCAGGAAATACGAGTCGGCCAGGTAGTAGCGGGCGTGCTCCACCAGATCGCTGCCGGGGTACTTGTAGATAATCTGTTTCAGTGCGTCGATGGCCTTGGAATATTCCTCTTTCTGATACAGGTCGTAGGCCTGTTCGTACTCTCCCTCCGGTGTGGGCGCATACTGGCGCTTGGCCGCGCAACCGGCCAGAGTGGCCAGCATCGTAAAGAGGGCTATCGATCCGAAAACCCGGTCCATCCTCATCCTTATTCCCCTTCCGTTAACCATCCCACGGCGCGCGGGCGCGGTTATTCCGCTTTTTTCTTCGTGTCTATTTCAAGTATCCGTCGACGGGCCAGGTCGGCGATGCGTTCTTTGTAGTAGTAACGGTTGAGCTTGAGCACCTGACGGTAGGCGGCACGCGCCTCCTCGAAGCTCTCCTGTTTCAGCAGGATCTCCCCCCGCAGGAAATAGGCGTCATCCACATAGTGCTGCGGCTGCCCGGAATCGATTATCTGGTTCACATAGTACAGCGCCTGGTCCAGCTCCTCTTTCTCGAACAGCTCCGAGGCCAGCGGCCAGCAACAGTTACCGCGGTGCCAGAGCGCCTCGGGAGCGCGCGGGTCCTGCGGGTAGACCGTGAGGAACTGGTCGAAATAGAGGAACGCGTTGGACCAGTCCTGCTGCTTCTCGTAGCATTCGGCCAAGTGGAAAAGGTAGAGCGGCCTGTCCTCGAGATGCAGTTCCAGCGGCAGCCCGCGCTGATAATAACCTACCGCCTGCGAATAATCCCCCTGGCCGTAATAGAACTCGGCCAGATCGAAAAAATACGGCCCCAGGCTGTAGTTCGGGGCGATGTGGAGTATTTCCTCCAGGGCCTTGACCTTGGTGGCGTTGTCCCCTGCCTGGCCCCGCTCGATGGCGATCTGGAAATAATCCAGCAGCACCGAGGAGTCGGGCTCGGCGTCCAGGGTGCTGAAATAACGGTCCAGGTAACTCTTGGCCTGGAAGAAATCGCTTTTCTTTACGTAGACCTCGCCGATCTTGCGCACCAGCTCCGGGGTGACCCCGCGGATACGCTGGGCCATCAGGTACT
>CAYLSM010000168.1:0-10307 GCA_964386505.1 uncultured Gemmatimonadales bacterium
CACACCCATGACCGCGGAGGAAAAGCGGCGCCTGAACGAGAGCCTGGCCCCCAGCGCCAACCGGCTCACCCTGCACTACCTGCGTCCGGAGTACGAGGATGATGGTCGGCCGCGTGCGCATCTGGCCTGAGTCGCGCCGGACCTGCCAAGGCCGGCTGGGGGAGGTTTGAATTCGGTTTCTCATTCCTTTGATTGCAGTTGGCAGGTTTGAAAGATTTTTTTGACAGAAGGATTTTTTCTGATAATATTTAGACACCAGAAAAAATTCCGGAGTTTCACGATCGCTTAAGGGATGGTTCGAGATGTCCTCCTCCGCCGTTAGCCCCTGGCAGTCAATCGGGTTGAATCTGATCGGCGGACTGCTTGCCTACCCCTGCGCCCTGGGGGCCGAACTGCTTTTGAGCAGTGTCGCCCAGGTGCCTGCCACTGTCGCCACCGCTGTGTTCGTGAGTGCCTATTCCGGCCTGGTGGTCGTGTTCATTGTCCGCATCTGGGGCGATGTCAAAAACCTGACCTCGGACCTGAAGATAGTGATCATCGTGGACGAGCAGAAAAACAGCCTCGGCCAGTCCAGTCTGCCGCAGCTCCAGCCTCCACTTTTCGACGAGGAGACTTATGAGAATTTCAAGCGGCTGCTGGCCTGTTTCCCGCACGAGTACACGGTGGAGAAGCTGAACCGTCTGTTTTTCTACGAGAGTATTAGTTGCCTTCCCACGCTCGGCATGCAGGAGGCGGTGCGCAACCCGGCGGCTTTCACCCAGTTGCTCACCCGTCTGCGTGGAGAGAATTTCATCCGCACGGATGGTTTCTCGTTCTCGGTCCAGCTCAGCCGCGTGGACTCAAAGAAGAAAGAGATCGGCGCTCTGGGCTCGGAACTGCACCGCTGGCAGGAGGTATCCGCGGGTCTGATCGCCAGGAACAGGAAATCCTGACCGCATGGGGCAGGTTAGGCCCGGAGCGTGTGTGGGCGGGATGGCCGGTAAGCATACCATGGAGTTCCGCGTTAATAAGCCCTCGGCAGGCGCCTGCCGCAGGGCTTTTGACTTTGTCCTTCCGGGATCGCTCGCGCTGCGCTGAAAAAGTCAGTCAGATACGGAGACCGCTTGCACACACACCCTGCGGGCAAAGAAAAGCTGCGCGCCACCCTGGGCGGCCTGGCCGCCGCTGTTCTCTGGAGCGGCACCGTGGCCGCGGGACGTCGCCTGACCGAGCTGTTCGGCGGCCTTAGCGCCGTGGCCATGATCCATGCCGTGGCCGCGTTGCTGAGCCTGGTCTACCTGGCCCTGTCCCCCCGAGCCCGTCAGTCGGTCCGCTCCGGCTCCCGTCGTTATCTTTTCGGCTGCGGCGCGCTTTTCGTGGCGTACGTACTCTGCTTTTACCATGCTCTGGATGCCGCCGTCAGCCGCGAGCAGGTGCTGGTGGTGGGGATAATCAACTACCTCTGGCCGGCTTTCTCACTGCTGCTGTCCGTGCCGATCCTGGGCCAGAGGACCAGCCTGCCCGCCCTGTTGGCTGCGAGCCTGGTGGCGTTTCTGGGTGTGGCCCTGGCCCTGGGCGCGGGGGGGGCGCTTTCGGCCGGAGGGCTGGCCGCGGCCCTGCGCGGCGGTTGGGCTGCCTATGTTCCGGCGCTGGGGGCGGCGATTCTCTGGGGGCTGTACAACAACCTCAGCCGCCGCTGGGGCGGTGCGGACGGCAGCGGGGCGGTGCCGCTGTTCATCCTGGCCACGGCCGTGCTGCTGAGCCCGAACCTTGTGCTGCACCCGACGGATGCAGCCTGGAGCGCACAGGCCGTGGGCATTCTGCTGTTTGTCGCCCTCTGCCCGACTTTCCTTGCCTATTTCCTCTGGGACCTGGCCGAGCGCCGCGGCCACCACAGCACGGTGAACGCCCTGGCCTATGGCATCCCGGTGGCCTCAACTCTGCTGACAGGCTGGCTGCTCGGCCTGCGGGTGCCGATTCTCACCTGGGCCGGCTGCGGGCTGGTGATATTAGGGGCGGTTCTTTCGCGGCTGGTCATCTTGGAGAAAGAGAGCCTCCCCCAAGCCAGCGGCAAGCCCGGCCTCGGGGCGATCCTGCGCCATAACTGCCGTTCCTTCCGGCTCAATCCCCTGGACAGGGAACCGGGATTGTAGTACCCGATATTGTTGCGGACACGTTAATACAATCTCATCCTTTCAACGCATGTTCCTGGAGGATTAAAGATGCGGAAAAGTTTTGGATTCTATTCCCAGGCGGCTTTTCTCCTGACGGCCATTTGCCTGACTCTCGGCTGCAGCGGCGGCGCGCCCGAGGCGGAGCCTTCCGCGAATGCCGCACCCGTGGCAGCTCCGGTTAACGCTCTCCCGTATTACCTGGACCTGACAGGCACGCCTTACGAGATCGGCCTTGAGCATGGCCGTCGGCTAAAGCTCCAGGTCCACCAGGCGATTGACCTCTGGAAATACCGCCTGAGCAAAGTCTACTCAGTCGACCCTGACACGCTTATCGCGCTGTTCCTGGCCCGCACCGACTACCTGAGCGCAATCCGGGAATACACTCCCGATCTCCTGGAGGAGGTCAAGGGCATTGCCGAGGGCGCGGAGATGGATTTCAACTCCGTATTGGCTTTCCAGTATCTGGATGAGACGGGCTTGAACAGCCGCGACCTTCTGCAGGACAAGTGTTCCGGGCTGGGCGTGGACAGGCGGGGGGATACTCCCGCGATGATGGCGCAGAACATGGACCTGGAGGGTTTCCGCAACGGCTACCAGACAGTGCTGCGTATCCACCGTCCGGACGGCCTCGAGGTGATGTCGTTCACCTGCGCCGGACTGATCGCCACCAACGGCCTGAACAACCGGGGCGTGGGGGTCTGCGTCAACGCCCTAACCCAGTTGGACCACAAGCTGACCGGCCTTCCGGTGGCGTTTGTAATACGGGGACTGCTCGATCAGCCCGACCAGGCGGCGGCGGTAGAATTCCTGAAAAGGGTGCAACACGCCAGCGGACAGAACTACATCCTCGGCGGCCCGGACAGCATTCTCAGCTTCGAG
Organism: uncultured Gemmatimonadales bacterium; assembly: GCA_964386505.1. GTDB lineage: Bacteria > Gemmatimonadota > Glassbacteria > GWA2-58-10 > GWA2-58-10 > JAJFUG01. Next base: position 3,033 of record CAYLSM010000168.1, read on the forward strand.
TGCTCCCCGGCCGGGCCGGTTGAGTATTCGCCGGAGCGCCGCGATGGGGCCATCTCCCACACCAACCATCCATTCGCCTGCCGGGATTTCAGCCCCGCCTACCGCAAGGCCCTGGCTGAAAACGATTCGAGCCACACCCGGGACATCGATTCCGAAATCCGCTTCCAGACCGTGACCGGCATGCTGGAGAAGCGGGCCGGGCAGGTGGATGTGGACTGGATCAAGGCCATCCTTTCCTCAACCGTCAACCCCGAGCATCCCGTGAGCTGCAAGTATAAGGGCAGCCTGCACAATCACACTTTCGGCTCCACTGTCATGGTGCTGGGGCCGGAGCCGGAACTGTTCGTTTCTCCCGGGCCGCCCACGGTCGATTCCTACGTGCGGTTCCGGTTCACCGCGGATGGCCGCTGAGCGGCAAGAGGGAGGCTGGGCATGAAAGCGCTGCCTGTTGTCATGCTGGGCCTGCTTGCAGCCGCCGCGGGCTGTGGTGGCGGTAAAGGGGCAGAGTCCGCTGGCCGGCCCGTTCCGGAGCTGGAGCGGATTTTCGCCCCCCTGCGGGTGGGCACGCCGCCGGAGAACGCTTTCCAGGGCCTGGTCCGTCTGCCGGACGGCGAGCTGCGGCACTACGGTTTCCGGGGGCCGCAGAGCGCACCCACCGGGCATTATTACATCCTCAGCCGGGACAACGGCCTGAGCTGGGATACTGCCGGCGTGACTCTGAGACCCGAGGCGGGCACGAACGAAAACAGCCCTCCCCCGTCCCGGAGCCCCTGGAGCGGGGCCTGGGTCCGTCTGGAAAGCGGCGCGCAGGGCACCTGGGTGCTGCGCAGCGAGGCGGGTATCGACGGGCATTACAGCCGGGAGAAAGTGCTCGACGGCAGCTACGACATGCTCCGTCAGCCGCTGTTCCTACGCAGCCGTCAGCGGATGCTGGTCACGGCCGGGCGCACTGATGTGAGCGCGGGGCGCGAGATACTGCTGGGCTGCGTGCTGTACTCGGATGACGACGGCCGGAGTTGGCAGGCGGTGGATATCCCGGCCGGGCCGGTGCATCCGGGGCTGCCGCCACACCGCAAGCCCCGCTGGCAGAACTACGCTATCGAGCCGACCGTGACAGAGCTGGCGGATGGCCGTCTGTGGATGCTGCTGCGCACCTCGATGGACAACCTCTACGAGTCTTTCTCCACTGACTGCGGAGCAAGCTGGAGCGCACCCTCAGCCTCGCGTTTCTACGCCACCTGCACCATGCCCACTTTCTTCCGCCTGCGGGATGGCCGTCTGCTGCTGTTCTGGTGCAACACAACACCCCTGCCGGAACAGGACCGCTCGGCCGACACGAGTATTCGCCCCGAGCAGCGGGACGGGCGCTGGGAGGATGTGTTCACCAACCGGGATGCAATCCACGTGGCGATTTCGGAGGATGACGGGGCGAACTGGGTGGGCTTCCGTGAACTGTATCTCGATCCGCTGCGCAATGCGGCCGATTTTGCCACACGCGACGGGATCGAGGTCTCGCTCGACCGGAGCGTGCACCAGTCGCAGGCCGTGGAGTTGCCGGGCGGCAAGGTTCTGGTTGCACTGGGGCAGCATCCCCTGGTGCGGGCGCTGCTCATATTCGACCCGGCCTGGCTGTACGAGCGTGAGCGCGCCGACAGTTTCGCCTCTGGCCTGGACAATTGGTCGACTTTCAAGTACGTGGACGGCATCCGCGGCCACTGCGCCGAGGACCGCGCCCCCGGGCCGCCGCTGGTCGCACACCCGGACCGTCCCGGACAGCGTGCGCTTGCCATCCGCCACCCGCGCGACCAGCGTCTGGTCTGCGACCTGGACGGGGCGGTGTGGAATTTTCCGGCCGGGCTGAGCGGCACTTTCACCACCCGTATCCGTCTGAGCGCGGGCGGCTCCGGCGGGCGGATCAGCCTGATCGACCGCTGGTTCAACCCCACGGACAGCCTGGCCTGGCATTACTCCATGTACTCGCTGGCGTTCGACGGTGAGGGGAGGATCGAGGGCCGCGACTTTCTGACCCCGGGCCACTGGCACGAGCTGCGTTTTACCTGGAGCGATTCACGCGCCGATTCCTGCCGGATCAGCCTGGATGGCACGGAACTGGCGCCTGCGCTGCCGCTTGTCCGGCCCTCGGTCAACGGGATAAGCTACGTGCAGTTCCAGGGCGCGCTCCAGACAGATGAGGCCGGGTTCCTGGTCGAGAGCGTGAAAGCGCGCACCGGGCGTTGAGCCGTAAAGGCCATACTCGGTTCAGCGCGCGTGGTCGCGGATGTACTCCACGATCTCATCCACCCGGCCGAAAGCCAGGGCGGTCACCGTGTCCGCGGCCCCGTAATACAGCGCCAGGCGTCCGGTCTCGCTATCGCAGAGAGCGGCGCAGGGGAACAGGACATTGGGCACGAACCCGACCGCCTCGTAGGGCATCTCCGGGGTCAGAAGGTATTCTCTGCAGCGCCAGAGCACTCGGGAGGAGTCATCCCGGTCCAGGATCGCACCGCCGATGCTGTAAACCAGGCCGTTACAGGTGTTGCCCACCCCGTGGTAGAGCAGCAGCCAGCCCAGCTCGGTCTCGATTGGAACCGGGCCGGCCCCGATCTTGGAGTCCTCCCACCAGCCGCCATCCGCGGACATCACATGGCGGTGACGGCCCCAGTGGCAGAGGTCGGGGCTCTGGCTCAGGAAAATGTCGCCGAACGGAGTATGCCCCTGGTCGCTCGGACGGCTGAGCAGCAGGTAGCTGCCGTTGACTTGACGCGGGAACAGAACGCCGTTGCGGTTGAAGGGCAGGAAAGCGTTCTCCAGGCGGGTGAACGCGCGGAAATCCTTCGTGCAGGCCAGCCCGATCGTCGGTCCGTGGAAATCGGTGCACCAGCTTATGTAATAGGTATCCTCGATCCGCACCACACGCGGGTCGTAGGAATAGTTGTCGGTTACGGAGTTGCCGGCCGCGTCGCGGAAAGCTATCGCCTCGGGGTCGATCTGCCAGTGAAGGCCATCCCGGCTGCGCCCGAGGTGCAGGTGCGGCATGAAATCGCGGTGGTCGGCCCGGAATACGCCGACAAAAGCCCCCTCGAACGGCACCACTGCGCTGTTGTAGATGCGCGAGGCGCAGGCGAGGGGATTGCGTTCCAGCACCGGGTTGCCGTCAAAGCGCCACAGCGGGTCGTTGCAGCCGGCTGGCCGCTCCTGCCAGGGGATGCCGGGCAGGGGCCTTTCACTCAGAATTCTCAGCATGGTTCCCCCTGAAAGTGATACCGTCCTGGACAGCCTTTTTCAAGCGGACAATATATATGGATTTTCCCGTTTCGGAAACAGTCTGACAGCTTTGAGGACGGATTCCAGTTGATTTCCGGCCGCGCGCACCAGATATTTAGGCAGCGGCAGTTGCCATTCGGTTGATGTTGTCACCGTCCGCGGGCCGGCGTGTCTGTCCCGCCGCAGGGCGGCCAATCCTGAGGGCCAGGGAAGGAGTGAGACGAGTCGTATGACAACGCAGAGCAACAAGAGACGGTTCAAGCGGGTTGATTACACGATCAAGGTGTTTCTGGAAACCGGAGACAGCCGCCAGACCTACCTCGAAACCCGCGACATCAACATGCGCGGCATTTTCGTGGAAACCGAAGCCCCCCTGCCGGTGGGCGCCAGCGGGAAGCTGACCATCCACCTTCAGTTCGGAAGCCAGAACGAGGAGGTCCACGCCGCTTTCAAGGTGGTCCGCTCTCAGAAAGCCTCGGCCGAGCAACCGGCCGGAATGGGGCTGGAATTTACCGAAATCGATTCCGACAGCTCCATCACCCTGTTCAACATGGTCAAAGCCCACGGCGGGTTCGACGATATCTGACTGTAGGCTGCCGGCTGCCGAAATTGCATCCTGATTCCACATCCCGATCGTTAACAAAGCTTTGACGGATGTGTGGGTTTGATTTCCCACGCCTGCGACGGATTCATCCCGACCGTCGTACCCCTTCCGCTACCGGCTGGAACTTCCGGAAATCATTTTTTCTTTGAAAATCCGGCGCTGCGTGCTGTATAATGCCGGGTGTGTTCTCTCTTCAAAGATGCCCCCGAACAGACAGTGAGCCGTCCACCTCCCGGAGGGCCGCGATGAAAGCTTTGCCTGGCCTGCTTTGTTTGACCCTGCTGCTCTGCGGCTGCTCTCATCCTCAGCAAGCTGTCCAGGAGACACCGGAGCCGGATGCCGGTTCGGCGTCGCTCTGGTGGCCCGCGCAGCGGAATGTCTGGACCCCGCTGGGTTGGCCGGACCACCTTTTCCGTTTTAACCTTATCTACAACGGCACCCTGGTGGCCGATCCCAGTCCGGCGGGACGCGAGTTGACAAGGCCCTGGGCCGGGCAGGGCTGCGAGCTGACTTTTTACCCCGGTCTCGACCCGGATGGACTGAGGATACCCGGAAGCGGCGGTCCCTATCAGCTCTGCGCCCTGCCGGACCGTGGCGTTGGGAACCAGGGCTGGACAGAATCGCCTGCCCCTGTCCTCTGGAGCGAATGGCCGCTGCCCGAGGGTGTGGTCCTGCGCCAGGAGGTGTTCGCCCACCTGGCCGGCGGCTCGGAGGTGCAGAGCGGGGTCGAACCGCTCTACGCCTGGGTCCGGCTGTCGGTGGCGCGGGTCGATCCCCTGCGCGCCCCGGATTCGTCCGGGTTCTTGATCTGCCTGAGTTCGCCCGACATCCAGCGCAACATGGAGCAGGAGCGCAACCTTACAGTGTTGCCCGAACGGTCGGCCTACCCGCGGGCATTGACCGCCAGACCGGAGGGGGACGGGGCCGGGTTGAGCCTTGAGGAGCCGGATGGCCGGGTGCGGCTGCTCGCCCGGGCGCTGACCGGATCTGAGGTCGGGCTGGTCCGCGCTCCAGATGCATCAGCCGCGGGGCGCTACTGGCTGCGCGTGGCCTTGCAGGCCCGTCCCGGCGCAGCGCTCGACCTGCTGCTGCCGCTCGTTCCATCCGACAAGGGCGAAATCGGGCCGGAAGCCGACCTGGGGCGTGAGAGCGCACTGGCCCAGTGCGAGGCTTTCTGGCGCGCCCAGCGCCCGGACAACGCTGCCGAGGTAGTGACCCCGGAACTCTGGCTCAACCGGGCCCTGGAGCGCAGCCTTCAGTTTGCCCGCATCATAACCGAAAAGGACCCCGGCACCGGGGAAACCTCTTTCCTGTCCGGCTCCTGGCAGTACGACCGTCTCTGGCCCACGCCCACCTCAATGACCTCGCACATGCTGCTCGACCTCTGGGGCTATTCCGACGCGGTGGAACGCCACCTGGAGATTTTTCGCACACACCAGGGCGAGATAGTCCCTCCGGGGCCCTCTTACAGCGCCGATCCGGGGTATTTCTGCTCGCCCAAGAGCCTGACCTCCATCGACTGGCTCTCCGACAACGGCGCCGTTCTCTACACGGTCTGCCGTCACGCCCGTCTGATCGGCGACTCGGCTTTCACTGCCCGCTGGCTCGATCCGGTCCTTAAAAGCTGCGAGTTCATCCGCCGGGCACGGGCTGTGCGGGGTCACGACGGGGTGCCGGGAGTGCTGCCGCCCGCGGTGGCCGAGGACCGGGGCGTGAGCACCCAGTCGGTCTGGAACGTGGGCTGGAACTACAAGGGACTGACCGAGGCGGTCAGCCTGCTCAAGAGCCTCGGCCATCCGCTGGCTGCGCAGTATGAGGCCGAGGCTGAGGACTACCGCGCCACTTTCGTCAAGGCCCTGCGCGAGCGGACCGCGCAGATGCCGCAGTGGACCGATTCCCTGGGCGTGACCCACCCGGTGGTGGCTCATTCGCTGTCCGCGGGCGGTGATATCTGCCACGCTTTCTACCTGGACACCGGGCCGCTGTTCCTGGTCTGGGCCGGGCTGCTTCCAGCGCAGGATGAGCTGATGGAGCAGTCGCGCCTGTTCTTCCGCGACGGACCCTACCGCAGTCTCTACGACGGGCGCGGCAACTGCTGGCAGCGTCCGGTCCTGATCCACGAGCTTTCGAGCTGCGAGCCATGCTATAGTTGGAATGTGTTCCACTCCTGGCAGCTTGGCGAGCGCGGACGCTACCTGGAGTGCATGTACAGCCTGCTGGCCGGGGCGCTCTCACCCCAGACCTTCATTTCGTGCGAGACGCGCGACGGTATCTACGGTAACGTTTTCGCCGCTCCGCTGCTGGCCGACCTGGTCCGTCTGGCGGTGATAGACGACGAGCTTGAGCCGGGTCGCCTGCACCTTCTGCGCCTGGTCCCCAAGGCCTGGCTGAGGCCGGATTTCCGCACGCGTTTCGAACGCATGCCCACCCTGTTCGGTCCAGTGAGCCTGAGCTTCTCGCTCTCGGCCGACCGCCGGACAATTACAGTCGATTTCATTCCCCACTGGCGCAGCGCCCCGCAGTCCGTGCTGCTGACAGTACCGCCGCTGGCGGGTTTGGAAAAAGTGGTTTTAAACGGCCGGACACTCAGCGCCAGGCCGGGACAGACCCTGACAGTCGGAATTTAGCCAGTCAGTCGAGTGACAACACCTGGGAGGAACGGATGCAATCCAGAAAGAGGATAACCCGCCGCAAATTTCTGGGCACGGCCGCAGGGGCCGGCCTGGCTTTCAGCATCGTGCCGTCGCAGGTAATCGGCCGCGCGGGACGGGTTGCGCCCAGCGACCGGATCAACCTGGCTTATATCGGCATGGGCACACAGGGGTTGCGCGAGCTGCCCCCGCTGCTGGAAATGAAGGATTTCCAGGTGACTGCGGTCTGCGACCCCAACCGCGACAGCACGGACTACGTGGACTGGGACCGTTACGGCCTGCGCGACCAGATTCGGCAGTTCCTGGGCAGCCAGTCCTGGGGGGGTGATGAGGGCATCCGCGCCGGGCGCGAGGCCGGGCGGGATGTGGTGGACACCTGGTACGGACAGAACAAGCCCTCGGGTAAATACAAGGGCTGCGCGGTCTACGCCGATTTCCGGGAACTGCTGGAGAAGGAGAAGGGCCTGGACGCGGTCAAGATCATGACTCCGGATCACCTTCACGCCACGATTGCCATTGCAGCCATGAAAAAGGGCCTGGCCGCCTCCACGCACAAGCCCATCTCCAATGTGATGCAGGAGGCGCGCCTGTGTATCGGCACCGCGGCCGGAACCGGCGCCGCCACCCACCTTCTGGCCTGGAACAGCGGCGCGGGCGTGGCCCGCGCCCGGGCCTGGATCGATGCCGGGGCGATCGGCAGGCTGCGCCAGGTGCACAACTGGATCGACAAGCCGATCTGGCCGCAGTGGACCAGCG
>CAYLSM010000169.1:0-10299 GCA_964386505.1 uncultured Gemmatimonadales bacterium
CGCGGAGCTTCCCTCCAGCCGGCCCTCACGCAGCTGCACAGCCAGCGCGGACAGCTCGGCGGAGGCATCCTCGATGAAACTTTGGAGCAGAGGCTGCAGCTTTTCTGGATCGAGACCCGAGAACAGCGCGGTTCCGTCCATCGCCAGCGGCAGGGTATCTGTCAGGCCGAGTGTCAGGTTCTCATCCGCCGCTGCCTGCCCACTGTCCGCGTTCTCCTGCGTACGGCCAGGCTGACGGGAACCCGGGGCCCAGCGATCGAGCACCCGACGCAGGTCGGCTGGACGCAGCGGTTTGCCCACGTGATCATCCATGCCGCTGGCCAGACAGCGCTCACGGTCCGACTGCAGCGCGCTGGCCGTTACCGCGACGATCGGCAGTCGCGTGTCCTTGCCGTCCTCCAGGGCGCGTATCTCGACCGCAGCCTCCATCCCGTCCAGCTCCGGCATCTGGCAGTCCATAAGCACCAGGTCGTAGGCGTTGCGACGGACCAGGTCCACCGCCTCGCGCCCGTTCTCGGCCAGGTCCACCCGGCAGCCCAGTTTACCCAGCATCCAGAGGGCGACTTTCTGGTTCACCCGGTTGTCCTCGGCCAGCAGCACCCGGGCGTCGTAGCCTACCGGGCCGAAATCGCCGGCGAGCTGGGCCAGACCCGAGGGGTGCGTGTCACGGCGTTCCGGGTCGACCCGGCCCGCCAAGACCAGTTCCCAGGCGATCACCAGGGCATCCAGCAGCTTGCTCGCCCCGACCGGCCGGGTGATGAAAGCCGAGTACCCGGCCCGGGCCATCTTGCCCACCTGCTCCGGGCTGCGCACCACCGCGATCAGCGCAGGACGGGAGGCCCCGGTGCTTTCGCGGAGTTGCTCGATGCGTTGCGCCAATTCCACCGCACCATCGGCTGCAAGCTCGCTGTCAGCGATAACCAGCGAACAGGGCTTTCCGCCCCTGTCGGCGCACTGTTTCATCTGTTCGAGCGCCGACTCGACCGAATCGGCCACACTCACCTCCAGGCCCATCTGCTCGATCAGGGGCAGCAGCACCAGCCGCTCGGTCCCATCCAGCAGCACCAGCAGAAGGTGAAGCCCGGCCAGGCGCGACATGGTCTGCGGGTCCATGTTCTCCCGGCTCAAAACCGGCAGCTCCAGCTCGAACCAGAACCGCGAGCCGTGCCCAAGTTCGCTGTCCACCCCGATACGGCCGTGCATCATCTCGATCAGTTGGCTGCAGATGGCCAGGCCGAGGCCGGTCCCGCCGAAACGGCGGCGGTTGGAGGAATCGACCTGGGTGAACTTATCGAAAACAGTCGCGAGCTTGTCCTCCGGGATGCCAATCCCCGTGTCCGTGACCGAGAAGAAGAGCCGGACATTGCCCCGCTCGCCCTCATCCGCTCTCACCGCCAGGGTGACTGACCCGCGCAGCGTGAATTTGACCGCGTTGCCCAGCAGGTTCATCAGTATCTGGCGGATGCGCCAGGGGTCGCCCAGAAGGTGATTCGGCGCCTCGGGGGGCACCGAGCTGACCAGTTCCACCCCTTTCTCCCGGGCCTGGCGGCCGAACAGGTCCATCACCTCCTCGATCACGGAACTGAGTGCGAAAGGCACATACTCGATCTTCAGCTTGCCGGCCTCGATCTTGGAATAGTCGAGCAGGTCGTTGATGATATAGAGCAGCGATTCCACGGACACGCGCGCGGTCTCCACGTATTCGCGCTGCTCGGGGTTGAGCGGAGTGTCGAGAAGCAGGATCGAGGAACCCACCACTCCGTTGAGCGGGGTGCGTATCTCGTGGCTGATATTGGCCAGGAACTCACTCTTGGCCCGGTTGGCCGCCTCGGCCTTCTCCTCGGCCCGCTTGCGCTCGACTATCTCCTGGCGCAGCTCGCGGGTGCGCTCCTCCACCTCCTGCTCGAGCATGCGGTTCATGTTGCCCAGCTTGGCGTAGGCTATCTCAAGGTTGGCGGCCATGGAATTGAGGGCCAGGGAGAGGTGGCCGATCTCATCCGCGCTGACCGTGGTGGCCCGCTGCGACAGGTCGCCGCTGGCGATCTGGCGGACCGTGCCCACCAGCTCGGACAGGGGCTTGGTTACGGCCCAGCTTATGACAAGCACGGCCCCCATGCCGAGCAGGAAAATGGCCAGACTGACCAGGGCCACCGTGGTCCGGCTGCGGTCGATCTCCAGGTGCAGCTTGTCCAGGCTCAGACCCAGATACAGACGGCCGATCACTCGCCCGCCGGACTCGATCTCGCTGACCGTGCGGCAGTAGTCGCCGCGGATCACCACCTCATCCGGCCCGGCCGGCTGAAGGTAGGCAGCCGTGAGCGCCCGCGCGCTGTCCACTGCAGCGAACACCTGGCCGTGCTCATCCAGCACCATCACGTAGGCCAGGTCATCGACCCGCCGTGCCCCCTCCAGGCCCTCCTGCACCGCCTGACGGTCGTTGAACAACAGGGCGGGCCCGACACTGAAAGCTGCCATACGGGCCAGCCCCACGGCTTTCCGCCCCACCGACTCCATCGCCTGCGCCTCGATCCGTCCCGGCACGTACAGGTAATAGAATACCGAGATGGCGGCGATCAGCACCGTGATGACCGCGGCGAATTTCATTCTGAGGGAGTTGTGCAGCATGTTTCTTTCTCCATCCACAGCAACGGCTTACTTCAGTCCAGAAACGGAATCGATCATTGCAGCACCCGGGCCAGCTTGAGCAGTTGCGAGCTGAAATCGGCCCCCTCCTCGCGGGCCGCCCGGATGTTGATCAGTATCTCGGGCCGGTCGCGACTCTGGCCGATCCCCACACTCAGGCCCTGGCCGCAGTATTCCGGCACCCCGGTCACGCTGACAATCCCCCGGCTGCGGCACAGGTCACCGATCGACCGGATATCGTAGGCACGCAGCGGAGAGACATAGAGGATATCCACCCCACGCCGCGCTACCTGATCATCAAGTTTTTCGCGGTAGACATCGATCGGGACCAGAGCCAGGGGCAGTCCCTTGACCCGAAATGTGCCAAGACTCCGGTATACCCGCTCGATCTGCTCCCGTACCAGCAGGGAATTGCGGAAAGGTTCCTGGAAGACAATCCCCAGGCGGAGGCTGTCGCCGCCGTGCGAGGAAAGGTTGCGGTCGAACGAGATGATCTTGAGCAGGAGATTGAGCTGGAGGTCGACCGGGACAGGCATTTCCTGGGCCGGACAGAGTTCGGCGGAGAGCCAGGCCAAGGCGAACGACAGGCTAAGAAGGATGATGCGCATCCTTTTCATGGTTTTCCGGTCTCCACCCGAGGGGCAGCGGGAAAATCCACTTCGCTCAGAACCAGCATTCCAGCCTCAGCCTCACGGTCCGCCCGTTCTGCGGCACCAGGTCCTGCAGCAGCGAAAGCCCGGCCGGATAGCTGTAGCGGCTGTCGAACAGGTTCTGCACCTTGAAAGCCAGGCGCACGCGGTCGGGTACGATCTCTCCGGTCAGGTTCAGGTCGAACAGGGTGAAAGACTTCGCGGTCACCCCTTTGTCCGAACTGCGCGAGGAGGAATAGCGGAATTGCAGCGCTGCGGTCAGGCCGTGGGGCAGGCTGGCACTGGCCCCGGCCTGCACGAGGTTGCGCGGCGAGTTGGGCAGCCTGTGCCCGCTGGTGCGGTTGCGCGGCAACTGGTAGGCGTAGTTGAGATACATCCCGTAGCGCGAGGCGAAATCGGCCTTGAGGCCGCTCTCGATCCCGCGTGAGCGCAGGCGGCCGGCATTGACAAAATGGCTCAACTGGTCCTCCGAGGCCTCCACCTGCTCGATGAAATCGTGCATTGAGTTGTCGTAGAACGACAGGGTTCCGTGCAGCCCGGCGGTCAGGCGGCTTTCCAGCACCAGCTCGAAGGTCTGGATTTTTTCGGGTTTGAGGTCCGGGTTTCCCTGGGCGATAAACGGCGCGTCGTAGAACACCTCGTAGACATTGGGCGCGCGAAAAGCCTCTCCGTAGAGCAGCTTAACCGCGTTGCCCCGTGAGGCCGCCCAGACCAGGGCCGCCCGCGGCACGGTGGAGTTGCTGCGCGAGGCGTACTTGTCGTGGCGCAGGCCCAGAGTCAACTGCAGGTCGGGCCGCAGTTGAAATTCCTGTTCCAGGTAGGCCGACCAGGTGTGGAAAGGATGGTCCTGGTCGAAATAGACCATCTCCGGGTCCCAGGAGCGGTAGAAAGCCCGCGGGTGTTTCTGGAACTCCGCCCCGGCGATCAGGCGCAGGTAGGGCCGCGGGTCCCACAGGTAGCGCACCTCGGTTCCGAAATGGTTCTCGGCGAATTTCTCCTGCCCGTTCACCCCGTCGAAATAGTAGTTTCCCCGCTGGCCGTAGTGGTCGAGGTAGGTCCGCAGCATCAGCTCGTGCCCGGGCCGCAGACGGCGCTCGTATTTGAGCTCGGCGAGCTGGTATTCCTCCAGGAACGAGATGTCGGGGTTGTCGAAATCCATGCCCCAGGGCGCGGTGGGCACGCCTTTCTTGCGGGTGCTGAGGAATGCCTGGAAACTGAAATCATTCCAGGCGGCGGTGGCCAGGAGGCTGCGCTGACGTTCCCAGTCGCAGTCCTGCGCCAGCCCGTTATTGGTCTGCGGGCTGTCGTATTCCGGGAAATATATATCGGGACCGTCGGCGTGGGTAACCCGTCCGGCCAGGCCCACTTTCAACCCGCCGGAGAAACGGCGACCGGCGGTGAGCCCGGCGGTCCGGCGGCCGTAGCTGCCCAGCTCACCATAGGCCTTCACCCTGTCAACCGCCTCGGGGGCGCGCGTTATCACGTTGATCACCGCGAACATGGCGCTGGTGCCGTAGAGCACCGAACCGGGTCCGCGCACGATCTCGATCCGCTCCACCGCGTCCAGGTTCAGACCCAGGTCCTCGCCGAAAAACGAGGAGCCGAAATAGCTCTCGTTCAGGGTGTGGCCGTTAAGCATCAGAAGCAGGCGGTTGTTGTTGTCGGCCGGACGGTTGAAACCGCGCGTGCCGATGAAATCGAGCAGGCGGTCATTGGTGGAATAGAAGCCGCGGACATTATCCAGCACCTCGGTCAGGGTGCGGTAGCCGTACCGGGCGATCTCCTCGGCTGTGACAATGGTCACCGCGGCCGGGGCCTCGCCCGCGGTCTGCTCGTACTTGGAGGCGGTGCTGATCCGCACATCCAGCAGCGAATCGAGGGCGCTCAGCCCCGCGGACGACTCCTGCGGCCCGGCCGGAGCGGGACGAGCGACAGAAACGAAGACAAGAAGGCAGATTGCCGCCAGACGGAGCGGTTGCACGGGAACTCTCCACACGAAGATGAAAACCGGAATTAAAAGGCTGGTATATCAATCTAACAAAAAACGACAGTGCATAGAAGGCTTTCAAGCCAATTTGACACTAAATTGGCAATCTTTTTTTCACGCATAATTTCCAACCCGTGGTTCGAGGAGACCGACCGCTCCCACAAAAAAACCGCCGCCCCCCGAGCCGGGGGACGGCGGCTGTCATTCAACGGTGAGCCGGTGATATCAGACCACTTCCGGCACCACGTAGGGATAGCGGTACTCGCGGCTGAGCTGGGAATTCGCCTCCTCATCGCCCGGGAAAGTCTCGGTGGCCGAATCGAAGATCAGGGTGCGGCCGGTGCGGTAGGCGATGTTGCTGAGGTGGCACATCGAGGTGGACAGGTGTCCCTCCAGGATGTCGGCGTGCAGCAGCGAACGGTCGTGCGCCCGCACGGCGTCGATGAAATTGCCGAAATGCGGGTCGCCGGCCTCGCCACGGGTGTTGGTGGCGGCTTTCTGAGCCTCGGCCTCATCGCCTCCCATACCCGGTCCGGGCTCGTTCTTGCGGCCGAAATAGCTCTGCCAGCTCGACCCGCCAAGCTTCAGCCAACCCTCGGTGCCGTAGAAAAACTCGCCCTGCTCGATGCCCTCTTCCTTGTTAGAATAGAGGCCGCGCACCTCGAGTTGGATGATCTTGCCGTTGGAATACTCCATCACCGAAATCTGCTGGTTCGGGGTCTCCTGGTCGCAGACATTGCCGAACTTGTAGTAGCCGCCCATGCTCTGGATCTTGCGCGGATGCTCGTAGAGCTGCAGACCCCAGCGGGCGCGGTCGCAGTTGTGCGGGCCGGTGTTGCCGGTGTCGCCGTTGCCGGTGTTCCAGAACCAGTGCCAGTTGTAGTGGAACTTGCACTCGTTGAACGGATACCACTGGGCCGGGCCGATCCAGAGGTCGTAGTGCACCCCAGCCGGAACCGGGCTGTTGGGGGCTTTGCCGAAGCTGTCGCGGGCCTTGATCAGGCAACTGCGGCACATGTAGACATCGCCCAGCTTACCTGAGTGCAGGAACTCCATCGCCGACTGCATCACCTTGTTGCTGCGGCTCTGGGTGCCGGTCTGCACGATCCGGTCATACTTGCGTGCCGCCTCCACGATCTTGCGGCCTTCCCAGATGTTGTGGGAGGTGGGTTTCTCGACATAGACATCCTTGCCCGCCTGGCAGGCCCAGATCGCGGCCAGAGCGTGCCAGTAGTTGGGGCTGGCGATCGAGACCGCGTCGATTGTCTTATCCTCCAGCACCTTGCGGATATCGACCATGGTGCGGGGTTTTTTGCCGCTGATCTTTTCCAGGTCGGAGACGGTCCCCGGGAACAGGCGCTCATCCACATCGCACAGCACCGCAACTTCAACGTTCGGCAGGGCGGCGAAGCTCTCCATGTGGGCGCGTCCGCGGCTGTTGATACCCATCACGGCGATATTTACCCGGTCCGAGGGCGGGTTGGCAGCCCAGCCGGAGGCGATATAGGGTCCGGCGGCGGCCACGGCAGCCGCTCCGATACCCGCACTGCGCAGAAATCCGCGTCGGTCGATCGGTTTCATCAATCACTCCCTCGTTTAAGTTTGCGGAGCTTAAATCTGCAGTTGAAAGACAGATTGATTTCGCTGGTCCGGATGAAGACGGCGGTTTGTGACCTGTATCGAATTATTGCACGGGCCCCGGCCCGGGTCAAGGCTTTTATGTTTCAAAGCGGCTCGAAAGCAGACGAAAGCACATGAAAACCGCAGACCGGCCGCGGCCGCCGCTCCGGGAACACCGGACCACCCATCCGCGGGTCAGACCCGGTCACCGGCCAGACCCGTCTGCCCCAGCCTGCTCCAGGAAAGTCCCCAGGCCGTACATGGTCTGGGCGGATGAAATCGCGCAGTTGATCCAGCCGAAACGGTCGGACAGCTTGTAGCGCGACTCCCACCAGTAGGTCGGGTAATGGCCACCGGTCTCCTCCTGCACCGCCACCATCGAATTGGCCAGGGAAACCGCCTTGGCCAGGAACAAGCGATCTCCGGTGACCTGAAAGGCTTTTAGGAAAACGTCGATGAAATTGGCGGCGCTGGCGTCGATGGGCACATAGTAGTCGTACTGCTCCAGGGCGCAGGGAGTGATCCAGTCGGAGGCATCTTTCTTCCGCCAATCCGGGCCTGGGTCCGGACAGGGACGCTCCCAGACCACAAACTGGTCCTCGGCGAAACGCAGGAACTCCCGGGCCAAGCCCAGGTTCTCCGGGTGCTCGGCGGCCTGGTCCAGATAATGGTTCGCCCCCTCCACGGCCCCGTAGTGCGAAAGGTTGTGGTACGGCTCGGTGGGCGGGACATCCTCGAACTGCGCCTCGAAATTGAAGCTCTCGAAGGGCCGCAGGTAGTTGGGCCACGCGGCCCGGGAGCAGCTCTCGTACCTGTCCAGCCCGAAATCGTGCTTCAGACGGCTGAACAGTTCGATTATCTTCCCCACCCGCACGCAGTTGCTCCCGACCGCTTCGCCGGTAACGAGATTCATCTTCAGCGGCCAGTTCCCGTCCGGCTGCTGGATCCGGGCGAAAGTGTCGGCGATCCGCACTGCCGCTTTCAGGAAACAACTATCCGCCGTGACCCCGTACAGGTCCAGATAGGCCAGGGCGGCCTGGGGCGGGTAGGAGAGCATGACCTGCTCACGGTACAGCAGCGAGGCGTCGTTAGTCTTCCTCGCCAGCTCCTGGCTCAAGAAAGCCGGATCGTAGGTCGGCGGGAAAAACTCCAGAGGTGAGCCGGCTGGCAGACTGCGGGAGATCAGGTACTTCCCCGCGTTGATCGCCACTTTCATCGCGGCGGCGCTGTCCTCGGGGGCAAGCCGGGAATACAGCAGCATGCCCTGGATGATGGCAGCCTCCATCTTGGAGGGGTAGCAGTACAGGAAATAAGCGGTGTCCGGCGCGCCGGCGGTGATCCAGTTCTGGAGATAACGGTGGTGGAACAGATAGCCCAGGGCCCGCTGGGCGCTCTCGCGGTAATTGTACTGCGGGTTTTCACGATAGGGGCCGGCGAACACCGCCGAGCGGTAGAAGCGGCGCTTTCCAGCTGTACCCACCGCTTTCCCGGCTTTGTCCAGCCCAGTGACCTCCAGGTCAACATAGCCCACCGGGAGTTCTTTCCAGACCGGGGCCAGCGTGGCCCAGGGATCTGCTGCCTGGAAAGTGTAGGTCCGGCTGTCCGCCGCGGAGACAGCACTGAAACGGTATGCCGCCGCTCCCGCCACCGGGCTGAAATCGAAAGCCGGCGCGTAGATGAACTGACTGGCGTTCCCGTTCCAGAACGCGGTTTTGCCCGGCACGCCCGGCCGGACCGGGAGAAGAGACTCCTCCAGCGCCTGCCCGTGCAGGGCTTCGCGGTCGAAGGCCGGGATTTCCTCAGGCAGCAGTGGTGCGAGCAGTCCGGATAGAGCGAGAAGACAGAGTGAGATCAAATGTGACTTCATGAAAATCCTCTCCGATAGGCCGGTCAATGCCGGTGAGGTCAGAAAGCATAAGCCGCGGGCAATTGGGGCGTTAATCAAAAAGCGTGCCCCTGTCGGCACCGGCCTATGTTGCTATGTTTCAACCGACAAGGTTTCCGGAGGTTTACCGGATTCTCATTTTCAAAAAATCATTCTCATTCTTTATGATAAAACTGTCCACGCCTGTTTCCGGAACAAGAGACCGGGGCCGCCACCCAACCTCAGGCGTAGCAACGCACCTCGAACACGCGCGCCTCGGGAGCCCCATTGGTTGCACCTACCTCCAGCCGTACGGCGTCGCAGCGCAGGTCCTTGAACCGGTGCACGCATTTGCGCTGCCAGTTGCCGCTCACCTCGGCCACGGTGCGCCACTTCCCGTCCACGCGGCACTGGATGCGGTAGTCGCGCACGGTCTCGGGCTGAGCGCCCTCGTGCATCCCGGCGTTGAAACTGTCCTCATGGGTCAGGGTGAGCGCCCGGGTCAGGCCCGTATCGAAAGTCAGGTGCAACTCGCCCAGGGCCCGCGGCTTGCCGAATTCCACGGTCAGCGCGGCTTTACCGGGTTCCAGCGACTGCGAGCGCCACTGGTGCGAGTCGTTCCCCACGCCGCGTGCCACGCCGTCCGTCACCTTGCGCGCCTCGAAACCGCTCTGCTCGCTCGCGGCCGTGACTTTGGCCGTGCGGGCGAAATCGCCGGGGTCGCGGTTGGTGGCGCCGATCAGGTAGGCATCCTGGCGCAGAAGGGTCTGCTTGACCGCTTCGACATCCTGTGGTCCGAACTCGCACGGCAGACTGTCCTTTCCCGCCGCAAGCGCGGCGGCCACGCCCGCGCCCTGGCCCATGACCGCGCAGGTGGCCATGACCCGCGTGGAGCAGAACGCCACGTGGCTGGCGCTCATCTGACGGCCGGCGAAAAACAGGTTGGGCACCTTGGCGGAATACAGCGAGCGCAGCGGGATGGAATAGAGCTTTTCCAGACGGTGCTGGTAGAAGAAATCGTCGTTCTTGCGGTAGAACCCCTCGCGGTGGTGGTGATCGATCGGCCAGCCGCCGAACGCCACCTCGTCCTCGAACACCCGGCCGGAAGTGAGATCATCCTGGCGCAGCCAGTAAGCGCCCTCCAGTCGGCGGCTTTCCCGTCGCGCCGGGATGAAACCGAACCAGTCCAGGGCCCAGGAATCGGCCCCGTGGTCGCCGCGGTTCTTGATATGGTCCCAGACCCCCATCAGAATCTTCAGCAGCTCCTCGCGGATACGGTTGTCGTCCTTTATAGTGTCCAGCATGCCGCCCCACTCCAGCCACCAGTAGCCGTACTCGTAGCTGTCGTGCCCGCGGCCCAGTTCCTCTTCCGTGTTATAGCGGTAAGCCCACTCCGGGGCGATGAATTTCATCGGGCGGCCGAAATCGCGGGCCTGAAACAGAAGAGTGGAGCCCAGGGTGTAGGGCTCGGCCTGCTCCGGGGCCAGGGATTCATCGAACTCGGCGCGCGCCTCGCAGCCCACGCGGAACGGATT
>CAYLSM010000170.1:0-10153 GCA_964386505.1 uncultured Gemmatimonadales bacterium
GCCCGGGCGAGGCGCGCCAGGCCGATTTCGGGATCGCGGGCGGGAGAGGCTCGGGGCTGGTGTTCCGCCGGGGCGAGATTGTGGCCAAGGTGAAAGAGAGCGAGCTGGTGGACACCCTGGTCCGTCTGATCGAGGAAGATAGCGCTCCGGGCGCATGAACCTTGCGCGGGCCGGGCTTGAGTGCTAAATTCACGGCCTGCAACGCTGACAATCGAATTCAGTGCCCCCGTAGCTCAGTGGATAGAGCATTGGTCTCCGGAACCATGTGCGGCAGTTCGATTCTGCCCGGGGGCACCATATAGAGAAAGGCCGTCGAGCAGACGGCCTTTTTTGTTTAATGCAACCACATGGTTCTGCTGAGAGTGTTGAAAATTGCCCAATGGAACGAATTATTATGCTGATACCTTCTTTCGTTTCGGCGAAAGAAGCAAAGCCAGCGGGGGCCGCGAACTCGTCCCAACCGCATCACTTTTCCAACCCGTGGTGTTCCAGAATCTTTGAATTCGCTCCTGAGTTACAGCGGCGGCGCTGCCGCGAATCGCCGCCACACCCTGCAGCAGCAAAAACCATTTTCGTATTACGTGCCATTCCACGCTGCCCGTGGTGCAGGCTCAGACATGCGCGGCCCCCAAAGGCAAATGCAACAGCCAGTCAATTCCGACAAAACATCTGCGTGTTGCGCAAGCTAAAAACCGTTTTCGTTTCCTCCCCGAACGAAAGCCTTGCCATCGTCCCGGCCCCACGCAATATTGAGCCCCGCATCCGCTTGCATTTGAATCCCGCGCATTCCCCATGCGCGCGTTCCTGCCACTCAATACTCTCCCGGAGTGAGCGCATGAAAAGCATCCTGTCCGTCCTGGCCCTCTTTTCGCTGTGCGCTGCCGCCTCTCTTTCCGCCGCCCGCGCTGTCTATGTAATCCCGGCGGAGAACCGTGTCCGCATGCTGGATGAACAAATCCCCACAAGCGACTTTCTCTGGTCGGCCCGCGAGAACGTGATCAAGCTGGCCGGGGCCGGGGGCGAGCGCCTGAGGTTCCAGGTCGTGGCCGCGGTGGAGCGCGACACCCTGCGCCAGGTGTGTTTTAAGTGGGGTGAGCTGAAATCCGGGGAGTCGGTATTGCCCGCCTCCGCGCTCAAGCCGTTCCTGGCGGCCCTGGTGCGGGTCTACGCGCCGAGCGGCAAGGAGGGATCCACCGGCTGGTTCCAGGACCCCCTGGCCCCGCTGGCCGAGCCGCTGGACATTTTTCCGGACCGCTGGAAAAGCCGCAAGGACCAGACATTCTGGCTCGAACTGGATATTCCGAGAGGGCAGAAACCAGGGGTGTACGCGGGCGCGCTCGATCTGGTCTGCTCGGACAGCGTGCTTAGCCACCTGCCCCTGCGCCTGACTGTCTACCCGTTTGATCTGCCCTCCTCCGGCCATCTGTTCGCCCTGTTCAACTGCAGCAAGGGCTGGCTGGGGCGTTACTACACCGAGCGCCGTCTGCAGGGACGCAGCCTGGATGATGTTCTCGCGCAGTATTTCGATTTCATGCTCGACCGGGGAATCCAGCCCTGGTTCAACCCGCTCCTGCAGCCCAAGACCACGGATAAGGAGGACGGCCTGAGCCTGGAATGGCCCAATCCGGAGCTGGAGAAACATTTCCTGAACCACCCGTCCTACCTGCGGGTCACTTTCCCGGCCCGTCCGCGGGGTCTGGATGACGACGGTGAGGAGGGGGGAGAGAACGGCCTTTCACCGGCGGCGGCGCGCAAGGTGCAAGACTGGGTGGGCGGAATCTACGAGCATTACAAGGCCAACGGCTGGCTGGACAAGCTCACCTTTTTCGGGCCGATCGACGAGCCCAACTCGCGCGCGGCCTACGAGGAACTGATCCGCTGGGGCAAGCTGGTGCACGCGGCCGCCCCGGGGGCTGGCTACCAGGTGACCGAGCAACCCCTTCCCCAGGAGACGGACTGGCCGCCGCTTTCGAGCGTAGCCACGGACTGGGTGGTGCACGGCTCCAATCTGGAGAGCAACCGGGATGAGATCACCCGCCTGATCGGCCAGGGCCAGCATGCAAGCTGGTATATCTCCTGCGACCAGCTCTACCCGATGGCCAACTATTTCATCGACATGAGCGCCTCGGATTCGCGCGCCGTGGCCTGGATCACCCGGCGCTACGGCATGCAGGGCATTCTCTACTGGGCGGTCAACTACTGGACCGAGGTGGTGAGCCCCTGGCGCGACCCGGTGACCTGGAAACGCTCGGAGTGCAACTCGCCCCTGGCCGGTGAGGGCTCGCTGCTCTACCCGGGCGAGGAGATCAAATCGTACTGCGGCCAGCCGGATGTGGCCGGGCCGGTCAGCTCGGTGCGGTTCGAGATGCTGCACAAGGGGATGCAGGACGTGGAATACCTGTTTCTGCTCGACTCGTTGGGGAGAAAAGCGGACTCCGACCGTCTGTGCCGCGACATGGTGATCTCGGCCGGGGTCTTCTCGCGCGAGCCGGAGCGCTACGAACAGGTCAAGGCCGAGGCGGCTCGCCTGATCGCCGAGGCGCTGAAAAAAGGCAAGGGGAAATCCAGGTAATTAACATCGATACGATTCTGGCCTGATGTACTACTGGAGGTGAATCATGCGCCTGATGGCCGGTTTTTTGCTGTCTCTGCTGGCCTTGCTGCCCACATCGGAACGCTCATTTGCGGCAGCGGACACGTCTTCGGCAATGCGGCTCGAACGCCTGTCCGAGTCGCTCTGGCGCCTGCACGAGGCCTGTAATGTTTATATAGTGAAAAGGGGCGAGCGGGCGCTCATTATCGACAGCGGCGAGGGCGCGGTCCTGGACTGCCTGGACTCCCTGGGGATTAAACAAGTCGACTGGGTGCTCCAGACCCACAGCCACCGCGACCAGTGCGGCGCCACAGCCGCCCTGGCCGCGCGGGGAGCCAAAGTGGCGGTCCCGGAGGCCGAGGCGAAATATTTCAGGGACATTGAGAGCTACTGGGACAGTTTCAGCCTCTATATCCGCTACCAGTTCCAGCCCGACACCTACCAGCCGCGACAGAATATCCCGGTCGACCTGGCCCTGGCCGACCGTGACAGCCTTCTCTGGCAGGGGATCACGTTCCGCTGCCTGTCCACGCCTGGCCATACGGTTGGTTCGGGGACCTGGCTTGCGCGGATCGACGGCCGGTTAATGGCGTTCAGCGGTGACATGATCTACGCTCCCGGAAAGCTCTGGAACCTCTACAGCTTCGACCATCGCTACTGGGATGGCGGGTTCGAGGGGGTGACCAAGGATTTGGCCGGCCTGGACAAAGTGCTCGTCTCGGGTGCGCAGAGCCTCTTGCCCTCACACGGCCTGCGGATGGATGACCCCGCTGGTGCAGTGGCCGCGCTGCGTGAGAACCTTTCGCGTCTATACGACCTCGACCCGAAGCCCGAGTCTGAGGAAAGGGCCGGCCGCACCCATCGCGAACCTCCCAGGCGCTGGACCCGGGTCAGCGAGCATCTCTACCATGTCCGTCCCACCTCGTTCCTGCTGGTCGCCCCGGACTCCAGCGCGATGTTCTACGACTACTACGCCATCCCGGAAATAAAAGAGCCAGAATACTACGACTCGATCCTGCCCGTGCTGGCCGAACTGGGAGTCAAGCGGATCGACCTGGTGATCCCGAGCCATTTCCACGAGGACCATATCCGCGGCATCCCCGACCTTCAGCACCGCTACGGGGCGAAAGTCTGGGTCTATGAGAACATGGCAGATCTACTGGAGAACCCCTCGCGCTACAACCTTTGTTGCGTGGCCCCTGAGCGGATCGTGGCCGACCGCGTACTGCACGACAGCGAGATAATCACCTGGAAGGGCTACGAGTTCACGATAGTGCACTTCCCCGGCCAGACCATGTACCACCAGGGAATGTACGGTGTGGTCGACGGCAGCCGGGTGTTTTTTACAGGGGACACGGATGTTTACGGCCCGAAAGACTACAACCTGATCCATCGCAGCCGGAAACTGCACGGGATCAGCACTTTCCTCAATTACTACCTTCTGGAGCCGGGCCAGGGCTACCTCAAGGCCCTGCAGCGCCTGATCGATTTCAACCCCGAACTTCTGCTCTGCGCCCATTCAGGGGCCAAGCCGGGCAACGCGGAGATGTACCGTCTGAATATGGAATCCATGCTTCCGCGCCGCGAACTGGTGGCCGCGGTCCTGCCCCAGCCCGACCCGAACGAGGGTTTCGATCCCAACCGGGTGAGGTTCTACCCATACAGTCTCACAATCGCGCCGGGGGAGGCTTTCGAGACCCGGGTTATCCTGCGGAATCACCGGGCCGGGGCAGTCCAGGCCTGTCTGTCGCTGGCCGTGCCCGCGGGCTGGAGAGTGGAGCCGAAAGACGCAGCGCTGCGGGTGGCGGGCAAGGACGAGGCCGGGGTGAGGTTCACGGTCACTCCAGGAGCCCGTCCCGCAGGACATCGCCGGACAGTGATCACCGCTCAGGTGACACAGGACTGCGAGGACCTGGGCGAGCCGGCCGAGATGCTGCTGGAATGGAAATAAGAGCGGGACAGCCGGTTTAGAGCACAGAGATCGTTAATAAAGCGGAGGGAGCATGGTCCTGGCCTCGCGTCTGGATTTCGTCGTTATCGCTGTCTATATGGCCCTGATGCTGCTGGTGGGAGTGCTGCTGTCATACTACAACAAGACCGACAGCGATTTTTTCAAGAGCGGCAACAAGCTGCCCTGGTGGCTGTCGGGCATCTCCCTCTTTATGAGCATGTTCAGCGTCTGGACATTCACCGGAGCAGCCGGGCTGGCCTGGCGCGCCCCCGGTGTGGCGGTGACTATGTACCTGACCAACGCCCTGGTGGTGATTGCATTCGCCTGGTTCCTGGCCGGTCGCTGGCGGCGCACCCGCGCGGTGACAATTATGTCCTACCTCTCAGAGCGCTACGGCATTCCGACCAACCAGCTCTACTCCTGGACTCACCTGGCCGCCTGTATCGTGCAGGCCGGGGTGCAGCTTCTGGCCCTGGGCACTTTCATCTCCGTGGCCATGGGCACTGATCTTGTAGCCACGATCATTGTCAGCGGACTAATCATTACGGTCTACTGCTTCATCGGCGGGCTCTGGGCCGTGGTGGTCACCGACACGTTGCAGTTTATCGTGCTTTTCGCCTGCGCGGTGGTGGTGATGCTGATCGGAGTGCACGAGATCGGTGGGGTCGAGGGCTTTGTCACCCGCGCTCCGCAGGGTTGGTGGAGTATTCAGAGCGGCGATTACAGTTGGGCATATATCCTGGCTTACTCGGTCATCATGTTCTTCGCTTTCGGCAGCGGCGCCCCGGCCCAGAGATACTTCTCGGTGCGCAACGAGCGCGAGGCCCGCAAGACCGCGCTGGTCACGATGGTGCTGTTCGCGTTCTCTCCGGCGCTGTTTTTCATCCCGCCCATCGCCGCGCGCCTGACCGGCCTCGACCTGACCCAGGTCGCAATCGGGCTCAACGCGCCCGAGGAATCGGCCTATGTGGGGTTCTGCCTCAAGTACCTGCCCCACGGAGCGCTGGGGATCATGCTCTCAGCCATGCTGGCCGCCACGATGAGTTCACTCAGCTCCGTGTTCAACGCCTACGCCGGCGTGATCACCGAGGACCTGATCCGTCAGGTGTTCTGGAAAAAAGCCTCGGGACGCAAGCTGCTTCTGCTCGGGCGGGCGATGACCGCGGTGTTCGGCCTGCTGATTATCGCCTCGGCCGTGGTGCAGTCGCGCACCAGCCACGGGGTGTTCGAGCTGATGATGGCTTTCTCGGGGGTGGTGCTGGTGCCGGCCGGGGTGCCGGTGGTGTTCGGCCTGTTCTACCGCCGCACCCCGCGCTGGGCGGCAATCGCCTCATACAGCACCGGCCTGGCCCTGGGGCTTCTGTACCTCAAGTTCGGGACCAAACCCACTTTTACCCAGCAGGTGTTCGTGATCGGAGGAATCAGCACCCTGATCTATTTCCTGCCCGGACTGTTTCTGCGGCCCAAAGGCGCCTACCGCGAGCAGCTGGACCGCTTTTTCGCCAAGCTCGCCACTCCAATAGCGCCGGAGGAGGTGGGGGAATACAGGCAGACCGACCTTGGCAGCTACCGGATCACCGGCTGGATCACCCTGATAATGGGCGGGCTTGGCATGTGTCTGGCCGCAGGTGGCGTGAGTGCGCGTGACAGCCTTGTGAATCTGGGGGTAGGGGGTCTCATTTTCATGATCGGGGCGGTGATGCTGGGCGGGAGCTGGATAGCGCGACGGTTGCGGGCCGCACGGGATGCATAGCGGACAAGCGGCAGGCTCAGGGGTTTCTGTCACGGCCGTTTTGCCGCAGTTCGCGGAAGAAGGCCTTGAGCATCTTTTCGGATTCGGCCGCCAACACACCCTCGACCACCTCCACCCGGTGGTTGAACCGTCTGTCGCGCACCAGATCGTACAGGCTCCCGCAGCAGCCGAACTTGGGCTCCCGGGCGCCGTAGACCAGCCGTCCCATGCGCCCCAGGACAAGCATCCCGGCGCACATCACGCAGGGCTCCACGGTCACGTACAGCGTGCAGGAGTCGAAATACCAGTGGCCCATACTCTCGGCCGCCTGGCGAAGGGTCAGGGCCTCGGCGTGCGCGGTGGCGTCCTGAAGGCGGCGGGTCAGGTTGTAGCCCCGGCCGATCACCTGCCCGTCGCGCACCAGCACCGCACCTATAGGCACCTCGTCCTGGGCTGCGGCCCGGGCGGCCTGCTCCAGGGCCAGGTGCATAAAATATTCATCGCGGTTTTCTGACATTCGTTTTATCTTTGAAGTAAATTGTTCGCGTTGCGTCCAATCTTTAAAATAATCCTGTCGTGTAGCCGGGCAAGGTTTACGGCGGCTGTCTCCGGAGGCGACTCTCCCCCTCGCAGCGGTGACAACCGAGCATTTTAGCCTTTACAATCCGGCCGGAAACGCTTAATTTATTGCTCACGGAAGGTGTTGAGAGTGAAAACCCTTGGGGCAGTAGCTCAGATGGGAGAGCGCATCCCTCGCACGGATGAGGCCGTCGGTTCGACTCCGATCTGCTCCACCATATAGAAAGCTGCGGGTTCATTCCTGCAGCTTTTCCTTTTTTAAGACGGTTTTGAATCTTTTTCAACCCGCAACTGCGAGGTGGAAATGGGGAGAGGAATGTTGTTTCCAGCCTTGATAGCCTCTGGCCTTTTGTTCTCTGCCGCGGTCCTGACCGCCGCGGAACAGAAAAGCGCCTCAGTCTCAATCATCCCACGGCCGCAGGAGTTGACCGAGACAGGCGGTGAGTTTGTTCTGGACCAGTCCTGCGTGATTTTCGCGGATAGCCGTTTCCAGGCCGAGGCCGCCTACCTGAGCGCCAGCTTGGCCAGACCCACCGGGTTCAGCCTGGCAGTCAAGCCTCCGGAGGGGAAAGCCCAGGCCAAAGGCTCGATTGTCCTGACCTGGAGCGCCGACAGCACGCTTGGGCCCGAGGGCTACACCTTGGATGTCAAGCCGGAACGGGTTACGGTGAACGCATACTCTCCGGCTGGGGCGTTCTACGGAATACAATCATTCCTGCAACTACTGCCGGCTCAGGTGTTCGGCAAGGCCAAGGCCGAGGGTGTGGCCTGGAAAGCCGCAGGGGTCAAGGTGCGCGACATCCCGCGTTTCGGCTGGAGGGCCTACCACCTGGATGACGCCCGTTGGTATCACGGGGTGGATGAGGTGAAAAAACTCCTGGACCAGATGGCGGCGCTGAAACTCAACCAGTTCCACTGGTACCTGACCGATGACCAGGGCTGGCGGGTCGAGATAAAGAAATATCCCAAACTGACCGAGGTGGGGGCCTGGCGCAAAGATTCCCAGGTGATGGGCTGGGACAGTCCCAAGCGCGAGGGCAAGCCCCACGGCGGGTTCTACAGCCAGGAACAGATACGGGACATGGTGCGCTACGCCGCCGAGCGGCACATCAATATCGTGCCGGTGGTCAACATGCCGGGCCACGCCACCGCCGCTATCGCCAGCTACCCGGAAATGGGCACGGTCCACGATCAGGTGGAGGTCTCGCCGATTTTCGGTAAGCTGCCCAGCGTGTTCAACGTGGCGGATGAGAAGGTCTACACGTTCCTGCAGGACATTCTGGACGAGGTGATGGGCCTGTTCCCCTCCAAAGTGATCCATCTGGGCGGGGATGAGGTGCTGTTCGACCAGTGGATGGCCTCACCGGATATCAAGGCATTGATGGAGCGTGAGCATTTGAGCGGTCCGGCCCAGGTCCAGATGTATTTCACCAACCGCATGAGCCGTTTCGTGGAGAGCCGCGGACGGCGCATGATGGGCTGGAACGAGATCATGGGCGATGACCTCCACGGCCTGCTCAAGGCCGCCGGAGCGACCGAGGTGAAAGAGCAGTCGGATGGCCGCAGCCTGGCCGTGGGCACGATCGTGCAGTTCTGGAAAGGCGATATCTCCCTGGCCGAGCGCGCGATCCGCGAGGGCCACGATATCGTGAACTCGTTGCACTCCAGCACCTACCTGGACTATGACTACGAAACTATCTCCCTGGCCAAGGCCTACGAGTTCGAGCCGATACCGGAGGGCCTCGAAAAATCACTGTGGCCCAAGGTGCTGGGCTCGGGCTGCCAGATGTGGAGCGAGTGGACCCCCACGGCCGAGAAGATCGAGCACCAGACATTCCCCCGCATTGCCGCTTACGCCGAGGTGGGCTGGACCAACGCGGAGCGCAAGGACTATCCGGATTTCTGCCGCCGCATGGACGCGATGGAGCAGCGCTGGACCCTTCAAAACATCAATTTCGCCCGCGTGCCGCGCTGAGCATATCAACGTCGACCTGACCCACCCCGGGCCCCGGCCAAAGCCGGGGCCCGGGGGATGGGCCGTACAGCGGACAATCCAGCTTTCTTCAACCGGGCGGCTAACCGCCGCTCCCGGATGGGAGAGATTCGGATGAAACGGCTGATCTGTACGCTGGTCCTGTTGCTTGCCGGCCTGATCTCCAACCAGGCGCAAGCTGCTTCGCTGACAAAGAATACAGTTTCGATAATCCCCCAGCCGCTTGAACTGAGCAAAACCGGCGGCGAGTTCCGTCTCGAACCGTCCTGCGCCATCTTCGCCGACAGCCGTTTCCAGGCCGAGGCCGCCTACCTGAGCAGCCGTCTGACCGGGCCCACCGGGTTCAATCTCTCGGTCAAGCCGCTGAATGGAGAGACCCGGCCCAAGGGTTCGATTGTCCTGGCCTGGAGCGCGGACAGCTCGCTCGGACCCGAGGGTTACACTCTGGAGGTCACGCCGGAGACGGTGGCTGTGAACGCCTTCGCTCCGGCGGGGGCGTTCTACGGGATACAGTCGTTCCTGCAACTGCTTCCGGCGGAGGCGTTCAGCCAGACCAGGGCCGAGGGTGCAGCCTGGAGCGCCCCCGGGGTGAAGGTGCGCGATATCCCGCGTTTCGGCTGGCGCGCCTATCATCTGGATGAGGCCTGCTGGTTTCACGGCGAGGTGGAGGTCAAGAAACTCCTGGACCAGATGGCGGCCCTGAAAATGAACGAGTTCCACTGGTACCTGACCGATGATCAGGGCTGGCGGATCGAGATCAGGAAATACCCGAAGCTGACCACGGTGGGGGCCTGGCGCAATGACTCGCAGACCGGCGGCTGGAACAGCCCCCTGCGCACGGGTCAGCCCCACGGCGGTTTCTATACCCAGGAGCAACTCAGGGAGATCGTGCGCTACGCCGCCGAGCGGCATATCAACATCGTGCCCTCGGTCAACATGCCGGGCCACTCCACCGCGGCCATCGCCAGCTACCCCGAGATGGGCACCACCGGTGAGCCGGTGGAGGTCTGTGTCGAATTCGGCAAGCTGCCGTGCGTGTTCAACGTGGCGAACGAGAACCTTTACCCGTTCCTGGAAGACATTCTGGACGAGGTGATGGGGATTTTCCCCTCCCAGGTGATCCATCTGGGCGGGGATGAGGTGCTGTTCGGCCAGTGGGTGGCCTCACCTCAGATCAAGGCCCTTATCGAGCGTGAGCACTTGAGCGGCCCTGCGGATGTGCAGATGTATTTCACCGGGCGCATGAGCCGGTTCATGGAGAGCCGCGGACGGCGTATGCTTGGCTGGAACGATATCATGGGCGAT
>CAYLSM010000171.1:0-10153 GCA_964386505.1 uncultured Gemmatimonadales bacterium
CGGATCAGACGGTGGAAAACAGCGTCACCCAGATCATCGAACAGAAAATGACCGGGTTCGATGACATGCTTTACCTGTCCGGCTCCAGCGATGCGGCCGGGGCGAGCCGCGTGGAACTGACATTCAAGCCCGGCACCGACCCCGACCTGGCCTGGTCCAAGGTGCAGAACAAGCTGCAGCTTGCCATGTCAAGCCTGCCGGAGGTGGTCCAGCGCACCGGAGTGTCGGTGAGCAAATCCACCCGCAACTTCCTGATCATCGTCGGCCTGGTCTCCGAGGACGGGAGCATGCAGAGCGCCGACCTCCAGGACTACGCCCAGTCGAACCTGGAAAAGGTGCTGTCCCGTGTGCCGGGCGTGGGCGAGGTGATGATTTTCGGCTCGCAGTACTCGATGCGCGTCTGGCTCGACCCGGACAAGCTGACCGACTACCGCCTGACTGTTAACGATGTGGTGGGCGCGCTGCAGTCCTACAACGTCGAGGTCTCGGCCGGTCAGTTCGGCGGCCAGCCCACGGTGAAAGGCCAGCGCCTGAACGCCTCAATCATTGTTCAGAACCTTCTCCAGACCCCGGATGAGTTCGCCAATATTCCGGTGCGAACCAATCCGGACGGCTCGGTGGTGCGGGTGAAAGATGTAGGCCGGACAGAACTCGGCAGCGAGGCCGCTGACGTCAAGGCGTTCTACAACGGCAAGCCATCCTCGGCCCTGGCCATCCGTCAGGCCCCGGGCGCCAACGCCCTGAACACGGCCGAAGCCGTGAAAAGCAAGATGGAGGAGATGAGCCGCTATTTCCCGCAGGGCATGAAAATCGTCTACCCCTACGACACCACCCCGTTCGTGCGGGTGGCGATCGACGAGGTGGTCAAGACCCTGATCGAGGCCATCATCCTCGTGTTCCTGGTGATGTGGCTGTTCATGGGCAACATCCGCGCCACGCTGATCCCGACCATCGCCGTGCCGGTGGTTCTGCTGGGCACGTTCGGCGTGCTCGGGCTGTTCGGGTTCTCGATCAACATGCTGACCATGTTCGCCATGGTGCTGGCAATCGGGCTGCTGGTCGATGATGCGATTGTAGTGGTGGAGAACGTGGAGCGTATTATGGGCGAGGAGGGCCTCTCGCCGCGGGAGGCCACGGCCAAGTCGATGGAGCAGATCACCGGCGCGCTGATCGGCATCGGTCTGGTGCTGGCCGCGGTGTTCGGCCCCATGGCTTTCTTCGCCGGTTCCACCGGCGTGATCTACCGCCAGTTCTCGGTGACAATCGCGGCCTCGATGCTTCTTTCGGTGCTGGTGGCTTTGATCCTGACCCCGGTGCTCTGCGCCACGCTTCTCAAGCCTGTGGCCAAGGGGCATGAGGCGGCCGAGGGCGCCATACCGTTCCTGCGCCCGTTCTTCCTCTGGTTCGACCGGGGTTTCTTCCGTTTCCGGGACAGCTACATCCGTCTGGTGGGGCATGTCCTGAACCGGAAACTGCGTTACATGCTGGTGTTTTTAGTCCTGGTGGTGGGGCTGGGCCTGCTGTTCATGCGCTTGCCCACTGGTTTCCTGCCGGATGAGGACCAGGGCATGCTGCTGACCCAGATTATCATGCCAACCGGCTCCACCCTGGAGCAAACCAAGGGCGTGGCGGATGAGGTTCAGAAATATTTCGAGGCGAACGAGAAAGAGTCCGTGGCCTCCTGCCTGTCAATCGTGGGTTACGGCTATTCCGGCCGCGGGCAGAACAACGCCATGGTGTTCGTCAAGATGAAAGACTGGCACGAGCGCCGTCACAAGAACCTGCGCGCGGCCGCGGTGTCCCGCCGGGCCACGATGGCCCTGTCCAGTATGCGTGAGGCCATGATCTTCGTGTTCCCGCCCCCGGCCGTGGTCGAGATGGGGAACGCCCGGGGCGTGGATTTCGAGCTGGTCGACCGCAGCGGCATGGGGCACACAGCCCTGATGGGTGCGCGCAACCAGTTGCTCGGCATGGCGATGCAGGACCCTCGGCTGGCGAGTGTCCGGCCCAATGGGCTTGAGGACGTGCCGCAGTTCCGGGTGGATGTGGATTGGGAAAAGGCCGGCGCACTGGGCCTGCCGATCAGCTCGATCCACAACACGCTTTCGGCGGCGTTCGGCAGCGCCTATGTGAACAACTTCATCCAGGCCGGCCGGGTCAAGCGCGTGTACGTGCAGGCGGACTCGCAGTTCCGCCGCCTGCCCTCCGACCTCGAAAAGATATACGTGCGCAACACCTCCGGAGCGATGGTGCCGTTCGCCTCTTTCGCCTCCTCGCACTGGAGTTCCGGCTCTCCGCGTCTGGAGCGTTTCAACGGTTTCCCCTCGCTGAACATCTGGGGCGAACCGGCTCCGGGACGCAGCTCCGGCGAGGCGATGAAAGCGATGGAGGAGATAGCCTCCAAGCTGCCCCAGGGTATAGGCTACGACTGGAACGGGCTTTCCTATCAGGAACGCCAGGCCTCGTCCCAGACCGGAATGCTCTATGCTTTCTCGGTCCTGGTGATTTTCCTCTGCCTGGCGGCGCTGTACGAGAGCTGGCCCATCCCGATCGCGATCCTTCTGGCCCTGCCGCTGGGGGCCCTGGGCGGGGTGGTCTTCTCGATGGTGCGGGGTATGCCCAATGACGTGTATTTCCAGATCGGGCTGCTGACCACGCTCGGCCTGACCACCAAGAACGCGATCCTGATCGTGCAGTTCGCCAAGGCCCGACGGGAACAGGGCCTGGGCCTGATCGAGGCGACCATCGAGGCTACGCGGCTGCGCCTGCGTCCCATCGTGATGACCTCGCTGGCCTTCGGTTTCGGCGTGCTGCCCCTGACCATCACCAGCGGAGCCGGAGCCGGCGCGATGAACGCCATCGGCACCTCGGTGCTGGGCGGGATGATAACCGGTACGGTCCTGGTGATCGTGTTCGCGCCGCTGTTCTATGTGCTGATCGAGAAAGTTTTCGGCAAAGGCAATTCGCACCCAGCGGATGAGAACGCTGGTTCATTTCATCCGGGAGCGGAGTGAATATGAATAAGAAGGTGCTTCTTCTGGCAATCGGGCTGGCGTTCGGTGCAGTCGGCTGCACGCTGGCCCCGAAATACTCCCGTCCCGCGGCGCCTGTGCCCTCCGAATGGCCCAGCGGTGAGGCCTACGGGGCAGGACCTGCGGTCGCGGGCGCTACGGCCGCCCAGGACCTGCGCTGGCGGGAATTCTTCACCGACAGCAACCTTCAGCAGGTGATCGGTCTGGCCCTGGCGAACAACCGCGACCTGCGCCTGGCCGCGCTCAACGTGGAGCTGGCGCGCTCGCTGTACGGCATCCAGCGCAACGAGTTGTTCCCGGCGTTCAACGCCTCGGCCGGCGCGTCCAAGCAGCATGCCTCCGCCGACCTGACCCAGCCCGGCCAGCCGCAGACTACCGAGCGCTACGATGTCAACCTGGGTGTCACCTCCTGGGAGCTCGATTTCTTCGGCCGCATACGCAGCCTGAAAAACCGCGCCTTGCAGGAGTACATGGCCTCTGAGCAGGCCCGCCGTGGCGCCCAGACCCTGCTGGTCTCGTCCGTGGCCAACACCTACCTGGCCCTGGCCGCCGACCGTGAGAACCTGGCTCTGGCCCAGAACACGTTCGAGTCCCAGAGCAAGGCCTACGAGCTGGTGCAGAAACGCTACGAGGTCGGCCTGGTGAGCCGTCTCATCCTGCGTCAGGCCCAGACCCCTGTGGAATCGGCCAGGCGGGACATGGCACACTACACGCAACTTGTGGCCCAGGATATCAACGCCCTGAACCTTCTGGCCGGCAGCGAGGTGCCGCAGGAGCTTCTGCCCAGCGGCCTGAGCCGGGTAAGTCCGTCGCAGACAATCTCGGCCGGGTTGAGTTCGGAGGTCCTGTTCAGCCGTCCGGATGTCATGCAGGCCGAGGCCATGCTCAAGGCGGCCTACGCCGATGTCGGGGCGGCGCGCGCGGCGCTGTTTCCACGCATCTCGCTCACCAGCGCCATCGGCACGGCCAGCAACGAGCTGTCGAACCTGTTCAAGTCGGGCAACGACACCTGGAACTACAGCGGGGCGGCGGTCCTGCCGGTGTTCGACCCCCGTATCTGGAGCGCGCTCAAGGCCAGCAACGTGCAGCGCAAGATCGTGCTGACACACTATGAGCAGGCGATCCAGAGCGCTTTCCGCGACGTGTCGGATGCCCTGGCCGCGTGCGGCAGCGTAGACCAGCAGGTGACTGCCCAGCAGGCGCTGGTTGACGCTCTCCAGGAGACCTACCGTCTGGCGAGCGCCCGCTACGACAAGGGGATCGACAGTTACCTGGGCGTGCTGGATGCCCAGCGCTCGCTGTTCGCAGCGCAGCAGGGGCTGGTTTCGCTGCAACTGGCCAAGGCCAGCAGCAACGTCCGGCTCTACGCCGTGCTGGGCGGAGGCGGCGACCAGACCGAGACCGCGCAGAAACAATAACCCGGCAAAACACAAGGCCGGGAACCTGGCTCTCCCTCTGAGATATTGGGGAAAGCCGGTTCCCGGCCTTTTCTTTTCAGATGGCTCGTTTATCGGTAGAAAGAGCCCGGAAGTCTTTCCGCCTCAGGCCGGATCAGGCCTTGAGCCAGCGGTCGTACCAGTCGAATGCCTCCTCCTGCATCGGGACATCCAGTTTGTGCGGCCCAGGATAGTACGAACACTTGAAATTCCCGGGCGCCCCGGCCTTGCCGTAGACCTCGGCCAGAATACCCTCGGCGCGCTTCATCTCGGGCACCGTGTACAGCTCGTCATCCAGGTCATCCAGCACCAGCGTGGGCAGAGGCACCCTCAAGCCCAGGATTTCTGGGAAATCCAGCTCGTTGGGCAGCAGCGGCACGTAGGACATCCAGGTGTGGGTGAACGACTTGTTGAGCAGGAAATCGCGCCAGGTGGTCATGAAACCGGCGCAGACCGCACACTTTATCCGCGGCTCCAGCCCGCCCAGGTATACCGTGCGCATCCCGCCGCCCGACAGCCCGCCGCAGCCGATCCGCTCCGGGTCCACATCCGGACGGGCGCAGAGGATGTCCAGGGCCACCCGGTCCTCGGCGAAATACACTCCCGGCCAGGTCGTGCCGGCGCAGAACAGCGACTTGGCCATGATCGACTCGTGGTCCGAGGCCCAGTTGTTGTAGGCCTCCACGTTCTTCGGGTCCTCCGGGTTGTCGTCGGTGAGCCCGTGACGGATCACCGCGGGTACGTCCTGCAGCATCACCCGGCGGCTGGCGAACGGGAAAGTGTCGTGCACCAGGACCACATAGCCGCGCTTGGCGACCTCGTTGGCCCAGGCCCGTCCGCCGTAATCCATCTTCTGGTGCTCCACGATCATTGGATGCTGATTCTCGGAGGTCTTGGTGATCTTGCGCTTGCCGAAATATTTCCAGCCGCCGTGATCGTGCAGGGCCAGGATACCGGGCAGCTTGCCGGTCGCTCCGGCGGGCTTGAGCAGGTAGGCCTCGGTGGCGCGGCCGTAGGGCAACTGCCAGCTCAGTTCCTCGATCTCCAGCCCGTCGAACGTGTATTTTCTGTTGACCTTGGCTTGCGGCGCAGGGCCGATCTCCGGAATGGCCATGCATTCCAGGGTGCGGCCGAGGGCTTTTCCGTGCCAGGCCTTGAGGTCGGTGAACTCCGGCCGGCGGAAAGATAGCGCCGCCGGTCCCTCACCCGCCAGAGAGGCGGCCCACTGGCCGTACAGGCCGATTATACTCACTCCCTCAGCCCCGGGTGCAGCCGCCGCGGCTGCCGCCGGAGCGGCCGACCCGGCCACCGCGCCGAGCGAGGCGCCGAACAGGGACAGGCCGCCCAGCGCGGCCGAGGACTCACGCACGAATTGCCTCCTGGAAACAGGGTTACCGGTCAGCCGGCTCTGCCCGGCTGAAACGCCCTCTTTCTTCTTCGACATGGACGGCCCTCCAGTATCGCTGCCACGGTTTATTGCAGGAACATCTCAGATCGGACCACTGCCTGTCATTTTAATCGAAACGCAGCCGGGCTGCCAGTCTGCTGCACTCATTTCACGCGAACACGGCTCGGTCTGAACCAGCCGTCCGGGTCCGTCTCCTGCACAGCGAACCTGATCCGCGGGGCCTCCCCTTTCAGATCGAGCAGGGCCAGGCCCAGCTTGTACTCGCCCGCGGGTATAGAGTCGGGCAGAGTGAGCGTGGTGCTGTAGCTGACCGCGCCGGGCAACCAGCCGGTGATATCGGCATCCGTGCGCAGGACAAAGCTGCGGTGGGCCACCGAGTCGCTGAGCTCCACCGCCAGCGGATGGGCGTAATAGCAGGGTGCCACGCCCACGTTCTCCCAGTCCATGCGCAGGCTCAACTGGCCGCCCACACTAACCTTCCCCGGGTGGGCCAGACGGCGCAGCACGAAGCGGTAACCCATTTTCTTGCCCCATTCTCTGTAGGCGGCGAGCCACTCATCCGGCACATTGTCGTAAGTGGGGCCATAACAGGGGTTCATCGTGGACAGGTGCCAGGCCAGGGACTGCTTGATCGTGGTGTCGCGGGCGGCCTCCCTGGTCCAGCGTCCGCCCATGCCGTCGGTGTACCAGGTGGACATGGTGCCGCAGGCTTCGAAGGCCACCGGCGCGTGTTTCCAGGCTTCGAGCGAGCCGGGGGCTCCGGCCAGAAACTCGGGGTAGATAGTGGTCATGTGGCTCCAGTTGTCGCTCCACATGCCCCAGTCACCCAGGCAGTCGGCGCGGTAGCCGGTATTGCGGTCGATCGCGTATTTCAAATCGCCGCCCATAAGCATGATCAGCTTTGTCTTGGTGAATTTCTGCAGATAGACATCGATAATCTTGTCCAGAACAGAGTTGGCGGGCAGAGTGAAACCCTCCGGCGCCCCGGCGGTGTTCCACTCGCCCCAGCATCCCACGGAGCCGATATCCACGAAAATCAGGTCCGGGTTACCGTCATACCGCTCTGCCAGGGTCTGGATCAGACGGGTGTGGTATTCGGTGAACAGTGGGTCGCCGTAATCCGGCTGGAATCCCTTTGAATGGTCCTTGTCATCATAGTACTTACCTTTCAGGCCCTTGTCGATCAACCACTGCGGCACGCAGACCGCCCCATCCTGGCACATCACCCGGAAACAGAAAGCCTGCTTTTCCCGGTGCACCTGATCGAGCAGAGAGTCGATCATCCCCAAGCGGATCTGGCCCTCGGCAGGCTCAAGCTCGTTCCAGTACCAGCGATAGTAGGCGTTGGCGCAGCGCGGGTAGCGCGGGTTCCAGCGCTGCATGTCGGAGTCGGTGGTGTTGGGCGAGGTGAAACCCACGCCCGGGTTGAGCAGGAACTCGTCGCTTTCCACCGGGTTGACCACCGCCTCGAGCGGGGTGAGATTGTCGCGGAGGATGTTCCTGATCAGCGCGGCGACATCGGCCAGGGAATAGCTCCCGTCCCCGTTGTAGTCGGCGCGCGGGTCCTCCGGTTTCCCGCTTCCCAGCAGGATCAGGCTCAGCACATCCTTCACCCCCACCCTGCCGTCCGCGTTGAAATCCTCCTCGTAAACAGTCCCCGGCTGGTCCTCAGACTGCGAAAGGGCCTGCAACACGCCCAGCCCCAGCAGGCACAGCAGCCCGCCCAGGACCAGGATGTGCGGATAGAGACTACGCCTTTTAAGCCTTTTAAGCATCAGTATTCCCTCGATTCAGATGCCATTTCGGGGTTCGGTCAGACCTCCGACAGTTTCTTCAGAATGATGAATGGGAGAAAAATGAAAGGTTCTCTCGCAAAATACAACGGTTTAGATCATTCATTCCAGGTTCTCAATTCAAAAAGTGCGACCTGTCCCCAGGCAGCACACCGGTTTACCGGAGCGCTTAACAGAGGGCAGGCCGCACTGGTGAGACTCACTCAGGGCAGTAAGACCGGGCTCAGAAGCCGAAAGACACGGTGAAGAAATTGTCCGAGCTCAGACGGCCCTTATTGCGATAGGCGTAGCTGAAATTGATAGTCCGGCTGCCCAGGGTCCGGCTGACCCCTCCGCCCAAACTCAGCCCGCGCATCCCGCCGTCATCGTGGCCCAGGTACTCGTACCCGAAACTGTCCATCGCGTCGGAATACTCATCCGACTGGGCCAGGAAACCCAGGCGCAGGGCGCCGGAGGTGAACGGCGTGAACCCGTACTTGACCTCGGTGCCGGCGCTGTAACTCATCGGGGCGTTGCTGTTGCGCTGCATCTCACCCGAGACCAGCCAGTTGGCCTTTTCGGACTCGAACACGTTGTAGGCCAGGGCCAGCTTGACCACCGTGGGCAGACGGTAGGTGTGAGTCTGGACGGTCATCCAGCGGGTGGCACGCCGCGGCAGGGCGTTCACGTCCGAGGAATAATCGGCATAGCCGGTGGGGAAATTCCCCGAGGCATCCTGCGGACCGACCTCGTAGAGCAGATTCGGGCCGCTCATGTGGATATTCGTTCCCAGGTTCTGGATCGCGAACGAGAAGCGGATTTCGCGATCCATGAACTCGGTATGGTAAATACCCCCGGCGTCGATGGCGAAAGCGTTGCCGCTTATGTTCGAGAAGACATCCTGGTGCACGTACTTCACGTTGATTCCGCCCACGAAACGGTCCGAAAAGTTGTAGGCCAGCGAGCCGCCCATCTGGAAATCGAAGGCGTTGAACGTGCGCCCGGTTCCATCCGGCGAGCCGATCGTGGTTATCTCCATCTCCGGGATGTCCATGTAGCCGAAAAAGCCGCCCAGAACAATGTTGCCGTCCGCGATGGGCACGGCCGCGGCGGCATAGCTGTAGGTCAGATCCAGGGTATAGTCCACCACCGTGAGCATGACCTCCCGGTCCTGGATGAATCCCAGTCCGGCCGGGTTCCACCAGATCGAGGAGATGTCATCCGCCACCGCGGTGAAAGCGTTGCCCATGGCGATACCGCGGGAGCCCACCGGAATCTCCAGGAACTCCGCCGCCCGCACCCCGACAAAAGAGGCGCCTTTCGGGATACCCTGGGTCTGGTACTTGTCCAGTCCGGTGTAGGCCTGGTTCGACACTCCCTGTCCGGACAGCTGGACACTCAGGAAAGACAGGAGTACGCCGAGAATGAACAGGGCGCGCAGGGCCGTTTTTGTCAACATGTACTACCTCCTGTTATGCTGCGGGGAAAATGTGCCGAGGTTGCCTGCATCCCTTTCCCCGGGACTCAGTTCACGATATAGAACTTGCCGGCGAAAGTCTTTCCCCGGGAGTCGGTCACATGGAATATGTACAGCCCGCTGGCCACGGTCTGCCCGAAGCGGTTCCGGAGGTTCCAGGACTCGTTGCCGCCGTGGTTGTCGTAGCCGGTGAACACGGCCGGGTTGCCCTTGGAGTCCAGACGGTCGTAGTCGGTATAGTTGCCCCAGCCGCTGCGGTTGGCGCCGATATGGTTGAGCACGTTGACCAGGTGGCCGCCCATCGAGTAGATGCGGATCGTGCAGCGGTCGGGCAGGTTGACAAAATCGATCCGACGGCTGTCGGGAGACAGGTCGAGGAACGAGGAGGCCAGGTAGGGATTGGGCACCACCTTGATCTTGCCCAGGTTTGCGTCCTCGGCCTTTACTGTGGAGGCGTTGATCTCGACCTTCCACGAATCGCCAACCATCGGCGGATCGGCATACTGGGTGAACTCGGTCTGGTCGTCGTTCCAGGTGCCGAACACGGTGGTGACCGTCATGGTCGCACCGGCCGCGGGCATCGCGACTACATCCTCGAACATCCAGAATATGCCGTTCAGATAGATGCCGAAGGACTCGGTGTTGTCCGCGGCTATTTCCTGCGACATCTTGTTCGTCCGCTCAGCCTTGGGTACACCGTCGGCCATCTGGTTGTAGATGTTGTCCCCGGCGCCCCAGCGGTCGCCGATCAGCTCGGCCGGGACAAAGCCCCAGCCGAAATCGTCCGGCTGCTCGCCGAAATCCACGCTCTGGTTGCGCGTGACATCCTTCACTTCCAGGGTCAGCATGCCAGCCGAGCCGTTTTTCCAGGTCACCGTGTACTGGGCGTTGCGGGTCCAGCCGACAATGTTCGGAGCGCTGTTGATGTTGGGACCGCAGCGGTACTGCGCCGCCACCGCGGAGGCCCCGTCGTACGAGCCCTTGTCCCAGTCGAAATACAGGTCGCTGTAGTTGAGGCCGCTGAAAGT